>NZ_PSVZ01000031.1:0-23490 GCF_002932315.1 Rathayibacter sp. AY1C9
CCCGACGGCAACCTCGTCGTCTACCGCGAGAACGGCTCGCCCGCCTGGGCGAGCAGCGTCCGCCGCGTCATCGCAGGACTTTCTCGAGTGGCCGGCGGGGGCCGGAAGAGGGGGTACTCGATGCTCGCACGGCGGACGCACGACTGCGACCGGAACGGGGGCCCTCCGTCTGGGGGACGCGCGGGAGCTGAGGTCCTCCGCGGGTCAGAGCGCCGGGAGAGGCCGCCTGAGAGCGTCCAGCCGCTTCCGCCAGGCGTCCAGGCGGCCCGGCTCCGCGGCGAGCGCCGGTCCGTCCGCCCAGGCGGTCGCCAGCCGCAGACCGTGCAGGGCGTTGGCCGTCCAGACCTCACGGCCCTCGAGCGACTCCGGCTCGGCCGGGGCCTCGATCACGTCCACGCCGAGCGCGCCGGCGAGCACCGAGACGGTGCGAGCCGTCACGCTGCGCACGCGCGTACTCGTCGCCGGAGGGACGACCAGCGCATCGCCCAGCCACCACAGGATCGCGCTGCTCGCTCCGTCGATGACGGCGCCGTCGGCGTCGAGCAGCACGGCCTCGTCCGCTCCCGCGGCGTGCGCGCGCGTCCGCAGGAGGGCGAGACGTGCGATGTCCGGCCCCTTCCAGGACGGTGTCCGGCGCGGATCCACGGGGCTCGTCCACAGCACCACGGAGCGGGTCGTCGGCGGGGCGGATCGCAGCCGGAGCCGCAGGGCGCCTCCCGAGAGCTCGACGCGGGGGAAGGAGCGGCCCTCGCGGGGCAGGGCGGCGATCGCGGCGTGGAGGAACGGGTCGACGTCCGGGTGCCCGCCCGCCGAGGCGACGGAGGCGGCGAACCGCTCGCGGTGCAGGTCGAGCCCGCGGACGCGTCCCTCGTCCACCAGCCAGGAGTCGGCCGCGTCCAGGGAGGTGCCGGGCGGCTCGGGAACGCTCGTCAGGGCCCGCCCGTCCCACTCCCGAACCTGCTCGCCGTCCACGACCGCCTACGCTAGCCCAGTGGTCTCGGAGGATCGGCACGTCCGCTCGACCGAGCTGCCCTGGGTCGATCCGGAGCTCGCGCACCACGCCCTGTTCGCCACGGCCGAGGCGTCGTTCTGGCTCGACTCGGGCCTCGGAGCGACGAGCGGCCGCTCCTACCTCGGCGCGTGCGCCCGCGGGGACGTGCTCCTCGTCGAGGCCGGCGGCGACGTGGCGGCGGCGCTCGCCGCGGTCGACGACGAGGCCCCGGCGGGCGACCGCGCGCTCGGCCGCTACGGCTGGATCTCCTACGAGGCGGGAGCAGCCTCCGTCTCCCTGCCCTCGGCGCCGACCGGCCCCGCGGATCCGCCGGCACTCGCCCTGCTCCGGGGCGACCCCGTGCTCGAGTTCGACCACGGGGCCCGGACCGTCCGCCTGGTCGCCACGGGAGACGTGCAGGAGCTCACCGCGCGCCTGCTCGAGCTCGTCGGGGCGCCCGCCCCCGCGGACCCCGCGGATCCCGAGCCCGCCGGCGTCCCGGTCCGCCGCCACTCCGCCGCCGAGTACACGGCGCTGATCGGCCGCTGCCAGGAGGCCATCCGCGCGGGGGACGCCTACCAGCTCTGCCTCACCGACGAGATCGTCGTCGAGGGCCGGTTCGATCCGGTCGAGGCGTACCGTCGCCTCCGCCGCTCCAGCCCGAGCCATCACGGCGGGCTGATCCGCCTCGGCCCGCTCGCGCTCGTCAGCGCCTCGCCCGAGCGGTTCCTCACCGGCGGGGCCGATGGACGCGTCGCCACGCATCCCATCAAGGGCACGCGCCCCCGGGGCCGGGACGCCGACGAGGACCGCGCGCTCCGGGACGAGCTCGTGTCGAGCGTGAAGGAGCGGGCCGAGAACGTGATGATCGTGGACCTCGTCCGCAACGACCTCGCCCGGATCGCCGCCCCCGGCTCCGTCGTCGTCGACCGCCTGCTCGAGGTGGAGAGCTACCCGCACGTCCACCAGCTGGTCAGCGAGGTCTCGGCCCGCCGCGCGCCGGGCGTCGGGATCGCCGAGCTGATCGCGGCCCTCTTCCCGGCCGGCTCGATGACGGGAGCGCCCAAGCGCCGGGCGGTGGAGCTGCTGCGGGAGTGGGAGGGCGGTCCCCGCGGCGTCTACTCCGGCGCCTTCGGCCGCCTGGGCTCGGACGGCTCGCTGGACCTCGCGATGACCATCCGCACCCTCGTGCTCGACGGCGAGCGCGCCCGCCTGGGGACCGGCGGCGGCATCACCGCCCTCTCGGTGCCGGAGGAGGAGGTCGAGGAGACGCGGCTGAAGGCGCGGGCGCTCCTCGCGGTGCTGGGCGCCGCCGAGGAGTGAGCGGGCGCCGCGTTCGTCTGCCGTGCGCGCAGGGCCAGTAGGGTTGATGGTCGAACGCAGCCGCCCACGTGTGCGCGTTCTCCCCCTCCTTCAGAAGTGAGAAGCACCTGTGGCAGAAGACACCTCCCGGCAGACCGGCGCGAGCGACGAGGAGCGCTACGACTTCCGAGCGCTCCAGGAGAAGTGGCTCCCGATCTGGGAGGAGACGCGCCCGTTCGCGACGGACGACCCCGACGACAAGCGCCCCCGCAAGTACGTGCTCGACATGTTCCCGTACCCCTCGGGCGACCTGCACATGGGCCACGCCGAGGCGTACGCGCTCGGAGACGTGATCGCGCGCTACTGGCGCCAGCAGGGCTTCAACGTCCTCCACCCGATCGGCTGGGACAGCTTCGGCCTGCCCGCCGAGAACGCCGCCATCAAGCGCGGGCTGAACCCGGTCACCTGGACCTACGACAACATCGAGCAGCAGAAGCGCTCGATGAAGCGCTACGCCGCGTCCTTCGACTGGGACCGCGTGCTGCACACCTCCGACCCCGAGTACTACAAGTGGAACCAGTGGCTGTTCCTCAAGATGTACGAGAAGGGCCTCGCCTACCGCAAGGACAGCTGGGTCAACTGGGACCCGGTGGACCAGACGGTCCTGGCGAACGAGCAGGTCCTGGCGGACGGCACCTCCGAGCGCTCCGGCGCGGTCGTGGTCAAGAAGAAGCTCACGCAGTGGTACTTCAAGATCACCGACTACGCCGACCGGCTGCTCGACGACCTGAACCAGCTCGAGGGCTCCTGGCCGTCGAAGGTCATCGCCATGCAGCGCAACTGGATCGGCCGCTCCATCGGCGCCGACGTCGAGTTCGAGATCGAGGGCCGCGACGAGCGCGTCACCGTCTTCACCACGCGCCCCGACACGCTCTACGGGGCGACCTTCATGGTCGTCGCGCCCGACTCCGACCTCGCCTCCGAGCTGGTCGAGGGCTCCGAGCCCGCGATCCGCGACGCGTTCCGCAGCTACCTCGAGACGGTGCAGAAGTCGAGCGAGATCGAGCGCCTGACCGCCGACCGCCCCAAGACCGGCGTGTTCCTCGGCCGCTACGCGGTGAACCCCGTGAACGGCGAGCGGCTGCCGATCTGGGCCGCCGACTACGTCCTCTCCGACTACGGCCACGGAGCCGTCATGGCCGTGCCCGCGCACGACCAGCGCGACCTCGACTTCGCCCGCGCCTTCGACCTGCCCGTGCGCGTGGTCGTCGACACCAACGCGTCCGTCACCGGGGCGATCCCGGTCATCCCGGAGGATCCGGAGGAGCTGGCCGCGCTCGAGAAGGAGTACTCGCTCGACCCCGCCACGACCGGCGAGGCGCTGACCGGCGACGGCCGCCTGATCAACTCCGGGCCGCTCGACGGGCTCTCCAAGCGCACGGCCATCGAGCGCGTCATCAGGATGCTCGAGGAGCGCGGCCGCGGCCGCTCGGCCAAGAACTACCGCCTGCGCGACTGGCTGATCTCGCGTCAGCGCTACTGGGGCACCCCCATCCCGATCATCCACGGAGCCGACGGCGAGCTCGTGCCGGTGCCCGAGGACCAGCTGCCCGTCGTCCTGCCCTCCACCGACGGCCTCGACCTGCAGCCGAAGGGCTCGTCGCCGCTCGGAGCGGCGGAGGACTGGGTGAACGTGCCGCACCCGGTGGACGGCTCGCCCGCGCGCCGCGACCCGGACACGATGGACACCTTCGTCGACTCCTCGTGGTACTTCCTCCGCTTCCTCTCGCCGAAGGACGACACGCAGGCCTTCGATCCGAAGCTCGCCGAGAAGTGGGCGCCCGTCGACCAGTACGTCGGGGGCGTGACGCACGCGATCCTGCACCTGCTGTACGCGCGCTTCATCACCAAGGTGCTGTTCGACCTGGGCTACGTGTCGTTCACGGAGCCGTTCACCGCGCTGCTGAACCAGGGCATGGTGCAGATGGACGGCGCGGCGATGTCCAAGTCGAAGGGCAACATCGTCCGGCTCTCGGACCAGCTGGACGAGTTCGGCGTCGACGCCGTGCGCCTGACGATGGCGTTCGCCGGCCCGCCCGAGGACGACATCGACTGGGCCGACGTCTCGCCCGGCGGCAGCGCGAAGTTCCTCGCCCGCGCCTGGCGCCTGGCGAAGGACGTCACCTCGAGGCCCGACGTCGAGTGGAAGTCGGGCGACGCGGCTCTGCGCCGCCAGACCCACCGCTTCCTCGCGGAGTCCCCGTCGCTGATCGAGGCGTTCAAGTTCAACGTCGTAGTCGCGCGGCTGATGGAGCTCGTCAACGCGACCCGCAAGGTCGTCGACTCGGGCGCCGGGGCCGGGGACCCCGCGGTCCGCGAGGCGGTCGAGGTGGTCGCGATGGCTCTCAACCTGTTCGCGCCGTACACGGCCGAGGACATGTGGCACCGTCTGGGCTACGAGGGCACCGTCGCGCACGCGCTGTGGCGCAAGGCCGACCCGTCGCTGCTGGTCGAGGAGAAGGTCACGGCGATCCTGCAGGTCGACGGCAAGGTCCGCGACCGGCTCGAGGTCTCGCCGAAGATCTCCTCCGACGAGCTCGAGGAGAAGGCGCGGGCCACGGCCGGCGTCGCCCGGGCTCTCGTCGGCCGCGAGGTCGTGAAGGCGATCGTGCGGGCGCCGCGCCTGGTGAACCTGGTGACGAAGGCGGTCTAGCCGCCGATCCGTCCCGACGGGGCTCCTCCTCTCGCAGGAGGGGCCCCGTCGTGCGTCCTGCCGGTGCTGCTCTCTCCTCCACAGGGAGGCGATCTGGCGGGCTGTCCCCGGATCGGTGTCGGCGGCCGCGCCGGGCGGTGACGCGGGTCCTACCGTCGGCGGATGCCAGAGACCAGCGGGACGGACGACGAGCAGTTGACGGCGCTGCTGCGGCCCCGCCGCGCCCGCCCGCGCTGGCGCGTGGGAGTGGGAGCGGCGGTCGTGCTCGTCATCGGCGCCGCGGTGGTCGCGGTGCTGCTCGCGGGAGCGCGGTCGAGCGGTCATGAGCGGGTCCTGGAGCCCGCCGTGTCGACGAGCGCGCCCGCTGCTGCGGCGGTCGAGTCGCTGTACGTTCACGTGGCCGGCGAGGTCGCCTCTCCGGGGCTGTACGTCCTGTCGCCGGAGGCGCGGGTGGCGGACGCGGTCGCCGCCGCCGGAGGGTTCCAGGAGTCGGCGGAGCGCGCGGCGGTCAACCTGGCCCGGAGGCTCGTGGACGGCGAGCAGATCGTCGTGCCGGCCGTGGGAGCGGCGCCGGCCGCGGCCGGAGCGGCTCCGGGCGGGGCCGCTCCAGGAGGGGCCTCCGCCGCCGGATCCGTGCTGAGCCTGAGCGCGGCGACGGCGGCCCAGCTGGAGGAGCTGCCCGAGATCGGCCCGGCGACCGCGAAGAAGATCGTCGCCCACCGGGAGGCGAACGGCCCGTTCTCCTCCGTCGACCAGCTGCTCGAGGTCCCCGGGATCGGCGAGAAGACGCTCGCCGCGTTCCGCGACCAGGTCGCGCCGTGAGGAGCGTGCGGGCGGCGGACCTGCGGCTCCTGCCGGCAGCGGTGGCCGCCTGGACCACCGCGTGGGCGGCCGGGATGCTGCCGGTCGCGGCAGTGCTCGACGGGGGCCTCTCGTGGTGCGCCGCGGGCTGGGTGCTGCTCGGGGCGGCGTGCGTCCTGCTCCGGCGCGGCCTCGGCGGGCGGCTGGTCGGAGCGGTGCTCGTCGCGGGCGCGGGTGCCGCCCTGGCCCTCACCTCCGTCGTCGCTGCGGCGCCCGGTGGCCACCCGGCGTCGCTGCGGGAGGCCCAGGAGGATCGCGCCCTCACTCCGGTCACCGTGCGCGTCGACACGGGTGCCCGACCGCTCGCGACCGGGGGAGTGTGGTTCGACGCGACGGCGCTGCGGGTAGGAGACGCGTCGACCGCGGCCCCCGTCCGCGTGCTGCTCGCCGATCCCGGCGGTCGTCTGCCCGTGGGCGCCGAGCTCGACCTGGAGGCCCGTGCTGCGGCGCAGGAGGGGTCCGTCGGCGAGGCGACGATGCTGAGAGCGGCGTCCGTTGAGGACCGGCGCGGTCCCGGGGGAGCGGCGGCCGTCGCGGAGGTGCTGCGCTCGCGCTTCCTCGAACGCGCGGCGCTGGTCGGCGGCGATGTGGCGGGGCTGCTGCCGGGCCTCGCGACCGGCGACACGTCCGCGCTCGACGCGGGGCTCGAGGAGGCGATGCGCACCGCGTCGCTCACCCACCTGACCGCCGTCTCGGGCGCCAACTGCGCCGTGGTGGTGGTCGCCGGCTGGACGATCGTGGCGCTCCTCGGCGCCGGGCGCCGCCTCCGGACCGTCGCCGCCCTCGCCCTGCTCGCCGGCTTCGTGGTGCTGGTGACCCCCGAGCCGAGCGTGGTGCGGGCCGCCGTGATGGCGACGGTGGTCCTCCTCGCGCGGCTCGGGCGTCGCTCCGGAGCGGCAGTGCCCGCTCTGCTCGCGACCGTCGTCCTCCTCGTGGCCGCCGACCCCTCGATCGCGGGGAGGCTCGGCTTCGTGCTGTCCGTCCTCGCCACCGCCGGACTCCTGCTGCTCGCCGAGCCGATCGCGGGCGCTCTCGGTCGGGTGCTGCCCCGGCCTCTCGCCCTGCTGCTCGCGGTGCCGACCGCGGCGCAGCTCGCCTGCCAGCCCGTGCTGCTGCTCGTGGACCCGTCGGTGCCGGTGTACGGAGTGCTCGCCAACCTGCTCGCCGAGCCCGCGGCACCCGCCGCGACCGGGCTCGGGCTCATCGGCTGCCTGCTCGCTCCCTGGTGGCCCGGAGCCGCCGACGCGGCGATCCGGCTCGCCGCCGTCCCCGCCTGGTGGATCGCCTCGATCGCCCGCGCCGTCGACTCGTGGCCCGCCCCGAGGATCGCCTGGTGGCCCGGAGTGGGAGGAGCGCTCGCGCTCACCGTGCTGACCCTGCTCGCCCTCGTGCTGGTCACGCAGTCGCCGCGGCTCGCGCGGGTGCGCCGGATCGCCGCCGTCGGGCTGGCGTGCGCGATCGCGGCCGCCGGCGGCACCACCGTCGCCACGCCGCTCCTCCGCGCAGCCTCGGTTCCCGAGGACTGGCGTGTCGCGATGTGCGACGTCGGGCAGGGCGACGCGGTCCTCCTCCGCGGAGACGCGGGCGTGCTGCTCGTCGACACGGGGCCCGAGCCCGCACCGCTCGAGGCCTGCCTCCGCCTGATGGGGGTGGACCGGATCCCGCTGCTGGTGCTGACGCACTACGACCTCGACCACGTCGGCGGGCTCCAGGCCGTCCTCGGACGGACCGACGCCGCGCTCGTCGGGCCCGCCGCGGGCCGCGACGACGAGCGCGACCGGGCGGCGCTCACCGGCGCGGGGGTCGCCGTGCAGGAGGCGGTCCGCGGCGACAGCGGCGCGCTCGGCTCGCTGCGCTGGCGGGTCGAGTGGCCGGAGCGGCGGAGCGCGCTGCGGGGGAACGAGGCGAGCGTGACCCTCCGGGTCGACATCGGCCCGGACGCCCGCGGCGGCCCGCTCTCCGTCGCGCTCCTGGGCGACCTCGGCGAGCAGGAGCAGGGACGCGTCTCCCGGCTGCCGGTCGGCCGGGTCGACGTCGTCAAGGTCGCGCATCACGGCTCCGCCGACCAGTCGCCCGCCCTCTACGACGCGCTCGGCGCGAGCGTCGGGCTGATCTCCGTCGGGGCGGAGAACGACTACGGACATCCGAATCCATCGCTCCTCGCTCTGCTGGCCGAGCGCGGGGTCGAGGCGCTGAGGTCGGATGTCGAGGGTACGGTCGTGCTCGCGTCCCGCAGCGACGGGATCGCGGTCTGGGTGAGCGGCGCGACGGCTGCCGCGGCGGCCTCGGGGCGCCGTGAGCGGGCCGTAGGGTGGAGGGCGCTCGGACGGGCGCGGCACGGAAGGACACGGCATGGCAGGCAGGGCCCCGGCGCGCGCGAAGGCAGCGCCCTCGAAGGCGGCGATCCCGCAGCTCGCCTGGAACCAGACCCGGCCGGCGCCGATCGTGCTGATCACCGGCCCGGAGCAGTTCCTCGCCGACCGCGCGCTGCGCTTCCTCCGCGAGTTCCTCCGGGCCGAGGATCCGAGCCTCGAGGTCAGCGACATCGACGCCGGCGGCTACGCGCCGGGGGAGCTGCTGACGCTCGCGAGCCCGTCCCTCTTCGACGAGCCCCGCCTCATCCGCGTCTCGAACGTCGAGAAGTGCACGGACGCGTTCCTCCTCGAGACCCTCGACTACCTCTCGGCGCCCGCGGACGGGGCGACCCTGGTGCTCCGCCACGGCGGCGGCAACCGGGGCAAGAAGCTCCTCGACGCCATCCGCTCGGGCACGGGCGGCGGCATCGAGATCGTCTGCGCCGAGCTCAAGCGCGAGAGCGACAAGGTCGACTTCGCGATCGCCGAGTTCCGCACCGCCGGCCGCACGGCGACCACCGGTGCCGTCCGAGCCCTGGTGTCTGCCTTCTCCGACGACCTCGACGAGCTCGCGTCGGCGTGCCAGCAGCTGCTGTCCGACGTCACCGGCGAGATCACCGAGGCGACCGTGGCGAAGTACTACGGCGGCCGCGTCGAGACCACGGCCTTCACCGTCGCCGACTCCGCGATCGCGGGCCGTCACGGCGAGGCGCTGCTCGGGCTCCGCCACGCCCTCGCCTCCGGTGCCGACCCGGTACCGATCGTCGCCGCGTTCGCGAGCAAGCTTCGGACCATGGCGAAGGTCGCCGGCTCGCGCGAGGGCTCGGGCCAGGTCGCCTCGCGTCTGGGCCTCGCTCCGTGGCAGGTGGACCGGGCCCGGCGCGACCTGCAGGGCTGGACCGGCGAGGGCCTCGGCACCGCGATCCTGACGGTCGCCGACGCCGACGCGAACGTGAAGGGCGCCACCCGCGACCCCGTCTACGCCCTCGAGCGCATGGTCTCCGTCGTCTCCGCCCGGGGCCTCTGACCCGCCCGAAAGGCCCTGCTCCCGCGATCCGCACCGACCTCGTCCCCGGCGGTTCTCGATACGCCGCTCCGCGTCCACTCGACCAGCAGTGAGGGGATCACCTCCCCTCGCAGGGTCGCACCGCGGCCGACGAAGAGTCGGACGACGACCCTGCAGGGTCACCGGCGATCCGCGTGCGAGCGGATCGTCGTACCCGGAACGCTCCCCGCTCCTCCCACCGGGACCACCCCTGTAAGCCGACCGCGCGACGGGCGACGAGGAACGAGGAGCCCGTCGAGATCGGTGCGGGTCACCGGCGATCCGCGTGTCAGCGGATCGTCGTACCCGGAACGCAGGACGCTCCTCCCACCGCGACCACCCCTGTAAGCCGACCGCGCGACGGCCGACGAGGAACGAGGAGCCCGTCGAAGACGGCATAGCTCACCGGCGATCCGCGTGTCAGCGGATCGTCGTACCCCGAAACGCTCTCCGCTCCTCCCCCCGCGACCCTCCGCGGTAGCCGACCGGGCCGCAGCCGATCGCGAGCCGGACGATGCCCTCGCAGGGTCACCGGCGATCCGCGTGTCAGCGGATCGTCGTACCCGGAACGCAGGACGCTCCTCCCACCGCGACCACCCCTGTGAGCCGACCGCGCGACGGCCGACGAGGAACGAGGAGGCCGTCGACCGCGAAGCTGCAACGACGAAGGGCCCGGCCAATGGCCGGACCCTTCGTCGTTGCAGCTTCGCGCAGTATTACAGCGCGGCGACCTGCTTCGCGATGGCCGACTTGCGGTTCGCGGCCTGGTTCTTGTGGATGACGCCCTTGCTGGCGGCCTTGTCGAGCTTCTTGGCGGCGAAGGCGAGGGCGGTGCCGGCCTTCTCGGTGTCGCCGGCGGCGATGGCGGTGTGGACCGAGCGGATGGCGGTCTTCAGCTCGCTCTTGACGGCCTTGTTGCGCTCGTTCGCCTTCTTGTTGGTGAGGTTGCGCTTGATCTGCGACTTGATGTTTGCCACGTGGATTACCTTCTTCTCGGATGTGCGTGTGTGCAGCCGGCTACTCGACGGAGTGCCCCTTCCGCGGGCGTCTGAACGCCCTGCGGTGCGACTGGAGGTCGCCGGCTTCTGATCACTCCACGCCTGCCGGGTGTCCGGAGGGGGAGCGCAAGCCAACAAGGAACTTTAGCGCACCCGTCGTCACCCTTCAACCGCGCCGCGCCCGCGGGTGCGGCGCCGTCCGGGTCGGGGCCGCCGGGGCGACACGCCGGGGGAGGCGGACCGCCGTGGCGTCTCGCGGTCCGGGCCCGCCGGTAACGTGACGCCGGTGCCCCGTCTCGCCGATCACCTCTCCGCGGTGCCGCCCTCGGGCATCCGCCACCTGTTCGAGATCGCGCTGCGGCTCGACGGAGTCACCCTCCTCGCGGTGGGCGAGCCCGACGTGCCGACCGCGCCGCACATCATCGAGGCGGCACGGGCGGCGTGGGCGGCCGATGACACCCGCTACGGGCCCAACGGCGGAGTCCCCGAGCTCCGGCGCGCCATCGTCGAGAAGCTGGCGCGAGACAACGGCATCGAGGCGGACGTCGAGCAGGTCTGGGTGACCGTCGGCGCCACGCAGGCGCTGCACCAGGCGATGACGCTCCTGCTCGGGCCCGGCGACGAGGTGCTCATCCCCGACCCGGGCTACACCGTCTTCACGACCAACGCGCGGACCATCGGCGCCGTCCCCGTGCCGTACACGCTGCGCGCTGAGAACGCCTTCCTCCCCGATCCCGAGGAGGTCGAGCGCCTGATCACCGACCGGACCCGCGTCCTGATCGTCAACAGCCCGTCCAATCCGCTCGGCGTGGTGTTCCCGAGGGAGGTCCTCGAGCGCCTGCTCGACATCGCCCGGCGCCACGACCTGTGGGTGCTCAGCGACGAGGTCTACGAGTACTTCACCTACGGGCGCCCGCACGTGAGCCTCGCGTCGATCGCGCAGGAGCGCGGGGACGACGCCGACCGCGTCCTCAGCGTCTTCTCCTTCTCGAAGACCTACGCGATGACCGGCGTCCGCGTCGGCTACCTCGTGACGCCTCCCGGCTTCACGTCGATCATGGTCACGGTGCAGGAGGCGGCGATCAGCTGCGTCGCCACTCCGGACCAGCGCGCCGCCCTCGCCGCTCTGACCGGGCCGCAGGACGCGGTGGCGTCCGCCTCCGACCACTACCTCGCCAACCTGCGGCTCGCGACGGGCGTGCTCGACGAGCGGGGGATCGCCTACCGCGAGCCCGAGGGCGCGTTCTACCTGTGGATCGACATGGCGCACGCGACCGGCGGGGACGTCGCCTCGTGGGTCGAGTCCTTCCTCCTCGAGACCCTCGTCGCCGTCGCGCCCGGCAGCGCCTTCGGCCGCACCGGCGAGGGCTGGATCCGCGTCTGCCTCGCCGCGGATCCCGCCGCGCTCGAGCACGGGCTGCGCGCCCTCCCGGCCCCGGTGCGCGGATGAGCGCCGCCGAGGTGCTGGTCCGGCGCGTCCGGGCCCAGGAGTACGACGAGGTCTCGCGCCTGCGGCTCGCCGCCTACGCCCACGACTACGAGCTGGGGGAGGAGTACGCCGCCGACGTCGCCGCGGTCGCCCGGCACGACGTCGAGGGCGAGGTCTGGGTCGCCGTCGAGGGCGACGGGCGGATCCTCGCCACGGTCACCACCGCGCGCCCGGGCGCGAACCTCTACGAGCTCGGCCGCCCCGGCGAGCTGGACTGGCGGCTGCTCGCCGTCGCCCCGGAGGCACGCGGGCGGGGTCTCGGGCGGCTGCTCACGGAGTTCGTCGTGATGCTCGCCGCTGAGCGGGGCCTCCAGCGGGTCGTGATGAACAGCGGCACGCTGATGACCACCGCGCACGCCCTCTACGAGAGCATGGGCTTCGTCCGCCTCGGCGAGCGGGAGAACCCGCCCGGCGTCGAGCCCACCCGCACCTACGGACTCGATCTGTAGCCGCCGGTCCCGGCCTCCGCCGCCGGGCATGGGACACTGGTCCCACGATGTCTCCACGTGCACACTCCGGGCTCGAGCCCGCCGCGACCGATCCGGCGTCCATCCGCAACTTCTGCATCATCGCCCACATCGACCACGGCAAGTCCACCCTCGCCGACCGGATGCTCGGCATCACGGGTGTCGTCGAGGACCGGGCGATGCGCGCGCAGTACCTCGACCGCATGGACATCGAGCGCGAGCGCGGCATCACGATCAAGTCGCAGGCCGTGCGGATGCCGTGGGAGCGCGACGGGCGCACGTTCGCCCTGAACATGATCGACACTCCGGGGCACGTCGACTTCTCCTACGAGGTCAGCCGCTCGCTGGCGGCCTGCGAGGGCGCGATCCTCCTGGTCGACGCGGCGCAGGGCATCGAGGCCCAGACGCTCGCGAACCTCTACCTCGCGCTCGAGAACGACCTCACGATCATCCCTGTCCTGAACAAGATCGACCTGCCGGCCGCGGACCCCGAGAAGTACGCGAAGGAGCTCGCGAGCCTCATCGGCGGCGACCCGGACGACGTCCTCCGCGTCTCCGGCAAGACCGGCATGGGCGTCGAGGCGCTGCTCGACCGCGTCACCGAGCTCATCCCGCCGCCCGTCGGCGACCCCTCCGCCCCTGCGCGCGCCATGATCTTCGACTCCGTGTACGACGCCTACCGCGGGGTCGTCACCTACGTCCGGATGATCGACGGCAAGCTCTCGCCGCGCGAGAAGATCCAGATGATGTCGACCCGCGCCACGCACGAGATCCTCGAGATCGGCGTGTCGAGCCCCGAGCCCGTCGCGACGCAGGGTCTCGCGGTCGGCGAGGTGGGCTACCTGATCACCGGTGTGAAGGACGTGCGCCAGTCGAAGGTCGGCGACACCGTCACCACGGCGTCGAAGCCCGCGACGCAGGCGCTGCCCGGCTACACCGAGCCGCTCCCGATGGTCTTCTCGGGCCTGTACCCGATCGACGGCAGCGACTACCCGGACCTGCGCGAGGCCCTCGACAAGCTCAAGCTCTCGGACGCGGCGCTCGTCTACGAGCCCGAGACGTCGGTGGCGCTCGGCTTCGGCTTCCGCTGCGGGTTCCTCGGCCTCCTGCACCTCGAGATCATCACCGAGCGCCTGCAGCGCGAGTTCGGTCTCGACCTCATCACCACGGCGCCCTCGGTCATCTACGAGGTCTCGACGGAGGACAAGAAGACCGTCACCGTCACGAACCCGAGCGAGTTCCCCGTCGGCAAGATCGCCGCCGTCACGGAGCCGATCGTCAAGGCCGCGATCCTCGCGCCGAAGGACTACGTCGGCACGATCATGGAGCTCTGCCAGAGCCGCCGCGGGACCCTGATCGGCATGGAGTACCTGGGCGAGGACCGGGTCGAGATCCGCTACCACATGCCCCTCGGCGAGATCGTCTTCGACTTCTTCGACAACCTCAAGTCCAAGACCGCCGGCTACGCCTCGCTCGACTACGAGCCCGCCGGCTCGCAGGAGGCCGACCTCGTGAAGGTCGACATCCTGCTGCAGGGCGAGCAGGTCGACGCGTTCAGCGCGATCGTGCACCGGGAGAAGGCCTACGCCTACGGCGTGCTGATGACGGGGCGCCTGCGCAAGCTGATCCCGCGTCAGCAGTTCGAGGTGCCGATCCAGGCCGCCATCGGCGCCCGGATCATCGCCCGCGAGTCGATCAGCGCGATGCGCAAGGACGTCCTGGCCAAGTGCTACGGCGGCGACATCACCCGCAAGCGCAAGCTCCTCGAGAAGCAGAAGGAGGGCAAGAAGCGGATGAAGATGGTCGGCCGCGTCGAGGTCCCCCAGGAGGCGTTCATCGCCGCGCTCTCGGGCGACGTCGAGACCAAGGACAAGAAGTAGCGCGAGCCCCGTCGCCGGCGCCCGTCCCCCCTCCCGGACGGGCGACGCACCCCCCCCGTCCGGGATATCGTGTCCTCGGGGATTGCGGCGCCTCACAGCGGACCGGTAGCTTTCGGACGCCAGGACGCGGCCGTGGATCGGGATCGATCCGCATGGGGGGCTGCAGCGTCGACGACCGGTCCTCCACCATGACGAAGGGTGGTAGTCCGTGGTGCCTACGAGCACGAGGAAGCGCTGGATCAGGACGGGGGCGGCGCTCGCGAGCATCGCGGCCGTCGCAGCGGGATCGCTGGTGGCGGCAGGGCCGGCCTCCGCAGCGAACAAGGTGATCCCGGTCGCGCCCGCGCCGTACTCCTGGTCGGACAACGCCCGGTTCGGCGGCACCGAGCCGCTGCCGGTGCCCGGAGACGCGACCACGCTGACCGTCGAGCTGCCCGACTCCACCGCTCCCGACACCTTCACCGAGTGGTCGCACCCCGGCTACCGGGTCGTGACGTGGCAGCTGAGGAGCACCGCGACGGACCTCGCGAGCGGCGAATCCGTCGTCGACACCGCCACCAACTCGATCGACATCCCGATCGGGCGCGCCGCCGGCTCCTTCGGCGGCACCTCGCTGTCGCTCCTCCTGAACGGTTCCGAGAAGAAGGCGGCCGACGCCTACGCTCCGTCCGGCATCGACCGGACGGGCTTCGTCCTCGCCCTCTCCGCCGACCTCCAGGTGACTGCTGCGAGCGGGTCCGCGGAGGCCGACCTCGACCTGTCGACGTCCACCTCCTCCGGGCGCGCCGGCGGCGAATTCTGGGCCGGCGGCGGCACTGTCACCGAGGCCGGCGCGGGCGACGTCATCGTCCTCGACTCTGGTGTCCCCGGCTTCTTCGACCTCGCGGGCCTCAGCGCCACGGTCGGAACGGAGGACGGTGGCCGCCTGAAGGCCGTCCCCAAGGTCGTGCAGGACGGCCGGGGCATCGCGATCACCCCGACCCAGGAGTTCTTCGACCGCTACCTCACCTTCAGCGACACGACGCCGCTCGGCGCCCCGTCGGTCGAGGTGAAGGGACTCAGCCGCGGCGGGGAGCAGCCTTCCGGCACCGGCGTCATCGTGCGCGCGCCGCTGCGCGTCGTCCCGTCGACCACCACCCCGACGCCGGGCACCGGCCTGGAGGTCGTCCGCCTTGCGGGCACCGACCGCCAGGGCACCGCGGTCGAGATCTCGAAGGCGACCTTCGACACCCCCGGCGTCCCCGTCGTCTACATCGCCACCGGCGCGAACTTCCCCGACGCGCTCAGCGCCGGTCCCGCCGCCGCGAAGCAGGGCGGCCCGCTCCTCCTGGTCGACCGCGACTCGGTGAGCCAGGTCGTGCGCGACGAGCTCACCCGTCTCAAGCCCCAGCGGATCGTCGTCGTCGGCTCCGACCTCAGCGTCAGCGACGCCCTCGCGACCGACCTCGGCCAGTACGTCAACGGAAGGGTCTTCCGCCTCGGAGGCACCGACCGCTACGACACGTCGCGGAAGATCATCGAGAGCGCCTTCGAAGGCACCTCGCCGAAGGGGGCCTGGCTCGCGACCGGCGAGAAGTTCCCCGACGCGCTCAGCGCCACCGCCGCCGCGGGCAAGAACTCGGCCCCCGTCGTCCTCGTGAACGGCGGCCTCCCGGCGGCCGACCCGACCACTGTCGGGATCCTGAGGGGGCTCCGGCCTCCGGTGCTCACCATCGCGGGATCCGAGCTGTCGGTCAGCGCCGGCATCCAGAACTCCCTCACTGTGCCGGGGGGACCCACCGTGAGCCGCATCGGCGGGGTCGACCGCTACGACACCTCGGAGCAGCTCAACCGGGCGGCCTTCCCCCGCGGGTCGGAGACCGTGTTCCTGGCCACCGGAGAGAACTTCCCCGACGCCCTGGCCGGAGCCGCGGCCGCCGGGCGCACGGGGAGCCCCCTCTTCGCCGTGCCCCCGACCTGCGTGCCGGTCAAGGTGCTGCAGGACATCAGGGCCGGCGGAGCGACGAGCGTCGTCCTCCTCGGCGGCACCGGCACCCTGTCCGACGCCGTCGCGAAGCTGACTCCCTGCAGCTGACCCGACCCGCACCACGACGAGGGCCCTCCTCCCGCTCCGGCGGGGGAGGGCCCTCGGTCGTTCCCGGCTCGGGGCGCCGACGGTCGGATACGCTGGGTCGGATGGACAGCACCGCCCGGCACGCGGACTCGACGCGCGCCGCGCTCGAGGAGTCCGGGAAGAAGGTCGGGACGTGAGCATCCGCCGCTCCAACTTCGAGGGCCAGCCGCAGGTCACCTACGCGGCCGTCGGCGGCACTCTGGCACCCGACCTGCTCGAGTACCCGCCGGACGGCTTCACGGCCGAGCGCTTCGAGGCCCGTCTCGGCTCGGGCGACGAGCGCTTCGCCATCACCACCGCCTCCCTGATGACCTGGGGCGTGCAGCGCGGCAGCGGCATCGAGGTGACCGATATCACCAGCGGCAGCGGCGTGCAGTACACCGGCGTCAACTTCGACGCCACGGGCACCCCGATCGACCTCGTCAGCCGGCCGACGGAGGAGCATTTCGCTCCCGACGGCACCCCCTACATCACCGCCGGCGTGACCGCCGTGCTCCGCGTGACCCTGCTCGGCCGCGTCGTCGACGCCCCGGTCCGCGTGGTTTACGTCGTCGACGAGCCCGACCAGGTCGGCTTCGCCCACGGCACCCTCGAGGGCCACCCCGAGAGCGGCGAGGAGTCCTTCGTCGTCGAGAAGCGCGCGGACGACTCGGTCTGGATCGTCATCCGGGTCTTCTCGCGACCCTCCACCCGTCTCTACCGCCTGGGCGCGCCGGTGCTGCGCGCCGTGCAGAAGCGCCAGGTCGCCAAGTACCTCCGCGCGCTGCTGCCGGCGCGCGTCAGCTGACGTGGGGAGCGCCCTCCCGATCGCCGATCCTGCTCCGCTCGACGGCGGACTGCCCGCGTCCGTCGTCGACGGCGTGGAGCAACGGGACCTCGGCCTCTACGTGCACGTGCCGTTCTGCCGGGTCCGCTGCGGGTACTGC
Organism: Rathayibacter sp. AY1C9; assembly: GCF_002932315.1. Lineage (NCBI taxonomy): Bacteria > Bacillati > Actinomycetota > Actinomycetes > Micrococcales > Microbacteriaceae > Rathayibacter > Rathayibacter sp. AY1C9. Next base: position 17,140 of record NZ_PSVZ01000031.1, read on the forward strand.
GACTTCAACACCTACACGGCGACCGAGCTCCGCGGGGCGAAGCAGCAGGACTACGCCGACGAGGCGATCACCGAGATGGCTCTCGGTGCCGAGGTGCTCGAGCGCGCGGGCCTGCCCCGGCGCCCCGCCCGCACGGTCTTCTTCGGCGGCGGGACGCCCACCCTCCTGCCCGCCGGCGACCTGGTGCGGATGCTGGACGGCCTCCGCACCCACTTCGGGGTCGCGCCCGACGCTGAGATCACCACCGAGGCGAACCCGGACTCCGTCGATGCCGCCTACCTCCGCGCGCTGGCCGAGGCGGGCTTCACCCGCGTCAGCTTCGGGATGCAGTCGGCCGTGCCGCACGTCCTCGCCACGCTCGAGCGCACCCACGACCCGGAGCGGGTCCCGCTCGTGGTCGAGTGGGCGCGGGAGGCGGGCCTGCAGGTCAGCCTCGACCTCATCTACGGCACGCCGGGGGAGTCCCTCGCGGACTGGGAGCGGTCGCTCGACTCCGCGCTCGCCAACCGGCCGGACCACCTCTCGGCCTACGCCCTGATCGTGGAGGACGGCACGAAGCTCGCCCGGCAGATCCGCCGCGGCGAGGTCGCGACCCCGGACGACGACCTCACCGCCGACATGTACGAGCTCGCCGACGCGCGCCTGACCGCTGCCGGGTACTCCTGGTACGAGGTCAGCAACTGGGCGCGCGACGACGCCCACCGCTCCCGGCACAACCTCTCGTACTGGCTCGGCCACGACTGGTGGGGCGTCGGTCCCGGCGCGCACAGCCACGTCGGAGGCGTGCGCTGGTGGAACGTGAAGCACCCGGCGGCCTACGCCGACCGGCTGAGCACCGGGGTCTCGCCCGCTGCCGGGCGGGAGACGCTCGACGCGGGGACGCGGCGGGTGGAGGACGTGCTGCTGCGCTCGCGCCTGAAGGACGGGCTGCCCATCGACGCGATCGACGCCGATCGGCGCAGCGAGGTGGCGGGGCTCATCGCCGACGGCCTCGTCGACGGCCGGGCGGCGCTCGGCGGCCGGATCGTGCTGACCCTGCGCGGCCGTCTGCTGGCCGACGCGGTCGTGCGCCGTCTCACCGACGGCTGAGGCCGGATCCCGGGGCGGCCGGCGCACCGCCGCCCCGGTGCCGCGGCTACTTGAAGAACGGGATGCTGAGCGGGTACGTGTAGTACTCGCCCGCGCTGGCGCGCACCGAGGCGATGATCGCGAAGACGATCACCAGGATCGGCACGACCAGGAACACGATGAAGCCGACGAGGACGAAGGACAGGATCGTCCCGGCGACGTAGGCGATCAGCGTCGTCAGGTGGAAGTTGAGGGCCGTCTTGGCGTGCGCCTCGAGGAACGGTCCGCGCCCCTTGAAGACCAGGAAGACGATCAGCGAGGGCAGGAAGCTGAAGAAGATGCCGGTCACGTGCGTGACGATCGCCCAGGTCTTCTCGTCCGCCGGGTTCAGCGGCGGAGCCGGGGTTCCGTAGACGGGGGGCGGGGGAGGGGTGGCCGACATGATGGTCTCCGTTCCGGCGGCGGCGACGGGCGTCCCCCGTGCGCTCGGCGTCCATCGTGGCATGCGGCGACTCCCTCCGCACCGGGCCGCGCGGGACCTCCTCCTCGGGGATGACGGGGCTCCTCCCCGCGGCCCTGCAGGAGTGCACCCCGGCCGATCCCCGCGCAACCCCGCCGGGCGGTCCGCCTCCCGGTTATGATTGGCACTCAGAGTTGCGGAGTGCCAGGCTCCGCGCGGCGTCAGCGCCGCAGACGGTCGTGCCCGCGGGCACTCGGAGTCCGGCGGGAGGTCGGTCGTATGGTCACGGAGCGCGGTCTCCAGGTCCTGCGCGTGATCGTGCAGGACTACGTGGCGAACCGGGAGCCGGTGGGCTCCAAGTCGATCGTCGAGCGCCACGCGTTCGGCGTCTCGGCCGCCACCATCCGCAACGAGATGGCCCAGCTGGAGGAGGAGGAGCTGATCGCGGCTCCGCACACCTCGTCCGGCCGCGTGCCGACCGACAAGGGCTACCGCCTCTTCGTCGACCAGCTCGCCGACCTGCGCCCGCTGACCTCCGCGCAGCGCCAGGCGATCGAGACGTTCCTCGGGCAGAGCCCGGACCTCGACGAGGTGCTGGTCAAGACCGTCCGCCTGCTCTCGCAGCTCACCAACAGCGTCGCGCTCGTGCAGTACCCGTCGTTCGGGGCCGCGCGGCTGCGCCACGTGGAGCTCGTCGCCCTCGCTCCCCGCCGCCTCCTGTCGGTGCTGATCACCGACACCGGCCGGGTCGACCAGCGCGTGCTCGAGACCCCGGAGGACGTGGACGACGCTCTCCTGGGCGAGATCCGCGCGAAGCTCAACACGGCCGTGCTGGGCCTCGGGCTCCAGCAGGCGGCCGAGACGCTCGGCTCCGTCGCGGAGCGCTTCAGCCCCGAGCGGCGCCACGTGCTGACGCCGATCGTGCAGACCCTGCTCGAGCAGGTCGGCGCCAACCGGCAGGACCGCCTGGTCATGGCCGGCGCCGCCAACCTCGTCCGCACCGAGGAGGACTTCTCGGGCAGCATCTACCCCGTGCTCGAGGCGATCGAGGAGCAGGTGGAGCTGCTGCGCCTCTTCGCCGAGATGACCCCGGACCCCCGGGGCATCTCGGTGCGCATCGGCCGCGAGAACGCGCCGTTCGGGCTGCAGGAGACCTCGGTGCTCACGAGCGGGTACAACACCGCGGGCGGCCAGGTCTCGCGCCTGGGCGTGCTCGGCCCGATCCGGATGGACTACTCCGGCAACATCACCGCGGTGCGCGCCGTCGCCCGCTACCTCTCCCGCCTCCTCGGCGAGGAGTAGGCCCGACCTCCCGGCCCCCGCCGGATCCCCCCGGTGCGCCGTGCCCGGCCCACCGACCCACGAACGAAGGACGAAGCCACCTGTGGCCGATCACTACGAAGTGCTGGGCGTCGACCGCGACGCCTCCGCCGACGAGATCAAGAAGGCGTACCGCCGACTCGCCCGCGAGCTGCACCCCGACGTCAACCCGAGCGCGGACGCCTCCGAGCGCTTCAAGCTCGTCACGCACGCCTACGACGTCCTGAGCGACGCGCAGCAGCGGGCGCAGTACGACCGCGGGCCCCAGGAGGGCTTCGGCGGCGGCGGCCAGGGCTTCGGCGGGTTCGGCGACATCTTCGAGACCTTCTTCGGGCAGGGCGCGCAGGGCTCGTCCCGCGGGCCGCGCTCCCGCCGCGAGCGCGGCCAGGACGCCCTGCTGCGCGTGGAGGTCTCGCTCGACGAGGTCATCTTCGGCACCCACCGCGACCTCGAGGTCGACACGGCGGTGCTCTGCGAGACGTGCCAGGGCTCGTGCTGCCAGCCCGGCACCTCGCCGGTGACCTGCGACATCTGCCACGGCTCCGGCCAGATCCAGCGCACGGTCCGCTCGCTCCTGGGCAACGTGATGACGGCGAGCCCCTGCGGCACCTGCCGCGGCTACGGGACCGTCATCGCGACCCCCTGCTCCACCTGCCAGGGCCAGGGACGCGTCCGCGCCCGCCGCACCATCCCCGTCGACGTCCCCGCGGGAGTCGACACGGGCCTGCGCCTGCAGATGCCCGGCAGCGGCGAGGTCGGCCCGGCCGGCGGCCCCAACGGCGACCTGTACCTCGAGATCAAGGTCAAGCACCACGACGTCTTCAGCCGCAACGGCGACGACCTGCTCTGCACCCTCGAGGTGCAGATGACGGACGCGATCCTCGGCTCCACGGCGTCGCTCAAGGCGCTCGACGGCGACATCGAGATCGAGATCAAGCCGGGCACGCAGAGCACCGAGATCGTCACGATCAAGGGACGCGGAGTCACGCGCCTGCGGGGCAGCGGACGCGGCGACCTCCGCATCGGCATCCAGGTCGTCACCCCGACGAAGCTGGGCCACCGCGAGCGGGAGCTGGTCCAGGAGCTCGCGAAGCACTACAAGCCGCAGAAGCCCGCGCTGACCCACTTCCAGCAGGGCCTGTTCTCCAAGCTCCGCGACCGCTTCCTGGGCTGAGCCCGTGGCGCACCACTACATCGACGAGTCGCTGGACTCCGGCGGCTTCGTCGTCGGGGGCCGGCTCGCGCTCACCGGCGCGGAGGCACGGCACGCCGCGACCGTCAGCCGGATCCGCGCGGGCGAGAGCGTCCGGGTCGGTGACGGGCGCGGACTCGTCGCGACCGCGGTCGTCGAGAGCGCGGAGCCGGCGCGAGTGGTGCTCGTCGTGGAGTCGATGCAGGAGTCCCCGGTTCCGTCCCCGCGCCTTGTCCTCGTCCAGGCCCTCGCGAAGGGCGACCGCGACGAGCTCGCCGTGCAGGCGGCGACCGAGCTCGGGGTGGACGAGGTCGTCCCGTGGCAGGCCGCGCGGTCGATCTCGCGGTGGTCGGGCCCGAAGGAGGAGAAGGGGCGCGAGCGCTGGCGGGCCATCGTGCGCGAGGCGAGCAAGCAGTCGCGGCGCCCCCGGGTGCCCGAGGTCGCGCCGCTCGAGCAGGTGCGCGGTCTCGTCGCGCGCGCCGCGACGTCCCGCGTGCTGGTCCTCGAGCCCTCGGCGCAGGCGCGGCTCTCCCAGGTGGTCCCGGACGGACGCGACCTGGTGCTCGTCGTCGGGCCCGAGGGCGGCATCGCTCCGGAGGAGCTGCGGCTGCTCGCGGAGGCGGGCGCCGAGGCCGTCGCGCTCGGCGACTCCGTCCTGCGCACCTCGACCGCAGGTCCCGCCGCGATCGCCGTCCTCTCGGCCCGCCTGGGCCGCTGGTGACGCTCCTCCACAGCCGACTCGGGGCTCCGGAGCAGGATGCCGTGGGCGAACGCGGCGCCCGTCGCGCACGGGCCCCGTTTAAGATGAGTGCATGAGCGAACCCACCGTCTTCACGCGCATCGTCCAGGGCGAGATCCCGGCCGATGTGGTGTTCGAGAACGAGCGCATCCTCGCGATCACCGACATCGAGCCGAAGGCGCCCGTCCACCTCCTCGTCTTCCCGAAGACCCAGGAGCACGCCACGGTAGCCGCCCTCGCCGCCGCCGATCCCGCCCTGCTCGCCGAGATGGTGCAGGTCGCCCAGTCGCTCGCCGACGCCCACAGCAACGGTCAGTTCCGCCTCGTCTTCAACTCCGGCGAAGAGGCGGGCCAGACCGTGTTCCACGTGCACGCCCACGTCCTGGGCGGCCACCAGACGGAAGGCTCCCTTGCCACCGGTTGAGAACACGGGCGCGAGCCCCGACGAGCGTCCCGCCCCCGGCGCGGACGCGTCCGAGACGACGCGGCGCGTCGTCGCCGTCGACGGAGTCGCGATGGTGCGCCTCCTCGGACCTCAGGACCGCCTCATCCGGGCGGTCGAAGGACGATTCCCCGATGTCCGGGTGCACGTGCGCGGCAACGAGGTGACGCTCGACGGCGAGCGCGAGCCCGTCGCCGCTGCGACGCGCCTGGTGGAAGAACTGGTGCGCATGACCGCGAGCGGGCACGATCTCGACCCGGAGGGCGTGCGCGAGTCCGCCCGCATCCTGCAGAACGGCGGGCCGGTGAGCCCGGCCGAGGCGTTCGGCCAGGCCATCCTCACGGCGCGGGGACGGAGCGTGAGGCCCAAGACGCTCGGGCAGCGCGAGTACGTCGACGCGGTCGATCAGAACACCATCGTCTTCGGCATCGGCCCGGCCGGAACCGGCAAGACCTACCTGGCGATGGCGAAGGCCGTGCAGTCGCTGCAGCGCAAGGAGGTCGAGCGGATCATCCTGACCCGCCCGGCGGTCGAGGCGGGGGAGCGGCTGGGCTACCTGCCAGGCTCGCTCACCGACAAGATCGACCCGTACCTGCGCCCGCTCTACGACGCGCTGAACGAGATGATGGACCCCGAGATCGTCCCGAAGCTGCTCGCGGCCGGCACGATCGAGGTCGCACCGCTCGCCTACATGCGCGGGCGCACGCTCAACAACTCGTTCGTCGTGCTCGACGAGGCGCAGAACACGACGCCCGAGCAGATGAAGATGTTCCTCACCCGCCTCGGCTTCGGCTCCAAGATGGTCGTCACCGGCGACATCACCCAGGTCGACCTGCCGACCGGCGCGAGCGGACTCCGCCTCGTGACGCGCGTGCTCGACGGCATCGACGACATCCACTTCTCGCGCCTGACCAGCGAGGACGTGGTGCGCCACAGCCTGGTCGGTCGCATCGTGGACGCGTACACCGAGTACGACCAGCAGAAGCAGGCGCAGCACTTCGAGCGCGAGCAGGCCCGGGAGTTCGCGAACCGCGCCGAGCGCCGCGGCCAGGCCGCCCGCCCGCCCGGCGACCGCCAGCCTCCGCGCGGCTGAGCCCGCCCGGATGAGGCGGTCCTGAGGTCCGAGGAGG
>NZ_PSVZ01000032.1:0-22887 GCF_002932315.1 Rathayibacter sp. AY1C9
CCCCTAGGCTCGACGGCGTGACCGCCTCCGTCCCCGCCCCCCAGCCCCGGCCCCGCGACGTCGTCGGCATCGTCGGCCTCGTCCTCGCGATCGTCCTCGTCCTCGCGCAGATCGGGCGGACCGCGCTCACCACGGCCATCCCGGTCCTCGCGTTCCAGGGCGGCTTCGACACCACTCAGATCGGGGCGCTCTTCGCCGCCCTCGGGGTCACGATGCTCGTGCTCGCGACGGCGACCGCGATCGTCGGCGTCATCGGCGTCGCGCGGAAGGACCGCGCCCGGCTGCTCTCGGCCGTCACGCTCGGCGTCGGCGCGAGCGTCGCGATCGTCGAGCTGGGCGCGCTCGTCGTCCCGCCCCTGGTCGGCCTCTCCCTCCAGTACTGACGAGGCCCGCCGGAGCGGATCCCTCCGCCCGCCCTCGCAGGATCCGCACGGCGCCGCGTCCGTTCCTCGCGCTCCGCTGCGCCGCGACGGCCCTGCCGGCTTCCCGGCGATGCGCCAGGATGGGGGCATGACGACACGCGTGGACGGCCTCTTCGTCTACCCGGTGAAGGGCCTGACCCCGCAGCCGCTCCCCCGCGTCGAGCTCACCGCCGGCCGCGGCGTCCCCTTCGACCGCACGATCGCCCTCGCCCGCCCCGGCGGCGCCTACCGGCCCGGCATGCGGCACGGCATCTCCAAGCGCGAGTACTTCGTGCTCGTCGCCGAGGCGCGCCTCGCCGGCCTGACCACGCACCTCGACCCCGACAGCGGAGTGCTCACCGTCGACGTCCGCGGCCACCGGGTTCTCTCCGCCGACCTCGGCGCGGAGGACGGCCGGGCCGCACTGCGCTCCTTCGCCGCCCGCGTGCTCGACCTGCCGCCCGGCGTCGAGCCCGTGATCGCCCAGGACGCGGGGCGCCGCTACACCGACACGGCCCACAACTCCGACATCGAGATGGAGTACGTCTCGCTGATCAACCTGGCGAGCGTCCGCGACCTCGCCGAGCGCACCGGCCGGAGCGTCGATCCGCTGCGGTTCCGCGGGAACATCCACCTCGAGGGGCTGCCCGCGTGGAGCGAGCTCGAGCTGCTCGGCCGCGAGCTCACCGCGGGCGGGCTGCGGCTGCGGATCACGAAGGCCACCGAGCGGTGCGCCGCGACCGAGGTCGAGCCGGGCACCGGTCGGCGCGACCTGCCGGTCCCTCGCCTGCTGCACGAGACCTACGGCCACGAGCTCCTCGGCGTCTACACGGAGGTCCTCGACGGCGGCACGCTCGGCGTGGGCGACGAGCTGGTGCTCCGTGGCTGAGCTGCGGCTCGTGGTGGCCGAGCGCGAGGCGCTCACCCCGGCCGTCACCCGCTTCGTGCTGCGGAGCGAGGACGGCGCCCCGCTGCCCGGCTACTCCGCCGGCGCGCACCTCACGCTCACGACCCCCTCCGGCGAGCGCCGCAGCTACAGCCTCGTCGAGCCGGGATCCGCGGAGCCGTCGCACTACGCGATCGCGGTGCGCCGCGAGCCCGGGGGTCGGGGCGGATCGCGGAGCCTCCACGACGACGTCCGCGTCGGCGATGTCCTCTCCTCCGCGCCGCCCGCGAACACCTTCGCCCTCCGGCCCGCCGCCCGCTACCTCCTGATCGCCGGCGGGATCGGGGTCACCCCAATCCGCGCGATGGCCGCCGAGCTCCGGGCGCAGGGATCGGCCGTGCAGGTCGTCTACCTCAGCCGCACCCCCGAGGACACCGCGTGGCTCGACGAGTTCTCCGCCGACGGCTCCCTCGTGCACCACAGTGCGATCCACGGCCGGCTCGACCTCTGGCCGCTCGTCGCCGAGCCCGACGACGACACCCGGATCTACTGCTGCGGTCCGTCCGCGCTGATCGACGAGGTCCTCGCCCTCACGATGCACTGGCGCCCGAGCCGTATCCACGTCGAGGACTTCGCGGGCGTCGACACCGTCGGCGACCGGGCCGTTCCCTTCGCCGCCGTCTGGGAGCCGACCGGAGCCGTCGTGGAGGTCCCGGCCGACCGCTCGCTCCTCACCGCGCTCCGCTCCTCCGGGATCGACGTCGACTCCTCCTGCGAGTCGGGCACGTGCGGCACCTGCCGCCTGCGCCTCGTCGGCGGGACGGCGGAGCACCGCGACCTGGTGCTGACCCCCGAGGAGCAGGACCGCTGGATCATGCCGTGCGTCTCGCGCTGCGCCGGCGGCGAGCTGGTCGTCGCCCCGGAGTGACGGAGCGACGGGGCCGGTCCCACGCACGCCGGCCGACACGCGTCGGCCGTCGTGTGACGCCGCGTGACGGGCGCCCGGCGCCCGGTCCCCCGCGTGCCTAGGCTCCCGGACGGGGGACCATGACCGTCACGACCGAAGGACTTCCGATGACCAGCACCTCCGTCCGCACCCAGCTCGACGAGTTCACCGTCGGCTTCGACGAGACGGTCGGCCCCGAGCTCGCCGCCGTCTTCTCCGGCGAGCGCGACGACCTCGTCGCCGCCGGCGCCCCGAGCGGAGCCGTCACCGCCGGCGACGCGCTCCCCGCCGCCTCCGTCGTGACCGTTGACGGCGACACCGTCGACCTCGCGGACGTCCTCGGCGCGGGCCCGGCCGTCCTCGTCTTCTACCGCGGAGCCTGGTGCCCGTACTGCAACATCACGCTCAAGCACTACAACGAGACCCTCGCCCCCGAGCTCGCGTCGCGCGGAGTCGCCCTCGTCGCGATCAGCCCGCAGACCCCCGACGGGTCGCGCGCGGCGGTCGCGAACGGCGACCTGGGCTTCACCGTCGTCTCCGACCCCGGCAACACGCTCGCGAGCGCTCTCGGCATCGTCACCGCCCCCAGCGGCGACGCGCAGGAGGCGCACACCGCGCTCGGCTTCGCCGTGAAGGACAGCAACGCCGACGACACTCCGGCCGTCCCGTACCCGACCGTCCTGGTCGTCGACGCCGACCGGCTCGTCCGCACAGCGGACGTGCACGTCGACTACACGACGCGCACGGAGACCGAGGAGATCCTCGCCGCTGTCGACGCGCTCTGACACCTCCGCTCGCACCCTGAGCACGCGCGGCGGTCGAGCGCACCCCCTCGCCCGCCGCGCCGCCGCTCCCTAGGCTCGACCCGTGACAGCGGAGACGGACGTGCTCGTGGTCGGCGGCGGTCCGGTCGGACTCCTGCTCGGCGCGCTCCTGGCGCGGGCCGGAGTGGACGTGCAGGTGTGGGAGCGGCGCTCCTCGGTGCCGCGCGGCTCGCGGGCGATCGGCATCCATCCGCCGTCGCTCGACGCGTTCGCGGCGGTCGGCGCCGATGCTCCCGTGCTGGCCGAGGCCACCCGGGTCCGCGAGGGCGTCGCGCGCAGCCGGGGCCGCACCCTCGGCACGCTCTCGTTCGCACGCGCCTCCGCGACGCACCCCTACGTCGTCACCCTCGACCAGCACCGCACCGAGGCGATCCTCCGCGAGCGCCTGGAGGCGGCGTCCCCGGACGCGCTGCGCCCCGGGGTCGCGCTGACCGGCCTGCTCCGTCGCGGCTCCACCGTCGAGGCGACCGGCACCGGACCGGGCGGCGAGCCGGTATCCGTCCGCACCGCCTTCGTCGTGGGAGCCGACGGCGCCCGCAGCACCGTCCGCGACCTGCTCGGGATCCGCACCACCGGCCGCGACTACCCGGACCGCTACGTGATGGGCGACTTCGCCGACCCCGAGCCCGGCGGTCTCACCGGCACCGCGCTGGTCGACGTCGGCCCGGCCGGAGTGGTGGAGTCCTTCTCGCTGCCGGGCGGCCGGCGCCGGTACGTCGCCCTGAGCGGCCCCGACCGCTCCCTCGGCGCCCCCGCCTGGCGGCCCGAGGAGGCCCCCGACCAGGAGGCCGCGCGCGCCCTGGCCGCCGCTGTCCGCGACCGGACGGGCGCCGACGCCGACCCGGACACCTGCACGATGCTCAGCGGATTCCAGGTGCGGCGCCGCGAGGCCGAGCGGATGGGCGTCGGCCGCGTCGTACTCATCGGCGACGCCGCGCACGAGATCAGTCCGATCGGCGGGCAGGGCATGAACCTCGGCTGGCTCGACGCCGCCGAACTCGCCCCGCTCCTGGCCGGTGCCGTGCGCCGCGGCGAGGCCGGCCCCTGGCCCGGCTTCGCCCGGCGGCGCACCACCGCGGCCCGGCGCGCGGCGCGGCAGGCGGAGGCGAACATGGCGCTCGGACGCCCGCTCGGCACGCTCGCGCACCGCGGCCGCGAGGCGTTCCTCCGCACCGCCCTCGCCCTGCCGACCTCGGACCTGCTCGCCCGCGTCTACGCGATGCGCTGGTCCTGAGGTCGCGGGCGGCCGGTCAGCCGACCAGCCGCGCGCCCGCCAGCCCGAGCTCGACCACCAGCACGAGCGAGGCCGCGATCACCAGCCGGAACAGGGTGCGCGTGGGCGGGCCGGTCAGCACCAGGCGGATGCCCGCCGCGGCGAGCACGACCACCGCGAGGGTCCCGATCACCGCGAGCACCACGCCCGTCCCGCGCACCGGCTGGTCGCCGACGAGCTGTCCGACGAGCACGAGCAGCGCGGCGACCACCAGCGACCCGAAGGCGACGACTCCGGAGAGCCGCAGGCCGAGGCGGTGGGGGAAGCCGCGGACCCCGGTGGCCTCGTCGTCGACCAGGTCGGGGAGCACGTTCGTGCAGTGGATCGCGATGCCGAACACGGCGCCGGTCGCGATCGCCCACCAGGCGGGGAGCCGGCCGTCGCCCGCCGCGACCGCCACCACCGGCAGCAGCCCGAAGGCGACCACGAAGGGAGCGACCGACCAGACCGTGCGCTTGAGCCCCGCGTCGTAGGCCCAGCCCGCGGCGACCAGCACCAGGTGCGCGACCGCGGCGACCGGTCCGAGCAGCAGCGAGAGCACCACGGCGGCCGCCGCCGTCCCCAGTGCGGCGGCGCGGACGGCGCCCACGCCGATCAGCCCCTGCGCGACCGGCTTGTCGGTGCGCCCCACCGCGCGGTCGCGGTCGGCGTCGATCCAGTCGTTCGCGAGCCCGATCGAGAGCTGCCCGAGCAGCACGGCGAGCGCCACCAGCACGACCTGCCCGAGCGGATGCCCGGACGCCGCCGCGATCACGGTCGCCAGCACGGTGACCGTCACGGTCGGCCCGGGGTGCGACGAGGCCAGCAGGAGTCGCACCCGGGACGTCATCCCGCCAGCCTACGGTCGCGGCGGCACAGCGGGGCGCCGGTCGCGCTCCCCGCCCCGGAGCGGGATCCAGCGTGGTCCGAGCGCGGCGCCCTCATCAGCCCGCGACGGGAATGGCCCGGGATGGGGCAGGGTTGCACCACCCGGCATCCCGACTCAGGAAGAAGGCCTCGTGGACCTCGTGCACTGGCTGTTCGACGCGCAGATCGTCATCGGCGAGCAGACCGTCCTCTGGCGGGAGGTCATCGGCAACGTCTTCGGGCTCCTCAGCGCCCTCGGCGGGATGCGGCGGAAGGTCTGGGCCTGGCCCGTCGGCCTCATCGGCAACGTGCTGCTGTTCACGGTCTTCATGGGCGCCCTGTTCGGCACTCCCAACCCCGTCAACCTGCTCGGCCAGGCCGGGCGGCAGGTGATGTTCATCCTGGTCAGCGTCTACGGCTGGTACCGGTGGACCCACCGCCCCGACGACTCGACCACCTTGATCGAGCCGCGCTGGGCGTCGTGGCGCACCCGCGGCCTGCTGGTGCTCGGGATGGTCGGCGGCACCGCGGTGCTGACCCCGGTGTTCCGCGCGCTCGGCTCCTACGAGCCGGTCTGGAGCGACGCGTGGATCTTCGTCGGCTCCGTCCTCGCCACCTACGGCATGGCGAAGGGCTGGACCGAGTTCTGGCTCATCTGGGTGGCCGTCGACCTGGTCGGCGTGCCGCTGCTGTTCTCGGCCGGCTACTACGCGTCGGGGCTGATGTACGTCTTCTACGGCGCGTTCACCCTGGTCGGCTTCTTCGTCTGGATGCGGCAGGGCACCCGTCCGTCCGCCGCTCCGATCACGGTCGGCTGGCTCTAGCAGCCCGCCGCCGCCGGCGGAAGTGGCCGTGCGGGAGGCGCTGTCGGTGGTCCACTGGGAGCGGAGGCGCCCGCCTCCCCCACCCGGAACGGACGCCATGCTCTCCCTCGTCTACTCCAGCCGCACCTCCGCCGGCTTCACGGACGCCGACCTCCCCGCGCTGCTCGCCCAGTGCCGCGCGAACAACGAGCGCCTCGGCCTGACCGGCATGCTCCTGCACCGCGACGGCCGATTCCTCCAGGTGCTCGAGGGGCCGGACGCGGTCCTGCGCGAGCGGATGGCCGTCATCGCCGCCGACGAGCGCCACACGCAGCTGCGCACCCTCCTCGAGGAGCCGATCCGGGAGCGGCTGTTCCCGGAGTGGTCGATGGCGTTCGAGTCCGCCGCCGACGCCGACGCCGCCGGGCTCCGCACCTCCTTCGACGACCTCGACGACGCCGAGGCCGAGAGCGCGACGCTCCCGGCCCTGCGCGAGCTCATCCGCTTCTTCCGCGAGCGGAGCTAGGCGGAGCTGGGCGGAGCTGGGCGGAGCTGGGCGGAGCTGGGCGGAGCTGGGCGGAGCTGGGCGGAGCGATACGGGACGCCGGGATCGCGGCCGGTCCGCCGCCGGAACCCGACGCCCGTCACTCCTCCGCCGAGAGAGGAGCGAGCCGGTCGAGCCGCGCCAGGAGCGGGGCGAAGCCGTCGCCGAGCAGGGCGCTCAGCGGCTCGCCGAACCAGAACCGCCAGACGGCGTCGAGCTCCTCGCCGGTGATCCGTCCTCGGCGCAGGAGGATGCTCGCGATCGGGGCCGCCTCAGACGCGTACTCGTCGCGGGGAGCGCCGTCCTCGCGACCCGGCTCGAGTCCGTACGGATCGACCCCGTCGAGCTCCCGCAGGACGGCCGCCACCATCGCGTCACGCCGTTCCGCGGTCGCGCCGTCCTGATCCGTCGGTGCTCGGCACTTCATCGCGAGAAGGTACCGAGCCCACTCCTCGTCGTCCATTCGTCGTCTCCGATCTCTCCGGATGCCGCGCCTTCTCGAGGCCTTTCTCTTCCTTCGGCGCCGGCTTGTCGAGGCACGGGGGAACCGCCTCTCCGACGGCTTGTCATCCCCCCGCGAGAAAGGCGCGGACGCCTTCCCGCGTCAGCCCCGAGGCGACGGCGAGCCGGTGCTCTCCGGCCCCGAGTCGGGCGGCTCCGCGGAGGGCCGCGGCCCTTTCTCCGCCCTCGCCGGAAGTCCCGCTCCGGAATGCCGCGAATTCCGCGGACACCTTATCGAGAGCGTCGACGACATCGCCGGACACGCTCTCCGGCGGCTCGCCGAGATCGATGCGCCAGCCTCTCCCGGACTTCTCGTCGCTGTCGTTCACACGCGGGAAAGTACCCCGGACCGCAGGGTGGCGCCTGTGATCGCCCGACGCCGTCGCGCCCCAGGGATCCGTCGTCGACGTCCGAGCGCACACGCCTCCCGGTCCGGAGAGGACGGCCTTCGAGGACTGTCCCGTGGACCTCGTCGCCGTGCTCCGCTCCGATGCGGCCTTCGCCTCGGCCGAGGTCTTCGACGGCTGACCCGACCGCGGCGACCACCCGCTGCGACGACCGCGGGGCGGAGGCGCGGATCGCGTCGTTCCGGCGCGCCCGCACCAGCGGTGCCGGAACGTCCGGCCGATCCGGGAGCGGCACCCGTCCGAGCCGTCGAGGTTCCGTCGGTGTGCAGGCCCCCGCGCCGAGGGACGTAAAGTGTGCTCACACGCGCCCGCGGACGGGCGAGCCGCCCGTGAGGGCGCCCCGGTCCTGCGTCGGAGGCGCCGATCACAGAGAGCCGCGGTGCCCGATGCCGGAAGACAAGCCCGCGTCGCGGGCGCCGAGCATCTACGACGTCGCCCGCGCGGCCGGCGTCTCGCACCAGACCGTCTCCCGGGTCCTGAACGACCACCCGAGCCTCCGCGCCGAGACGAAGAAGCGCGTGCTCGAGGTCATGGCCGAGCTCGACTACCGCCCCAACCTCGCCGCGCGGGCACTGGTCACCAGCCGCACCCGCACCGTCGGCGTGCTGTCCTCGCAGAGCCTGCAGTACGGTCCGGCCTCGAGCATCCAGGCCATCGAGGTGGCGGCGCGCGACGCGGGCTACCTCGTGGTCACGGCCAACGTCGACGGCACCGACGGCGCGTCGATCCAGGCCGGGATCCGGCATCTGCTCAACCAGGCGGTCGAGGGCCTCGTGGTCGTCGCGCCGCAGATCCGCGTCTTCGACATCCTCTCCGGAGTCGCGCTGCGCATCCCGCACGTGACGCTGCAGACGAGCGAGGACGACCGCGACGACGCGCTCTACGTCGACCAGATGGCCGGCGCCCGCATCGCCACCGGGCACCTGATCGACCTCGGGCACACCGAGATCGTGCACCTCGCCGGCCCGCAGGACTGGATCGAGGCCGAGGCGCGGATGCGCGGCTACCTCGCCGAGCTCGACCACCGCTCGATCCCGCTGCGCCCGCCGCTGCTCGGCGACTGGAGCGCCGAGCGCGGCCACCGCGTGGGCCTCGAGCTCTCGCGCTTCCTCGACTTCACCGCGGTGTTCGCGGGGAACGACCAGATGGCGCTCGGACTGATGAGCGCGTTCCACGAGCGCGGGGTCCGCGTGCCGGAGGACGTCAGCGTCATCGGCTTCGACGACATCCCCGAGGCTGCGTTCTACTGGCCGCCGCTGACCAGCGTCCGCCAGGACTTCGTGGAGCTCGGACGCCGGTGCGTGGCCGCGCTGCTCAGCCTGATCGAGGGCGACCGGCCGGAGAAGGCGGCGCCGATCGCTCCGCAGCTGGTCGTCCGCGGATCCACGGCCGTCCCCCGGAGCGCGAGCGTCACCGCCTCGCGCTGACCGGCGGCCGCGACGCCCTCGCGCCGCGACCGCCCGGGATCACTCGCCGTGAGCGGCGATCGACACGTCGTTCCAGCGCTTCCAGGTCTCGAGGCGCGACTCGTAGTCCGCCGTCGCGATGCCCAGCGGCGCGCGCCCGAAGAAGATCCGCAGCGGCGGCTCGTCCGCGTCCACGACCGCGAGGATCCCGAGGCGCGAGGCCCGCGGGTCGCCCGGCTGAGCGGCGGAGGGGCGTCGGCTCGCTGCCTCCCGGACCTCGTCGTACGCGGCGATCGGCTCGCTGCGCGACGCGGAGGGACCGGACCAGTCGGTCGAGTACCCGCCGGGCTCGACGAGGGTCACGTGGATCCCGAAGCCGGCGACCTCGGCGGCCAGCGACTGGGTGAAGCCCTCGAGCGCCCACTTCGACGCGTGGTACGCGCCGATCGAGGGGAACGCGCTGATGCCGCCGATGCTCGACACCTGGACGATGTGGCCCGAGCCCTGCTCGCGGAGGATCGGCAGCGCGGCCTGGGTGACCCAGAGGGCGCCGAAGACGTTGGTCTCGAGCTGCGCGCGGAACTCCTCCTCGGTGAGCTCCTCGATCATGCCGAAGTGCCCGTAGCCGGCGTTGTTGATCACGACGTCCAGTCGGCCGAACCGGTCGGCCGCGGCCTGCACGGCGGCGAAGCCGGCCTCGCGGTCGGTCACGTCGAGGGTCAGCGGCAGGAACGTGTCCGGGTACTCCTCGACGAGGGCGTCGAGGGTCTCGATCCGGCGGGCGGTCCCGGCGACCGAGTCGCCGCGCTCGAGCGCCGCCTCGGCCCACTCGCGGCCGAAGCCCTTCGAGGCGCCGGTGATGAACCAGGTCTTCGTCATGGTGTGCGTCCTTTCGACAGTGCTGGACGCAACGCCGACGGCTCCGGCTCCCTTCCGGGGCCGGGGACCCTTGACAGCACCGCTCCGATAGCGGACGACGCGCCGCGGGTGTCCCGTTACCGAGTCGAGACGTGCGCGTTGACACGAACGGCGCCGTCGGGTCTAGCATGACGCAATGTGATCGCTCACATGGCATCACATCTCCGCCCCGATCCCGAGGGCGGCCCTGCATCCACTGCATTCAATGACGAAGGAATCACAGTGACCACAATGAAGCGCGCTCTCATCGCCGGCATCGCCGGCGGAGCGATGATCCTCTCCCTCGCCGCCTGCTCCTCCGGAACCGGTGGCGGCTCGGGCTCGGGATCCGGCGACGGCGGCCTCGTCGGCGTCGCGATGCCGACCAAGTCGTCCGAGCGCTGGATCGCTGACGGCAACAACGTCAAGTCGCAGCTCGAGGAGGCCGGCTACCAGGTCGACCTTCAGTACGCCGAGGACGACATCCCCACCCAGGTCTCGCAGCTCGAGAACATGATCACCAAGGGCGCCAAGGCCCTGATCGTCGCCTCGATCGACGGCACCACCCTCACGAGCGTGCTCGAGGAGGCCAAGGCCAACGACATCCCCGTCATCGCCTACGACCGCCTCATCCGCGACTCCGAGAACGTGGACTACTACGCCACGTTCGACAACTACAAGGTGGGCGTCCAGCAGGCCACCTCGCTCCTCGCGGGCCTCGGTCTCACCGACCTCACCGGCGCGAAGGCCGCCGACGCCCCCGCCGGCCCGTTCAACGTCGAGCTGTTCGCCGGCAGCCCCGACGACAACAACGCCACGTTCTTCTTCAACGGCGCGATGGACACCCTCCAGCCGTACATCGACGACAAGACGCTCGTCGTGAAGTCCGGCGAGACCGACTTCAACACCGTCGCCACGCTCCGCTGGGACGGCGAGGTCGCCCAGAGCCGCATGGAGGACATCCTCACCAAGACGTACTCCGACGGCTCCAAGGTCCAGGGCGTCCTCTCGCCCTACGACGGCCTCAGCCGCGGCATCATCTCGGCTCTGACCGACGCCGGCTACACCGTCGGCTCCGACTTCCCGATCATCACCGGTCAGGACGCCGAGCTCGACTCCGTCAAGGCGATCATCGCCGGCGAGCAGTACGCGACCATCTACAAGGACACCCGCGAGCTCGCCAAGGAGGCCGTGAAGATGGCCCAGGCCGTGCTCGAGGGCACCGAGCCCGAGGTCAACGACACCGACACCTACGACAACGGCAAGAAGGTCGTCCCGTCCTTCCTGCTCGAGCCGGTCATCGTCACCAAGGACCAGATCCAGTCCGTCCTCGTCGACGGCGGCTACTACACCGACGCGGAAGTGAACGGCTAGTCCTCTCTCCTCACCCGAGAAGGAACACCCCGGGAGGGCGCCCACCGGGCGCCCTCCCCCACTACGAAGGAAGGGAGGCGGCGTGACCTCGAACATCCTCGAGATGCGCGGCATCACCAAGACGTTCCCGGGCGTGAAGGCGCTCCAGGACGTCACGCTCAACGCACAGCGCGGCGAAGTCCACGCGATCTGCGGGGAGAACGGCGCCGGCAAGTCGACGCTGATGAAGGTCCTGTCGGGCGTCTACCCGCACGGGACCTACGAGGGCGACATCGTCTTCGAGGACGAGGTGATGCAGTTCGCCAGCATCCGCGACTCGGAGGCGAAGGGCATCGTCATCATCCACCAGGAGCTGGCCCTCAGCCCCTACCTCTCCATCGCGGAGAACATCTTCCTCGGCAACGAGGTGCGCGGCTTCGGCGGCCTGATCGACTGGAACAAGACCAACCAGGAGGCGGCGGCGCTGCTGGCCCGCGTGGGTCTGCGCGAGAACCCGACCACCAAGATCATGGAGATCGGAGTCGGCAAGCAGCAGCTCGTCGAGATCGCGAAGGCGCTCTCGAAGCGGGTCAAGCTGCTCATCCTCGACGAGCCCACCGCGGCCCTGAACGACGAGGACTCGGACCACCTGCTCGACCTGATCCTGCACCTCAAGGAGCAGGGCATCACGTCGATCATCATCAGCCACAAGCTGAACGAGATCAAGAAGATCGCGGACACCGTCACGGTCATCCGCGACGGCAAGACCATCGAGACGATCGCTCACGACGACGTCACCGAGGACCGCATCATCAAGGACATGGTCGGCCGCGACCTCGACCACCGCTACCCGGACCACACGCCGCACATCGGCGAGGAGATCCTGCGCGTGGTCGACTGGACGGCCCACCACCCCCAGGACCCGACCCGCGTCATGGTGGACAAGGTCAACCTGTCGGTCCACCGCGGCGAGATCGTCGGCATCGCCGGGCTCATGGGCGCCGGACGCACCGAGTTCGCGATGAGCCTCTTCGGCCGCTCCTACGGCAGCCGCATCTCCGGCCAGGTCTTCAAGGCCGGCAAGGAGATCAAGATCCGCAACGTCTCGGAGGCGATCGCCCACGGGCTCGCCTACGCGACCGAGGACCGCAAGCACTACGGCCTCAACCTCATCGACGACATCAAGCGGAACATCTCGCTCGCGTCGCTCGACAAGGTCGCCCGCGGCGGACTCGTCGACGACAACCGCGAGTTCGAGGTCGCCAACGAGTACCGCGGCAGCATGAACATCAAGTCGCCGACCGTGCTCGCCAAGACCGGGAAGCTCTCCGGCGGCAACCAGCAGAAGGTCGTCCTGTCGAAGTGGATCTACTCCGACCCGGACGTCCTCATCCTCGACGAGCCCACCCGCGGCATCGACGTGGGTGCGAAGTACGAGATCTACACCATCATCAACCGGCTCGCGGCGCAGGGTAAGGGGATCATCGTCATCTCCTCCGAGCTGCCGGAGCTGCTCGGCATCTGCGACCGCGTCTACGCGCTGTCGGAGGGCCGGATCACGGGCGAGCTGCCCATCGCCGAGGCGACGCCCGAGGCGGTCCTCACCCTCATGACCCAGGAGAAGCAACGATGACCGATCTGCAGAACGAACCGTCCACCGCGGCCGGTGCGCAGGTGAAGCCCACCGAGAACGCCTTCACGAAGCGCCTCAGCCACGTGCTGGGCGACCTCGGCAAGAACGGCATCTTCATCGCCCTCATCGTGGTGGTGCTGCTGTTCGAGGTGATGACCGGCGGAATCCTCCTCCGCCCCCAGAACATCTCGAACCTGATCGTCCAGAACGGCTACATCCTGATCCTCGCCATCGGCATGGTGATGGTCATCGTGGCCGGGCACATCGACCTCTCGGTCGGCTCGGTCGCGGCGTTCGTCGGAGCGATCTCGGGCGTCTTCGCGGTCAACATGGGTCTCCCGTGGTGGCTGTCGATCATCCTCTCCCTCCTCATCGGCGCCCTGGTCGGAGCGTGGCAGGGCTTCTGGATCGCCTACGTCGGAATCCCGGCGTTCATCGTGACCCTGGCGGGCATGCTGATCTTCCGCGGCCTGGCGCTCGTCGTCCTCGGCAACGCGAACATCGGCTCCTTCCCGACCGAGTACCGCGCGCTGGGCAACGGCTTCCTCACCGACCTGTTCGGCGAGACCGACCTCGACCCGCTGTCGCTCGTCATCGGCGCGCTCGCGATCGTCGCCTTCGCCGTGCAGTCCGTGCGCACCCGCCGCGGCCGCCAGAAGTACGCGCAGAGCGTCGAGCCGGGCGCCTGGTTCGTCACCAAGCTCGTCCTCGTCTCCGTCGTGATCGCGGCCTTCTCCTTCGCGCTGGCCACCTTCAAGGGCATCCCGGTCACCCTGATCGTGCTCGCCGTACTCGTCCTGATCTACGGCGTGGTCATGAACCGCTCCGTCTTCGGCCGTCACGTCTACGCGATCGGCGGCAACCTGCACGCCGCGGAGCTGTCCGGCATCAAGACCCGCAACGTCACCTTCTGGCTGTTCGTCAACATGGGCGTCCTCGCGGCGCTGGCCGGCCTCGTCTTCACCGCGCGACTCAACCTCGCCGGCCCGAAGGCGGGCGACGGCTTCGAGCTCGAGGCCATCTCGGCCGCCTTCATCGGCGGCGCGGCGGTCCAGGGCGGCGTCGGCACCATCGGCGGCGCGATCATCGGTGGCCTCATCATCGGCGTCCTGAACAACGGCATGTCGATCATGGGCATCGGCATCGAGTGGCAGCAGGCGGTCAAGGGCCTCGTGCTCCTGCTCGCGGTCGCCTTCGACGTCTACAACAAGCGCCGCTCGGGCGGACGCTAGGCCCTGCGGTCGTGCCCGACTGGTCGCGGTTCCTGCCGCTGAGCACCGGGCCCTCGGTCGACGAGACGGGCGTCAGCAACGACTGGCGCCCCCTCGTCGCCGAGAGGCTCGACCGCCTCGCCGTCCTGGCCGCCTCGCCCTCCACCACGGAAGGCGAGGCGGCCAGTGCCGTCTCCCGGGACGCCCTGCTCGGAGAGCTCGTCGTGCGGCTCTCGAGCAGCACCGGCCAGCGCCTCGCGACGCGGATGGGCGCCCGAGAGGCCTCCTCCCCTCCTCCTCCCGCCGAGATCGCCCCGGCCCTGGCCGCTCTCGCCTCCGCTCGCCGCGCGGGCGCGGGTCCCCGCTCGGTCGCCGAGCTGGTCGAGGTCGTCCGCGTCGAGCTCGCGCTCTCCCCCGAGCCGCTCGCTCTCTCCTCCCGCATCACCGGCGGGGTGGCCCTGGACCGCCTGCAGCGCGCGCCGCTCGCGATCCGCGCCGCCGTCCGCGGTCGCACCCTCGCTCCGACCGACGCGGAGTGGGAGCTCGGCTCCGGCCCCGCCCTGCGCGTGCCGGCCGGCGCGATCCTCCGCTTCCTGCTCGGCCTCGGGCCCTTCCCCGCCGAGCCGACCGCCTAGGCGGCGCCGCCTCCTGCCCCCGGGCGGAGGCGGCGCCGCGCCGGTCGTAGCATCGGAGGATGACGCGCTCACTGCCGAGAAGCACCCCGTCCGCCCGCTCCGTCGACGCCGAGGGAGTGCTGGCCTTCGTCGAAGGCGTCGAGGCCGCTCCCGGCGTCGAGCTGCACGGCCTGATGGTCGTGCAGGGCGGCGACGTGGTCGCCGAGGGCTGGTGGGCGCCGTACTCGGCCGAGCGGCCGCACCTCTTCTACTCGCTGAGCAAGAGCTTCACCGCGACCGCCGTCGGCCTCGCGGTCGCCGAGGGCCTGGTCGACCTGGACGCCACCGTCCTCTCGTACTTCCCCGAGCTCGACGACGAGATCACCGACCCGCGCTCGCGTGCGATCCGCGTCCGCCACGTCCTCGCGATGGCGAGCGGCCACTCCGCCGAGACGATCGACCGTGCCGAGGAGACGGACCCGGCCGACCTGGTGCGCGGCTTCCTCCTCCTCCCGCCGGAGCAGGAGCCGGGCAGCGTCTTCGCCTACAACCAGCCCTGCACCTTCGCCGCCGCCGCGATCGTGCAGCGCGTGAGCGGGCAGTCGCTGACCGACTACCTGCGCCCGCGCCTGCTCGATCCGCTCGGCATCGGCGAGGTCGCCTGGCATCGCGACGACTCGGGGCGCGAGCTCGGCTACAGCGGGCTGCACGCCACCACCGAGGCGGCAGCTGCGCTCGGACTGCTGTACCTGCAGGAGGGGCGCTGGGGCGACCGGCGGATCCTCTCGCCGGAGTGGGTCGCCGAGGCGTCCCGCGCGCACGTCCCGACCCACGAGGACGGCGGACCGGACTGGCAGCAGGGCTACGGCTTCCAGTTCTGGCGGTCGCTGCACGGCTACCGCGCGGACGGCGCGTACGGGCAGTTCAGCCTGATCGTGCCCGAGCACGAGCTCGTGATCGCGCTGACCGGCCAGACCTCGGACACGCAGACGCTGCTCGCGCTCGCCTGGGAGCACCTGCTCCCCGCCGTCGGCCGCGGGTCCACGGCGGAGGCCGACGCCCGGCTGGCCGACCGGCTGTCGGAGCTCGCCCTTCCCCCGCTCGAGGGCGCCTCCCCCGCGACCGGGAGCTACACGCCGGTCGGATCGTGGCCCGACACCGTCGAGGTGACGGCCGACGAGGGCGGCTGGACGCTCGCGCTGACCGAGGGCGACGAGCGCTTCACGGTGACGCCCGGCGCGGGAGCCTGGACCGTCGACGGGCCGTTCGCGGCGAGCGCCGGACCCTCGGGCGACGGAGTCCTGGTCGACGTCGTGTTCCTCGAGACCCCGCACCGCCTGCACGTCGAGCTCGGTCCCGACCGCACCGCCTGCGTCCGCTGGGAGACGGAGCCGCTGCACGACGGCCCGCTCGCCGGGCTGCGCGCCCCGCGCTGACGGCAGGGCCCGCTCCGCTCCTCCGTCGCGGACGCCCGTCCGCCCCTCGGCGACGGGCCGTTCGCGACGGATCGAGAGGGGTCGCGCTCGGCCGTGCGGACCGCGCGCATCGGGCGGTGCTCACCGGGGGTCGACGAGTCGAGGAGCGGAGTGGGCACGAGGGTCCTTCCTGGGTGGCGGCGCTCTGGCACAATCGTCGGAGCGCTGCTCCGGAACATTGCGGAGCGCTGCTCCGGAACGTGGTGGAGCTGCGCTCGGAGACATTACGGAGCGCCGCTCCGAAAAGCAAGGAGAACCGATGAGCGACCGTGTGCCCCGCACGCCCGGCCGACCGCGGACGAGTCGCGACGCACTGCTCGCCGCCGCGGCGACGGTGTTCGTGGCCTCCGGCGTGGACGCGCCGGTCCGCGAGATCGCGGCGGAGGCCGGCGTCGGCATGGGGACGATCTACCGGCACTTCCCGACCCGCTCGGAGCTCGTGGTCGCCGTCTACCGCCACCAGGTCGAGGCCTGCGCGGAGGCGGGCCCACGGCTGCTCACCGACAGCGCGACCCCGGAGGCAGCCCTCAGGGCCTGGGTCGCCCACTTCGTCGACCTCCTGGTGACCAAGCACGGCCTCGCCGGTGCGCTCCAGGGCGACAGCGCCGGATCCGACGCCCTGCACGCCTACTTCGTGGAGCGGCTCGTCCCCGTCTGCGGCGACCTGCTCGAGGCGGCACGACCCGCCCGGATCCCGGCGTCGAGTCTCAGCGGCTACATGCTCCTCAAGGGCATCGGCAACCTCTGCATCGGCGCCGCCCACGATCCGGACTACGACGCCGACACCCTCGTGCAGGCCCTCGTCACCGGAGCGCTGCAGGCGGATCAGCCCTGATCGCCTCCACGGTCCGCTCGACCGCGTCCTCGACCGCCGCCCTGCGGCTCGCGTCGTCCTCGCGCTCGGACTCGTGGACGACGACGGCCCCGCCGCGCCGGGCTCCGCAGTAGTCGATGATCCCGTGCTGGATCTGCGTCAGCAGCGCCTGCTCGTAGCCGTGCCGCTCGTAGGTCCCGGCGGAGTCCCCCGCGACGAGGACGAGGTGGACGGTCAGAGCGCCGAGCCTGCGCTGCGTGCCGTGGACGGGGTCGATGTCGAAGGCCCAGCCGGCGAGGAAGACGCGGTCGATCCAGCCCTTCAGCAGCGCGGGCATCGACCACCAGTAGACGGGGAAGACGAGCACGAGGTGGTCGACGCCGTCGAGCCGGCGCTGCTCGCGGAGGACGTCGTCGGGAACCGGGCCGACACCGCGGTAGCGGTCCCGGTCGGCCGCGCCGAACCGCGGGTCGAAGCCCTCGGCGTCGAGGTCGGCCGTCTCCACTCCGTCGGGGCCGAGCTCCTCCCGCAGCCGCCGGGCGAGGGCGGCGGTGAGGGAGTCGCGGTCGGGGTGCGCGGTGACGAGGAGGGTGCTCACCGCTCCAGTGAACCGCACCCGCCCTGCGGCACCCCTGGCAGGATGACCCGGTGACTCCGCACCGCTGCCCCCGCCGCCCCGACGTCGTCTCCGTCGAGCTCGTCGGTGGACCGGAGCCGCTCGAGCTCGCCCTGCACGAGCACGACCCCGAGTGGTCCGCCCTGTTCGAGGAGCACCGGCGGCGCATCCTCGAGGCCGTCCCGGGCGTGCGGGTCGAGCACATCGGCTCGACCTCCGTCCCGGGCCTGCCCGCGAAGCCGATCGTCGACGTGCTCGTCGTCGTGCCCGACGTCACGGCGGAGGAGGACCACGTCGCGCCGCTGCTCGCGGCCGGCTACGTCCTGCGCACCCGCGAGCCCGGGCACCGGCTCGTCCGCACGCCCGGACGGGACGCCCACGTCCACATCTACGAGGAGGGTCATCCCGCGATCGACGCGTACCTCCTCCTGCGCGACCGGCTGCGCACCGACCCGGCCGACCGCGAGCTCTACCGCAGCACGAAGGCGTCTCTCCTCCTCCGGCGCTGGGAGGACGGGAACGACTACGCCGAGGCGAAGTCCGCCGTGATCGCCGCCATCCTCGAGCGCGCGAGATCCTCGCAGCCCTGAGACCTCCCGCGCTTCGTCCAGAACAGCGCCAACTTCCTCGACCTGCGCACGCTGGGCGGCGACGACGTCGGAGCGGACTACCTGCCCTGGGCGGCGGACGCGGCGACCGCGGCGGACGGCTCCGTCGTGGGCGTGCCGACCGACGTGGGCGGCCTCAGCTTCGCCTACCGTGCGGACCTGTTCGAGCAGGCAGGCCTCCCCACCGATCCGGACGAGGTCGCCGCGCTCTGGAGCGACTGGGACGGCTTCCTCGCGACCGGCGAGAAGTACACGGCCGCGACCGGTGAGCCCTTCGTCGACAACGTGGAGACCAGCGTCTTCTACTCGACGATCAACCAGGTCACCGAGAAGTACTACTCCCCCGACGGCGAGCTCGTCTACGACACGAACCCGCAGGTGGAGGACGCCTTCGACATCGCCGTGAAGGCCCACGACACGGGGATCAGCGCCGGCATCGCCGCCTTCTCCTCCGGTTGGGCGCCCGGCCGGGCGAACGGCTCGTTCGCCGTGACCGTCGCTCCGTCCTGGATCCTCCAGGGCATCAAGACCGACGCCCCCGACACCGCGGGGAACTGGCGCGTCACCTCGGTCCCCGGAGTCGGCGGCAACTGGGGAGGCAGCGTCATCGCCATCCCGGCGCGGGCCGAGCACCCGCAGGCCGCGTGGCAGTACATCCAGACGATGATGTCGGCGGAGGGCCAGGAGGACCACTTCGCCACCTCCGGCACGTTCCCCGCCGCCACCGCCGCCCTGCAGAGCGACAGCGTCCGCGCCTACACCGATCCGTTCTTCGGCGACTCGAGGATCGGCGAGGTGATCGCGAGCTCGGTCGAGGACTTCCCCTCGTTCGTGAACGGCCCCGACACCGGAGCGATCGGCGCCGCTCTCTCGGGGGCGCTGGTCGAGCTGGAGTCGGGCAACGTCTCCTCCGCCGACGCCTTCTCGAGCGGGCTCGACAGCGCTCGCCAGGCGGTCGGCGGCTAGGCCGCACCGCACGTCCGATCGCCCTCGAGCCCTCCGGCCCGGGGGCGATCGCGGTTCGGGCGGCATCGGATGATCGCCGGTTCGCGGAGCGCGCCTTCCAGTCGGGCGGAGCGCTCGTGCCGGAAGGTCGAGCAGCGAGGACCGGGCCCGCAGCCGTCGGGATCCGGCGATCGAGTGGATTCGGATGTTGACGTCATCAGACCCTCGTGGAAGCGTGATGTTTGCGTGAACATGCGCGAAGTCCCCGGTGCAAAGGAGCACAGCATGACGTCTCGACCACGAACGGCCGCCGCGGCGGTGGCCGCGCTGCTCGTCGCAGCACTCCTGGGAACAGGAGCGCAGTCGGCCTCGGCCGCCGTGGCCACGGATCCCGACGACGGAGTGCCGCGCACCTCGACGCCCGTGACCTACACCGACTACCCGGCGGTCCAGGACCCGGGCAGCACCGCGGCCGGCTACTTCCAGCCCTACTGGTACGACACCGACGGCCGCCACATCCAGGCGCACGGCGGCCAGATCGTCACCGTCGAGGAGGGCGGTCAGCAGGTCCAGTACTGGTACGGCGAGGACCGCACGAAGGGCTACTGGAACAGCCCCGGAGTCGCGGTCTACCGCTCCACCGACGGCCACAACTGGGAGAACAAGGGCACCGCGCTGCGCAGCGTCTCGGCTCCGGCCGACCTCGAGGCCCCCTACTTCGACGCGCTCTACGACACCGTCGACGGCTCCGGAGCCCCTCGCGCCGACCGCATCGCGGAGCTCGACTACCACCTCGACACGACGCAGGCCTCGCCGAACACCGCCATCTTCGAGCGCCCCAAGGTCCTCTTCAACGAGAAGACCGGCAAGTGGGTCATGTGGTGGCACTCCGACGGCCGGACCACGCCGGGCGGCAGCACCTACGCGCGCTCGATGGCGGGAGTCGCCGTCTCGGACAGCCCGACCGGGCCCTTCACGCTCCAGGGCGTCTACCGCCTCTACAACCGCACGGACTACAAGGCCTGCACCACCTCCGCCGTTCCCGGGCAGGCGCGGGACATGACCGTCTTCCAGGACGAGGACGGCACCGCGTACATCTCCTACTCCTCCGAGGAGAACTACTCGCTCTACGTGGCGAAGCTCGACGCCGACTACACCAACGTCGAGCGGACCACCACGACCGACACCCTCGACGCGAACCAGTACTCGGCCGACGGGACGTACCCCTACGTCTTCGCCGACGGTGCGGCCGGAGCACCGGTGCGCGGCACCGACTTCCAGATCGTGAAGGAGTGCGGACACCTCGAGGCGCCCGCGATCTTCGCCAACGGCGGCAAGTACTACACGATCGCCTCCGGGGCGACCGGCTGGGCGCCGAACCCGCAGACCTACTACACCGCCGACTCGATCCTCGGCGCGTGGACCCGCGGAGTCGAGAAGGGTGACGCCGACGAGAACGTCGCCTACAACGCGATCCCGGAGGGCGGCGACGGCCTGCTCTCGATCGGCGACTCCCGCAAGACGACCTTCGGCTCGCAGTCGACGAACGTCCTCACGCTCGCTCCCGGGAAGTACGTCTACATGGGCGACCGGTGGAACGAGGGCAAGTCGGACTCGACCTACGTCTGGCTCCCGATGACGGTCGGTGAGAACGGCCGCCTCGAGATGCGGAACCCGGCTCAGGAGGACCCGGCGCGCTGGGGATCCGGCTGGAACCTCTCCTACTGGGACGACAAGGGGGTCGGCGAGGGCGTGTGGTCGGTCGTGGACGCTCGACTGCCGAAGCAGGTCCGCCGCGGCGCCGACATCGCCGCCGCGCTCCCCTCGACGGTCTCGGTCGC
The DNA here is from genome assembly GCF_002932315.1 of Rathayibacter sp. AY1C9. Taxonomy (NCBI): domain Bacteria; kingdom Bacillati; phylum Actinomycetota; class Actinomycetes; order Micrococcales; family Microbacteriaceae; genus Rathayibacter; species Rathayibacter sp. AY1C9. Next base: position 20,845 of record NZ_PSVZ01000032.1, read on the forward strand.
GAGCAACGGCTCGACCCGCGACGTCGCCGTGACCTGGGCCGCCCCCGGCCCCGCCGAGCTCGGCACGGTGCAGGTGACGGGCACGCTCGCCGCCGACGCCGGGTTCTCCTCCGGCCGCCGCTTCACCCGCACGATCGAGGTGGCGGAGCCGGGCATCGCGAACCTCGCTCCCGGAGCCTCGGTCGCGGTCTCGAGCCGCACGGACCTCGCCGGCAAGCTCATCGACGGCGACGTCAAGGGCAAGGGCTGGGACGACTGGTCCTCGGCCGGCTACCCGCGCGACAGCCGCCTCTCCTTCTCCTGGGGCGCGGCGCAGAACCTCGACTCGGTGACGGTCAGCACCTACAAGGACGGTGCGACCGCCACCTGGCCGTCGAGGATCGAGGTCGAGTACCAGGTGAACGGCGCATGGACGACTTCCTCCGTCGCCACCACCCTCAGCCAGGCCGCGACCGGATCCGCCCCGACGGCGATCCTCGACCTGTCCTCCCTGCCCGACACCACGGGCCTCCGCCTGCACCTCACCAGCGCGGCGAACACGTGGCAGTCGGTCTCGGAGGTGCAGATCTGGGGCACCGCGCCGCCGACGAACGTCTGCCGCGTTCCCGGGGCCGCGGTCTCGGCGTCGTTCAGCCAGACGAAGTACGCGACCCTCCCCGCGAAGAACGCCTGCGACGGCAACGTGAGCACCCCCTGGTCGACCTGGACCGACGGCACCTTCGCCGGCAGCGCCGAGTTCACGCTGACGAACACCGAGGCGCACCGCGTCGCCGGGCTCACCTTCACCAACACCGAGGGCACCCTGGCGTCGGTGAGCGTGGCCTACCGCGCCGAGGACGGCACCTGGAAGCCGACCACCGCGCAGAACGTCGCTCCGGCGGCGAACGGCACGCTGACCACGATCCCGTTCGCGGCGGTCTCGGCCACCGGCCTGAAGCTGACCTTCTCCACGCCGGGCTCGTTCCTCAAGATCGGCGAGATCGTCGTCCCCGAGGCGGCCGCCCCGGCGCTGACGGTGCCGGTGACCGTGACGTCGCGCTGTGTGGCCGGGAAGGCGGTGCTGACTGTCCTCGCCAAGAACGGCGGCACCGCTCCGATCGACGTCGCGATGGCCTCGGCCTACGGCTCGAAGACGGTCACCGCGGTGGCCGGGGGCGCGAGCGGATCGGCCGCATTCACCACCCGCCTGGCGAGCATGCCGGGCGGCCAGGTGACGGTGACCGCCACGGCGGGCTCCGAGACCCTCGCGCAGACGGTGGCCTACCCGGCCCGCGTCTGCTGAGCGCACGGCGGCCGGTCGACCGGCCGTGACGGAGGAGGGAGTGCCCGTGGGCGCTCCCTCCTCTGCATGTGCGGCACATCATCCGAGGCGCAGGGCGAGTGCGGGCTCGAGGCGCGCGGCTCAGGGCTCCAGATGCCGAAGGACGTGCCGGGCCTGGGCGGGAGCGCCGTCACGTCGATCTCCGCGGGCGGGAAGGAACAGCCGCTCCCCCGCAGGCGCTCCCCGAGAAGGAGATCGGTCGCCTGATCGATCCGGCTCAGCGCCGCCTCGTCGAGGAGGTGGGCGCACGAGAATGGCCGAGCCCGCTGGCGCGCTCCGCGGCACTCCACCCGGAAGCGGGGGTGCAGAGCTCTTCACGCTCCTGGTAGTAATCACAGGCGGGCGCATCGCAGAGCCCGCAGAACTGGACCGTCCGTGACCCGCACCACCCGCGCTCTCGCCGCGTTCGTCCCGACGACGACCCTCGTGCTCTCCGTGGTGTTCGCCTCCGCCGCACTCGCGCCCGAGGCGATGACCGCCCCGGAAGCGGTGTCGACGCCGACCGCCGCCTCGCCCGCGGAGGATGCGGCGCCGACTGCGGACCCCTCCGCTCCCGGTGCGGGATCCGGCGCCTCCGACCGCCGCTCCTCGAGCCCCTCCTCCGCGGACCCCGTCGACCCCGCGCAGCCGACGACCGGCCGCCGTGCGCTCAGCAGACGCGGGCCGGGTAGGCCACCGTCTGCGCGAGGGTCTCGGAGCCCGCCGTGGCGGTCACCGTCACC
>NZ_PSVZ01000033.1:0-20814 GCF_002932315.1 Rathayibacter sp. AY1C9
GGTCGCGCTCGGGGGCAGTGATCCCGTAGAGTCGAGACATCTCCTGGGCGATCGCCCGAATTCCACGGCTGAGAAGTCGCACGACGACGAAGAGACTCAGCCCCTGATAGAGACCGCACCGACCGAGAGCATCGTCCTCGGTCGTCCGGTTCGAACGCCCGCCTCGCACGCGGGTACCGCCCTTCACAGGACGCCGCGGAAGCCGCGCCGTTCCTCGTTCGACCCCCGCTCCACCGGCTCGCCCGGTCCGCGGGACGTTCTCCCCCGCAGAGCCGCCCTCCCCCGGAGGCGCGAGCTCAGCCCCTAGACGACCCGGACGACTCCGGCAGACGCGTGTTTCACCCGCGGAGGCCGAGTCGAGCGGGTACCGCACACTCGTGCGGACTCTGACGACGCCGGCCTCGGTCGGCGTCATTAACACATAAGGAAAAGAAATGCCTACTGGCACCGTTAAGTGGTTCAACTCCGAAAAGGGCTTCGGCTTCATCGCTCCCGACGACGGAGGCGCCGACGTGTTCGCGCACTTCTCCGCCATCGCGAAGCAGGGCTACCGCGAGCTCGTCGAGAACCAGCACGTCGAGTACGACGTCGAGCAGGGCCGCAAGGGCCCGCAGGCCGCGAACATCCGCGGCGTCGGCGAGTAATCTCCGACTTCCGACGCCCCGTCGACCAGGATCCCCGGATCCGGTCGGCGGGGCGTCCGTCGTTGACGGGGTGATCCCGCCCTCGGCCGGCGGAGGCGAAAGCCGTGTCACCCCTCCGGGTCGCAGGATCGGTATCCTCTCCGTGGCGGCTCCCGAGCTCACGGAGCCCGCGACGCCGTCCGGGACTCCGGCGCGTCGGCACGACTTCACGGCGGAGACAATGGGACGACTGATCTACGGACCGCAATCACTCGAGATCGACTTCGAGGACCGGCTCCTCGCGCACCTCAAGGTCGCGATGTTCACCAAGATGCGGCGGAACGAATCGTTCAGCCTCTCCTGGAGCGAGCCGGAGTCGTCCGGCTACGGCCGCAGCTCCGTCTGGGTGCACCCGACGACTCCGCTGCACTTCCGGTTCCACGGCAGCAAGCGCCCGTCGCTGAACCGCCTGTGGATCGAGCAGTTCATCGCGAGCGCGAACAACACCGGCGAGATGACCGTGGTGCCGGAGCCCGCCGAGGGCTCCTGAGCCGCGACGCTCCTCAGACCACGAGCGGCCGGGCCGTGTGCACGAGCTCCTCGTGCGGCAGGGCCCGGAGGCGGTCGGCGATCTCGGCAAGGGCCCCCGCGTCGACCGAGGCCCGGGCGTGCTCCTGCGGCCGCAGCGGCGTGAGGGTGACCAGGTCGGCGTGACCGGTCGCCAGGTCGAGCCGCTCGGGCAGGCCGGGGCTGCGCAGGCCCAGGAGGACGCCGACGGTGCCCTGCTCGTCGGTCCAGGCGGGCGGCGCCGCGACGTTCGCGAGCCGCGCCGTGTCGAGGGAGCTGCGGCAGCACACCCCCTGCAGGGCGGCCCGTCGGGCGGCCTCGTACAGCAGGCGGAAGTGCCAGTGGTTCCAGAGCTCGGCGGTGGGGACGCCGCGGACGGCGGACGTCTCGAGGCACAGCTCGAGGCCGAGACCGGTGCCGGGATGCGCGAGCCGGTCGAAGGGATCGCTCAGCCCGTCGGTAGCGAGCACCACGGAGGCGCCGCGGTCGACGCGCAGGAACGCACGGTGATCGGTGGGCCAGCGCGCGCCGCCGCGGACGCCGGGATCCTCGGTCGAGACGACGACGGTGCGATCGAGCGCACCCACTCCGCGCCAGGCGTCGGCCCGGTCCTCCGCCACCGCCTCGGCCAGCGCCCGCCTCTCGTCCTCGGTCCATCGGACCTCACGAGTGCGGTTCAGGAACAACGACATGGGACTCCCCGTCCGCGCGACCGGCGTGCCGCGCTCCCGGAACGCTACGGCGCCCACCCCTGCTCCTCCTCCGAGCAACCGGAACGCCAGCTGTGTTTGTTGCGCGGCGGTCCCCGCCCGCCGCGGCGCGGTCGGCTCCCAGGAGTGGCCGGGCAGGTGGAGCGTGTCGCGACCGGCTACGCCGAAACGCTGGAACGCGTTTCGACGGTTCGCCTCAGGCGGTGTTCACTCCCGCGGCGGTCCCCGCCCGCCGCGGCGCGGTCGGCTCCCGCAGACGGCCGGGCAGGTGGAGCGAGTCGCGACCGGCGGTGTTCGTTACCGCGGCGGTCCCCGCCCGCCGCGGAAGAAGGCTCACCCCAGCGGGTTGATGCCGTTGGTGCGCCAGCGCTCGTCGGCGAGCTGGCCGGGGGTGCCGGCGCTCGCGTTCTCGCCCAAGGGCTCGCCGCACTCGACGGCGTCGGCGCCGAGCGCGGTGCCGGCTCCCTCGGCGGTGCTGCCGGGGGGCAGCAGGCCCTCCTCGTCCTCGCGGGGGCCGACCTCGTCCTCGGGGGCGTTCTCGGAGCCGCTCTCGCTCATCGGGTCGTAGCCGTGGTCCGGGTCGCGGCTCTCGTCGGCCGTCGTGTTCTCCTCGACCTCGGCGTCAGCAGGACGGACGTCGTCGGCCTTCTCCGCATCGGTGGAGGGGGTGGCCTCGAAGCCTGCGAACTCGGGACTGTCGTCTGCGCTCATGGCCGCCACGGTAGCACCGGCCCCGCGGGCACCGGAGGGGGTTCCGCCGGGCGCCCGCGACGCCTCCGCTCAGCGGCCACGCCCTAGGCTCGGGGGGCTGGCACGGACGACGGGAGCGACATGCGACGACTCGGGTACGACAGGTTCGGCGGGCCCGATCTGCTCTCGTGGCGGGAGGCGCCGGTGCCGATGCCGGGTCGCGGCGAGGTCCTGGTGCGCACGCGCGCGGCGAGCATCAACGCGACCGACGAGAAGATCCTGTCCGGCTCCGCGCGGATCATGGCCGTCGGCCGCTCCCGTCCCTACGGGTTCGGCCTCGACATCGCCGGCACCGTCGAGGCGCTCGGCCCGGGGTCGCACTCGGTCGCGATCGGCGACCGCGTGGTGGGGATGACCCGCGACGGCGACGCCTTCGCCGACGCGTCCATCGCGCGCAGCCGCTCGCTCGTCCCGATGCCCGACTCCCTCGGCTTCGTCGAGGCCGTCACGCTCGCGATGTCGGGCGGCACCGCGGTGGGCCTGGTGGACGCGCTGCACGTGCGCGCCGGCGAGCGGGTCCTCGTCAGCGGCGGCTCGGGAGCCATCGGCGATCCGACGATCCAGCTGCTGGTGCGGGCGGGCTGCACGGTCGCGGCCACCGGCTCGGCCGCCTCCGCCGACCTGCTCCGCTCGCTCGGCGCCGAGCCGCACGACTACCGCGCGCTCGACCTCGGGGTGCTGGGCGGCCGCTTCGACGTGGTCGTCGACGTCTCCGGCCACCTGCCGGTCGACGACGCGGCGATCCTCCTGGCCGAGGGCGGGCGCATCGCGACGCTGGTGCCGAGCGGTCCGGCGCTGGTCTCGCAGGCGACGGGCCTCGTCCGCCGCGACCGCCCGCGGGTGCGCAACATGATCGTGGTGGCGACGGCGGAGCGGATCGGGCGCGCGGTCTCGCTCGCCACCTCCGGCGAGCTGCGGCCCCGGCCGGGCGCCGTGCATCCGCTGGGCGACGTCGTCGACGTGCTGTCGCGCCGAGCGACCGGCGCCGACCGCACGATCGGCAAGATCGTCTTCACCGCCGACGACTCGGCTCCGCTGAGCTGACCTCCGGCTCCTCCTCCTCTGCCGGGCGGCCGAGCGAGAGCGTGGCCAGGAAGCCGACGGCGAGGAACCCGGCGGCGGCGAAGGCCGCGTAGCGGGTGCCGTCCGAGAACGCCTCGCCCGCCGCCCGGGCCGCGTCGGCGGTGGCCGGTGAGGCGGCCAGCCCGGCGATCGCCGCACCGGAGGAGTCGACCACCGCGTCGACGGTGGTCGCCACCTGCTCCGCGGGGAGGCCCTGCTGCTCGAGCGAGGTCGTGAGGACCCCCGCGGTCGAGGTGTAGAGGATCGTCCCGAGCACGGCGATGCCCAGCGCCGAGCCGATCTGCCGCGCGGTCGACTGCGTGCCCGAGCCCTGCCCGCTGAGCTCGACGGGCACATCCCGGAGCACGACCCCGGTCAGCTGCGCCGTCGCGAGGCCGACGCCGAAGCCGTGGACGGCGAGGAACGGGACGAGGGCCCACCACGGGGTGGAGTCGGAGACGACCAGGCCGATGCCCGCGACGCCGACGATCTCGGCCGCGAGACCCACCCGCACGATCAGCACCGGCGCGACCCTGTTGCCGAAGGCGCCGGCGAAGCCCGAGGCGACGAAGGAGCCGAGCGCGAGCGCGAGGAGCACCAGGCCGGTCTGCACGGCCGTGTAGCCGAGGACGCTCTGGAGCCAGATCGGCAGCGCCAGGATGATCCCGAACTCGCCGAGCGAGACGATCATCGCGGCGAGGTTGCCGTTGCGGAACGAGGCGAGGCGGAAGAGCCCGATCGCGAGCATCGCCGAGCGCCCGGCGCGCTCGCGGGCCCGCGCCCAGAGGACGAAGGCGACCCCGGCGAGCACCGCGACGGCGAACGCGATCGGGACCGGCGAGAGACCGAGCGGCCAGCTCCAGCCGCCGACGCTCAGGCGCTCGTCGACGCCCCACCAGCCGAGGGTGCGCCCCTCGATGAGGGCGAACACCAGGGAGGCGGAGGCGATGATCGAGAGCGCGGCGCCGACGAGGTCGACCCTCCGCCCGTCGGGCTGCCGCGACTCGTCGACGAACAGCAGCGCTCCGACCACGATGATCACGCCGAGCGGGATGTTGATGCCGAACGCCCAGCGCCAGGAGAAGTCGGTGGTGAGCCAGCCGCCGAGCAGCGGGCCGACCGCGGTCATGCCGCCGATGGTCGAGCCCCAGACGGCGAAGGCGATGGCGCGCTCGCGCCCACGGAAGGTGGCGTTGATCAGCGAGAGGGTCGTCGGCAGCACCATCGCTCCTCCGACGCCCTGCACGACCCTGGAGAGGATCAGCAGGTCGCCGGTCGGAGCGAGGGCCGCCGCGACGGAGGAGAGCGCGAAGAGCGAGACGCCGACGATCAGCATGCGGCGCCGGCCCCAGCGGTCGGCGAGGGTGCCGAAGACCAGCAGGAGCGCGGCGAACACGAGCGTGTACGACTCCTGCACCCACTGCACCTGGGTCGAGGTGATCCCGAGATCGGCGACGATCGACGGGATGGCGACGTTGACGATGGTCGAGTCGACGATGATCGTCGCCACTCCGAGGCTGATGACGACCAGCCCGATCCACTTGCGGTTGCGCACGACGCTCTCCTCCGACGATTTAGTAAGCCAGCTGACTATATGCCCGCGGAGGGCGCCGTGTCGAAGGGAGGGCCTGGAAGATTAGCGGGAGGCGGGCGCGGCGACAAGGGCGCGAAGCTCCCGGAGCCGCCCGGTCAGGATGGACGCATGCCCGCATCCCCCCGTTCCTTCCCGTATCCCCTCGGCGTCTCCCTCCGCGGCGACGCCGGCGCCGACGTCGCCGTCTACTCCGAGACCGCGGACAGCGTCGAGGTCTGCCTCTTCGACGAGTCCGGAGCAGAGACCCGCGTCGCCCTCACCGAGCGGACCGGCCACGTCTTCCACGGCCTCGTCCCCGAGATGGGCATCGGCACCCGCTACGGACTGCGCGTCGACGGCCCCTGGGACCCCGCCAACGGCCTCCGCCACAACGCCGCCAAGCTCCTCCTCGACCCGCACGCCACCGCGATCGAGGGCTCGTACACCTGGTCCGAGGACGTCTTCGGCCAGTTCTACGAGGACGCCGACTCCCGCAACGACGCCGACTCCGCGCACGCGGTCCCCCGCTGCGTCGTCACCGACCCCGACTCCTTCGACTGGAGCGGCGACACCGCGCCGCGCATCCCGCTCGAGGAGACCGTCGTCTACGAGGTGCACGTGAAGGGCTTCACGAAGCTGCACCCCGACGTGCCCGAGGACATCCGCGGCACCTACCGCGGCCTCGCTCACCCCGCCGCGATCAAGCACTTCACCGACCTGGGCGTGACCTCGGTCGAGCTGCTCCCCGTGCACCAGTTCGTGCAGGACTCGCACCTCGAGGAGAAGGGCCTGCGCAACTACTGGGGCTACAACTCCCTCGGCTTCTTCGCGCCGCACAACGAGTACTCGCACGCCGGCGACGACGGCTCGCAGGTCGACGAGTTCAAGGCCATGGTCAAGGCGTTCCACGAGGCCGGCCTCGAGGTCATCCTCGACGTGGTCTACAACCACACCGCCGAGGGCAACGACAAGGGCCCCACCCTCTCGTTCAAGGGCATCGACAACGGCTCCTACTACCGACTGGTGGAGGAGGACCGCGCGAACTACTTCGACACCACCGGCACCGGCAACAGCCTCAACGTCGCGCACCCGGCCGCGCTCGGCCTGATCATGGACTCGCTGCGCTACTGGGTGACCGAGATGCACATCGACGGCTTCCGCTTCGACCTCGCCACCACCCTCACCCGCCAGACCGGTGAGGCCGAGGTGCACAGCGCCTTCCTCGACCTGATCGCGCAGGACCCGGTGCTCGCGCCCGTCAAGATGATCGCCGAGCCGTGGGACACCGCCGGCTACCAGGTCGGCGGCTTCCCCGCGGACTGGTCGGAGTGGAACGGGAAGTTCCGCGACGACGTGCGCGACTTCTGGAACGGCGCCGACTCGGTGCTCGGCACGACCGCGCAGCGCGTCCTCGGCTCCCCCGACGTGTACGAGGCCGACCGCCGCTCGCCGGTCTCCAGCATCAACTTCGTCACCGCGCACGACGGCTTCACCCTCGCCGACCTCACCGCCTACTCGCGCAAGCACAACGCGGCCAACGGCGAGGACAACAACGACGGCGAGAGCGACAACCGCTCCTCCAACAACGGCGCCGAGGGCCCGACCGAGAACGAGGCGGTCAACGAGCGCCGCGACCGCATGCGCCGCAACTTCCTCGCGACGCTGCTGCTCTCGGCCGGCGTGCCGATGATCCTGGGCGGCGACGAGATCGCCCGCACGCAGGGCGGCAACAACAACGCCTACTGCCAGGACGACGAGATCTCGTGGTTCGACTGGGAGAACGCGGACCGCGAGCTGCTCGCCTTCACCCGCGAGCTGATCGCCCTCCGCGCCGCGGAGCCGGCGCTGCGCCCGAGGTGGTTCCGCCGCGCCCCCGGCGACGGCGGCCCCGACACGGTCGACATCCTCCGCTCCGACGCGCAGGGCTTCGCCGACGAGGACTGGGACAACCCCGACGCCCGCTCGATCACCTTCGTGTTCGAGCACGAGGGCAGCGCGAGCTTCGCCCTGCTGCTGAACGCGGCGGAGAACGGCGTCGAGTTCACCGTTCCCGAGGCGCCCGGCGCCGAGTGGACGCTGGCCGCCTCGAGCGACCCGGAGCAGGTCGTCGAGGGCGAGGTCACCACGCTGATCGTCCGCGACGGCTCGTTCACGCTGCTGCGCTCGGCCTCCTGATGACCGGCCGGACCCCGCGGCTCCTCCGCTTCGGCGGGCGCATCGCGGGGTTCGGCACGTCCTCGGGCACGAGGATCGTGCTGGGCCTCTGGGAGGACACCCCCTTCGGCCCGTTCGCCGACGCGATGGTCGAGGACGGCGACGGCCACCGCCTCCTGATCGCACCGACCCGCGAGGTCGCGGACTTCATCGGGTCGACGTACGCGTTCGACGAGGTGCGGATCGCGCCGGTGTCGAGGCGTCGGATCGCGGGCGGCCTGTCCGTCTCGGCCGGACCGCTCGCGGTGCGCCTGGAGCTCGGCGGTCTCACTCCGCTCGGCCGGCTGCTGCGGATCGTACCGCGACCGCTCGCCGAGCACCCGGCATGGCTGACCGCGATCTCGCCGGTCGCCTCACTGCTCGTAAGCGGAGTGAGCACGGCCGGGTCGGCCGGGCACGGACGCCGCGAGTACTACGGCGTGCGGGCGATCCGCCGCGTCGAGGGCGTCCACGCGGTGCTGGCGGAGGAGGACCTCGGCCCGCTGCGCCCGCTCTCGCCGCCCGTGCGGTTCGGCTTCTCGTCGGCGCCCGCCGCTCCGGCGATCGTCGACGTCACCACCACCATCGCGCTTCCGCGCGAGGGGACCACCGCGCTCCGGCGCGACCGAGAGAGAGGAGCCGCCTCGTGAAGAAGGGCGACAAGATCAGCTGGAACACCTCGCAGGGCGAGACCCACGGCGAGCTGGTCGAGAAGAAGACGAAGGAGTTCCAGTTCGAGGGGCAGAAGTTCAACGCCTCGGACGACGAGCCCTACTGGATCGTGCAGAGCGACAAGACCGACGCGAAGGCCGCGCACAAGGAGTCGTCGCTGACGAAGAAGTGAGCGGGCGCAGGCCGAGCGGCTGCGGGCCGGGCTCCGGATCGACTCCGGGGCCCGGCCCGCGCCCGTCTCACGCGATGCGGATGAGCTTCTTGTTCACGAACTCCTCGAGGGCGGGGCGGCCCATCTCGCGGCCGGTGCCCGAGCGCTTCACGCCGCCGAAGGGCAGCTCGGCCGCGTCGCCGAGGACGAGGTTGATCCAGACCATCCCCGCGTCGATCCGGTCCGCCAGGCGCAGCGCCTGCTCCTGGTCGGTCGTGTAGAGGTAGGAGCCGAGGCCGTAGGGGGTGTCGTTCGCGAGGGCGATCGCCTCGTCCTCGTCGCGGACGCGGTAGAGCGCGGCGACGGGGCCGAAGAACTCCTCGCGGTAGGCGTCCATCTCGGGCGTGACGCCCTCGAGCACGGCGGGCGGGAAGAAGTTGCCGGTCACCTCGCCGCTGGCGCGGACGGTGGCCCCCTGCTCGCGCGCGGCCGCCAGCTGCGCCTCGAGTCGCTCCGTCGCGGCGGAGGAGGAGAGCGGGCCGAGGAGGGTGCCCTCCGCGAACGGGTCGGCCGGCTGGGCGCGGGTGAACGCCTCCGTGAACTTCTCGGCGAACGCGTCGTACAGCTCGTCGATCACGATGAAGCGCTTCGCGGCGTTGCAGGACTGGCCGTTGTTGTCCAGGCGCGCGGCGACCGCGTCCTCGACCGCCTTGTCGAGGTCGTCGGTCGACAGGAGCACGAACGGGTCGGAGCCGCCGAGCTCGAGCACGACCTTCTTCAGGTGGCGGCCCGCGAGCTCCGCGACGGCCGCGCCGGCCCGCTCGGAGCCGGTGACGGAGACGCCCTGGACCCGGGGGTCGGCGATGACGGTCGCGGTCTGCTCGTTCGTGGCGTAGAGGTTCACGTAGACGCCGGCGGGCGCACCCAGCTCCTCGGCCGCGGTGCGGAACATGTCGGCGATGGCGGCGGCCGACTCCGGGCACTGCGGCGCGTGCTTGAGCAGGATCGTGTTGCCCGCGACCACGTTCGGGCCGGCGAAGCGGGCCACCTGGTAGTAGGGGAAGTTCCACGGCATGATGCCCAGCAGCACGCCCAGCCCGGCGCGGCGGATCAGCGCGGAGCCGGTGCCCTCGGCGAGCTCGATCGGCTCGTCGGCGAGGAAGGCCTCGCCGTTCTCGGCGTAGTAGCGGTAGATGTCGGCGGCGAAGCCGACCTCGCCCTGCGCCTGGTCGAGCGGCTTGCCCATCTCGCGGACGATGATCGCCGCGAGCTCGTCGGCGCGCTCGACGTGCAGCTCTGCCACGCGGGCGATCAGCGCCGCGCGGGTCGTGACGGGCACGGTTCGCGACCACGAGGAGTACGCGTCCTGCGCCGAGCCGATCGCCGCGGTCAGCTCGGCGTCACCGAGGGTCGGGTACTCGCGGAGGGTCTCCCCCGTGGCCGGGTCGATCACGGCGTAGTGGGTGCTCATGCGGGCTGTGCTCCTTCGCGGTGGGGGGCCGGTGCGGTCGCGCCGTCCTCGTCGATGATCTCCTGTGCCAGGCGCCTGCCGACGCGGATGGCGCCGTCGACGTGCTGGTAGCCCTCGGCGGCGAGGTCGCTCGTGCCGAAGCGGAGCGGACCCACCGGCTCCAGCTGCAGCGCGCCGTACCGGGTCAGCCCGCCCAGGTCGAAGCTCGCGGCGTACGCGCCCTGCGTCCACTCCTCGGACGCCCAGTCGCTCTCGTAGTAGACGACCGGATCGAGTGCGGCCGGGCCGAAGTAGGCGGCGAGCGAGTCGAGGATCGCGGCCTTCCGCACCGCCTCGTCGAGCGCGAGCACGCGGTCGGCCTTCTCGTCCGAGACGAAGCCGACCAGGGTGCCGCGCTCCTCCCCGTGGTTCGAGTTGTCGTAGGCCTCGTGCACGAGCGAGTGCGGGCTGAACGCGGTGCCGGAGAGGCCGTCGGCGCGCCAGAAGGGCGTGGCGTAGGTGGCGTGCACCTTGATCACGAGGCCGAGCGACTGGTGCTGCAGGGCCTGCTGCCGCAGGCGCGGGAGCGGCGGGTCGAACGAGATGCGGCCGACGAGGTTCGGCGGCACGGCGACGATCGCACGGCGGGCGCGGAGGACGACGCCGTCGGCGCGCACCTCGACCCCGTCGTCGCCGTAGCGGACGGAGCGGACCGGGTGCCCGAGCAGGACACGCTCGGCGCCGAGGCGCTCGGCGAGCCGCTCCGGGACCTGCTGGAGGCCGCCGATCACGCGCTTGTCGAGGATGAAGTCGGCGTCGACCAGGTTGCTGAAGCTCCCCGCGCTCGCGGCCATGAGGAGCGCCTGGAGGAGGGAGAAGGCGTGCGCCGGCTTGGTGAGCATGGCGTCGGCGAGGAAGAGGGCGATGTTGGCCCGCGCCTCCTCGTCGTCGCTCTGCTGCTCCAGCCAGGCGGCGAAGGTGACGCGGTCGTAGTCGCGGGCGAGCGGGTGCGTCCACGGCGCCGCCGGATCGGTCTCGGCGACGAGGCGGTCGAGCACCTCGATCAGGCGGGAGATCTCGGACTCGGTGCGCTCGCTCCCCGGGAAGATGTCGCCGGTGAAGCGGCGGGCGGAGCCGTCGGCGCCGATGTAGACGCTCTCGCCCTCGCGGTAGCGGGAGTAGGTGCCGAGGCCGAGCTCGTCGAGGGTCTCGAGGAGCGCCGTCTGGTCCGGCGAGACCCACTGGCCGCCGAGCTCGAGGAGCTGCCCGTCGACCACGCGGGTCTCGAGCCGCCCGCCCACGCGCTCGCGCGCCTCGACGACGACGACGTCGAGGCCGTGCTGCTGCAGCCGGAGCGCCGCGGTGAGTCCGGTGGCACCGGCTCCGATCACGACGACGTCGTGCTCGCTGGGGGACATGACTTCTCTTTCCGTCGGTGATCGCGGGAGTGGACGCGCGAATACGTATGATCCTGTCACAGAAGCGGAGGAGAACGTCAGTGAGTGCGCCCGATGGAGGGTGGACTCGGAGCGCCCTCCACTGAACTACATAGGCGTGCTATATTGTTTCTCGTGCCCGATCCCAGTGCCCCCGTGCGTCTCGCCTCCGCCGCCACCGCCCTCATGCGGTTCGCGGGGCGGGCGAGCGGAGCGACCGGGCTCGGCGCGCAGTCCGGAGCAGTCTGGTCGACGCTCGCCGAGCTGCGCACCGCCTCCCCCTCCCGCCTCGGCGAGCTCGCCGAGCGGGTCCGCGTCACCCAGCCGACGATGACCGGCATCGTCGCCCGGCTCGACGAGGCCGGCTGGATCCGCCGCGTCCACGACGCCGGCGACGGCCGCGCCTGGCTGATCGAGGGCACTCCCGCCGGCTTCGACGCCCTCGCCGAGCACCGGCTCCGCCTCGAGGCCGCCCTGGCCCCGCTGTTCGAGGACCTCGACGAGGACGACCGCCTCGCCCTCGAGCGCGCCGCGACCCTCGTCGAGGCCCGCGTCGCCCGGATCGCCGGCACCCCCGTCCCCTCCTCCCCCGAGAAAGGCTTCACGCAGTGACCACCTCCCCCCACTCGCCCGCTCAGGGCTCGATCCTGAAGCAGCCGCTGGCCGTCTGGGCCGTCGCCTTCGCCGCGGTGATCGCCTTCATGGGGATCGGCCTGGTCGACCCGATCCTCCCGGCCATCGCCGAGAGCCTGCAGGCGACTCCGACCGAGACCTCGCTGCTCTTCACGAGCTACCTCGTCATCACCGGCGTCGTGATGTTCTTCACCAGCTGGCTCTCCAGCCGCATCGGCGCCAAGAAGACCCTCATGATCGGCCTGGTGCTGATCGTGGTGTTCGCCGCGCTCGCCGGCACGGCGGGCAGTGTCGAGGGCGTCATCGGCTTCCGCGCGGGCTGGGGCTTCGGCAACGCGCTGTTCATCTCGACCGCACTGTCGACCATCGTCGGCGCGGCGAGCGGAGGCTCCTCCGCGGCGATCGTGCTCTACGAGGCCGCTCTGGGCATCGGCATCGCCGTCGGCCCGCTGCTCGGCGGGCTTCTCGGCAGCGTCTCGTGGCGCGGTCCGTTCTTCGGGACCGCCGTGCTGATGGCCGTCGGCTTCATCGCCATCGCGACGCTCCTGCGCGAGGACGGCCCGAAGCCCGCTCCGACTCCGCTCTCGGCGCCCTTCGCGGCCCTCAAGGTCCCGGCCATCCGCACGCTGGCGGGCGCCGCCCTGTTCTACAACATCGGCTTCTTCGTGCTGCTCGCCTACACGCCCTACCCGCTCGGGCTGGACGAGATGGGCCTCGGCTTCACGTTCTTCGGCTGGGGCCTGGGAGTGGCGATCACCTCCGTGTTCGTCGCTCCGCTGCTCACCCGGCGCCTCCCGCGCACCGTCGTGCTGCGCTCGGTGCTGCTGCTGCTCGCGCTGGACCTGATCGCCGGCGGCCTCGTGATCTCGTCGCGCGTCGGCCTGATCGTCTGCATCATCGTCGGCGGCCTGCTGCTCGGAGTCGTCAACACGATGCTCACCGAGTGCGTGATGGAGGCGACCGACCTGCCCCGCTCGGTCGCCTCGTCCGCCTACTCCGGCGTCCGCTTCCTCGGCGGCGCGATCGCCCCGCCCGCCGCCTCCGCCCTGGCCGCGGCGATCTCGCCGGCCTTCCCGATGTACGCCGCGGCCGGAGCCGTCGCCGTCGCCGCGCTGATCGTGCTGCTCGGACGCCGCACCCTGGCCCGCGCCGACGCCCACGAGCCCGAGCCCGAGCTCGTCGAGGCGCAGGCGATCACGCTCGGCGAGTGACGCGCCCGGCGGGCTTCAGGGGCCCGCCGAGGCGTCACGAACGGTCGTCATCCGGGCAGGGTGACGGCCGTTCGTGACGCCTGGACGCGGTCGAGCGGGAAGGGCGCAGGATCCGACCTGTGGAGAACCGGTTCACAAGATCGGGAGGCGGGACAGTGGCCGGATGCACGATCCCTCGCCGCTTCCGGTCGGACTCCGCGGCCGCGCCTTCACCGTCGCTGACGCTCGCGCGAGCGGACTGAGCCGCGGGCGGCTCCGCAGCTCCGACCTCCACCGGCCCTTCCACGGGGTCCGCACCGCCGACCCCGACCCCGACCTGCGCCTGCGCGCGCAGGCGCTCCTCGCGCTGGTCGGTCCGGAGGCGCTCCTGAGCCACGTGACGGCGGCGCGGCTCTGGCCGCTCGACCTCCCGCCCGCCGCTGCGGACGAGCCGGTGCACGTCAGCGTCCGCCGGCCGGGACGCGCTCCCCGGCACCGGAACGTCGTCGGCCACGCCCTCGCCGATCCCGACGTCCGCCGCGTCCTGCGCCGCGGACTGCCCCTCACCGATCCGGCCTCGCTCTTCTGCCATCTCTCCGCGCTCCTCGAGCCGGACGACCTCGTCGCGGTGGGCGACGCGCTGGTGCGCACGCCGGTCGTCGGCGATCCGGCCGATCGACGGCCCTGGGTGCCGCTGCCCGACCTGCGGGAGCGCGCGTCGGCCTTCCGCGGTCGGGGCTCGGTGCGGCTCCGCGCGGCGCTCGCTCTGGTGCGCGACGGGGCGGAGTCGCGGCAGGAGTCGCGGTTCCGGCTCGCCTCGGTGCGGGCGGGCCTCCCGGAGCCGGTGCTGCAGGAGCCGCTGTTCGACTCCGACGGGGTCTTCATCGGGCGTCCGGACGGCTGGTACCCCGCGGAGCGGGTCGCGTGGGAGTACGAGGGCGACGATCACCGCACCAGCAACCGGCGCTTCGCGCGCGACCTCGGCCGCTACGACGACCCAGCCTCGATCGTCGTCCGCATCGTCGGCGCCGAGTTCGTCCCCCACCCCGAGCGCTCCGTCGAGCGCCTGCGACGAGCACTCGCGGAACGATCCCCGCATCGACGACCGCCGAGGGGTCGCGACGGTCGTCATCCGAGCGGGATGACGACCGTTCGTGACCCCTCACGGGAGGGCGCGCGCTCAGGAATCAGGGCGCGACCTCGAAGAGGCGCGGGCGCAGCGCGGACGTGCGCGGGTCGGCGGCGCAGGCGGCGAGCGCCGCCGCGAGGACGCCGCGGGCCGGGTGCGGCTCGCGGACGTACACGTCGACGCCGGCGGGCGTGAACGGCGTCCGGGCGAAACGGGTGAGGGCCCAGCCCGCCTCCTCGTCGGCGGCCACGAACGACCAGCGGCTGCGGGCGAGGACGGTCAGCGGCTCGACGCCGCGCCAGCGGAAGCCGGACGGATCGTGCGGGTCGGGGGTGTCGATCCCGACCACGTAGTGCGAGCGCGTGCGGCCGCGCCAGCTGACGACGTCGCCGATCCCGCCGGTCGGGAGCGGCGCGTACGTGATCGCCACCCCCGACCGCGAGCGCCAGAGCGGCAGCGAGGAGCCCCGGACGAACCAGGTGCCGCTCGCGAGCGCCCGGGCGTCGATCATCGGAGAGCGTGCTTGATGTTGGTGCGGGCCAGCGCGACGGCCTCGCCCGCTCCTCCGTTCATCACGATCTTCGAGACCGCCAGCGCGAAGCCCTTCACCTGCGCGCCCGTGATCGTGGGTGGGAGCGAGAGGGCGAGCGGATCCGTCACCACGTCGACGAGGACCGGGCCGCTGTCGGCGAGCGCCGAGCGGAGGGCCTCCTCCACGTCGCGCGGGTCCTCGACGCGGATGCCGCGGATGCCGATCGCCTCCGCCACCTTCGCGTAGTCGACCATCGGCACGTCGACGGCGAAGTCCGGGAAGCCGTCGACCAGCATCTCGACCTTCACCAGCCCGAGCGTGGAGTTGTTGAACACGACGATCGTCACGGGCAGCCGGTAGGCGGCGACCGTGACCAGCTCGCCCATCAGCATGGAGAGCCCGCCGTCGCCGCTCAGCGAGACGACCTGGCGACCGGGGTGCGAGAGCTGCGCGCCGACCGCCTGCGGCAGCGCGTTCGCCATCGAGCCGTGCATGTACGAGCCGAGCAGGCGCCGCTTCCCGTTGGGGGTGATGTAGCGGGCCTGCCAGACGTTGCCCATGCCGGTGTCGGCGGTGACGATCGCGTCCTCGGAGAGCAGGCCGTCGAGCGTGGACGCGACGAGCTCGGGGTGGATCGGGCTGCGCGTGCCGACCTCGGTGTACTTCCCGACGACTCCGGTGACCAGCTTCTCGTGCTTCTTCAGCGTCTTGTCGAGGAAGCGGTGGTCCTTCCGCTGCACGAGCGGGGTCAGCGCGGTGAGGGTCGCCGCCACGTCGCCGTGGACGGGGTGCGCGACGCTGACGCGGCGTCCGAGCTTCGAGGCGTCGCTGTCGACCTGCGCGATCACCACCTTCGAGGCGTCGGGGAGGAACTGCTCGTAGGGGAAGTCGGTGCCGAGGAGGAGGAGCAGGTCGGCGTCGTGCATGCCGGCGTGCGCCGCTCCGTAGCCGAGGAGGCCCGTCATGCCGACGTCGTAGGGGTTGTCGTACTGGATCCACTCCTTGCCGCGCAGGCTGTGCCCGACGGGCGCGCCCACCAGCTCGGCGAAGGCGACGACCTCGTCGTGCGCGTTCTGCACTCCGGCGCCCGCGAAGATCGCGACGGTCCGCGCCTGGTCGATCGCGGCCGCGAGGGCGCGGACGTCGGCGTCGGCGGGGACCAGGACGGGTGTCGACGGCAGCACGAACGCGGGGAAGCCGTCGACCGCCTCCAGCTCGGCGATGTCGCCGGGGAGGGTGACCACGGCGACTCCGCGGAGCGCCACCGCGCTGCGCATCGCGGCGTTCACGACCCGCGGAGCCTGGGCGGCGGTCGAGATCAGCTCGCGGTAGTTCGAGCACTCGACGAAGAGCCTGTCCGGGTGCGTCTCCTGGAAGTAGGACGAGCCGATCTCGTTGCTGGGGATGTGGCTCGCGATGGCGAGCACCGGGGCGGAGGAGCGGTGCGCGTCGTAGAGGCCGTTGATGAGGTGCAGGTTGCCGGGGCCGCAGCTGCCGGCGCAGACGGCGAGGCGCCCGGTGAGCTGCGCCTCCGCGCCGGCGGCGAAGGCGGCCGCCTCCTCGTTGCGCACGTGGATCCAGTCGATGCCTCCCTTCTCGGATCCGCCGCTGCGGCGCACCGCGTCGACGATCGGATTCAGCGAGTCGCCGACGATCCCGTAGATGCGGGAGACGCCGGCGTCGATGAGCTGAGCGATGAGCTGGTCTGCGACCGTCTTCTGAGCCATGACCCCATTCGACCGGACCGGGCTGAGCGTCCGCTACTCCGGAAAGTGGAGATCCGGATCGGGTGCATCCCCCTCGGGACGGATGCCCTGCACCTCTAGCCTGGGAGTCGTCACAGGAACACCTCCGTACCGCTGATCCCGGGAGTCGCCATGAACCGCCGCAGAACCGCCCTCGTCCTGGCCGCCGGCGCGGCCCTCGCCCTCGGCCTGACCGGCTGCTCGGGCCTGAACGGCCTGATGGGAGGCGAGACCCGCGACGACGAGACCGGGGAGATCACCGAGGGCGGGACGACCGACGTCTTCCAGCTGCGCGTGGGCGACTGCCTGAACGGCGAGCTCAGCGAGGAGGCGACCGAGGTCACCGACGTGCCGACCGTGCCCTGCACCGACCCGCACGTCTACGAGGTGTTCCAGAACCTGACGATGGCCGACGCCGACGAGTACCCGGGCGAGTCCGTCGCGACGGAGCAGGCCGAGACCGACTGCGTCACGGCGTTCGAGTCGTTCACCGGGATCGGCTACCAGGACTCGGCGTACGACTTCAGCTACTACTACCCGACCGCCGAGAGCTGGGGCACGGGCGACCGGACGATCAACTGCATGATCACCGACCCGAACGGGCCGAGCACGGGCACGCTGGCGGGCGTCGCGGCCTGATCGCGATCTCCGCGCGCGGCGGTGCCGGTCCCGCCGAGCGCTCCGCGCGCGGCCCGGGTCAGTCGCGGTCGCGCGCGGGGAACAGCCGCAGCAGCAGGCCGGAGCCGATCCAGACCACGGCGATCCCCGCGACGAGCCAGGAGGCTCCGAGGCCGGCCGCCGCTCCCGCCAGCACGGCGCCGACGGCCGCGGCGGCGGAGCGCAGCCCCGCGCCGATCGTGAACACCTGCGAGCGGACGGCGGCGGGGCTCTCCTCGTCGCGCAGCAGCAGCATCGCCGCGTTCGAGGGGGCCGTGAAGACGCCCGCGACCGCGAAGGCGGCGATCGCCACGACGACGCCCAGGTCGGGGACGGCGACCAGGAGGACGGCGCCGGTCGCGATGTAGGCGGCGCCCATGGTCCACGCCGGCGGACGGCGGGTCCAGCGGCGGGCCGCCACGGCGAGGGCGCCGAGCAGGCCGCCCACGGCGAAGGCGGTCAGGATCCACGCGGCGGCGTCGGTGCTGCCCAGCCGCTCCACCGAGAGGCTGATCGCCGCGACTCCCGCCGCTCCGCCCGCGACCTGGCTGAGGGTGCCCGCCGAGGTGACCACCGCGATCGGACGGTGCCGCACGAGGTGGGTGACGCCCGCGACGATCGTCCGCAGCACGCCGACGGTCGGCGCCGGACGGGCCTCCATGGCGAGGCCGAGCGACCCGACAACGCCGATGAGGGCGAGGACCGCCATGGCGAGCATCGCGGTCCGCGCTCCCCCGACTCCGACCGCGAGGCCCACGATGGCCGGCCCGCTGATCGAGGCGACCGTGTACGAGAGCGAGTCCTGCGCGTAGGCGCGGCGCGGCTCCGGGATGGCGCTCGTGACGAAGCTCGACATGCCGCCCATGTAGACGGGCGTCGCGAGCCCCGCGAGGAGCAGCAGCACCACGATGAGCGGCGTCGGCACCTCGCCGAGGAAGGCGGCGACCGCGAAGGCGACGGCGGTCGTGAGCGCGGCGCCGACCAGGAGCCGGCGGGGGCGGCGGACCCGGTCGAGCACCGTGCCGACGAGCGGCGCGGCGATCACGGCGGGGAAAAGCGCCGCTCCGGTCAGGGCGCCGCCGAGCGCGACGTCGCCGAGACGCTCGACGGCGAGGACGGGGAGGGCGACGACCATGCCGGCGCTGGCCAGGCGGAGGGGGATCGACGCGGCCTGGTAGCTGACCGCGCTCATGCGGGACCGGGGATCGACATCACCTCCGATGGTGCCACGGCTGCGGGGCCGGGTCGGCCGGGGAGGCAGGCCACCGGCCTCTGAGCGGCCTGCGGCGGCGCGCCCTAGGCGATCGGCGTCCGCGCCGCGAGCTCGGCCGCCGCCGCGACGCCCAGGCGCCAGGGCGCGCCGTGGCCGGGGAGGAGTGTCCGCGCCCCGGTCCCGGCGAGGACCCGCAGCGAGTCGAGGGACTGCGCCGTGTCGGCGGTCGCGGCGCGCGCGACCAGGTGCGGGCCGGTGCGCGCGGAGTAGGGGTCGAGCGTGACCAGTGCGTCTCCGCCGATCACCGCATCGCGCTCGGGCAGGTGCAGCGAGACGTGCCCGTCGGTGTGCCCCGGAGTCGCGAGCACGCGGGGCGATCCGGGCACGTCGAGCACCGCTCCGGCGGTCAGCGGCAGGGTCCCGTGCACGGGCGGCACCGCGAGCGCGCCCGCACGGGCCATCGCTCCGAGCACCGGGATCGCGGAGGGGTGCAGCAGCGGGTACACGAACGGCGTGCGCTGGCGGCGGTAGGAGTAGGGCTCCGCGGCGAGCGGCTGGTCGGCCGCGTGCAGGTGCACGGGGACGCCCCGCCGGACGAGGCTGCGGGCGACGCCGAGGTGGTCGAAGTGCGCGTGGGTCAGCACGAGGGCGTCGATGTCGCCGAGCGAGCGGCCGAGCACCTCCAGCGCGCGGATCAGGTGCGGCCACGTCCTCGGGAGCCCGGCGTCGACGACGGTCAGCCGGCCCGCCTCCTCGATCAGGTAGAGGTTCGTCCAGGCGTGCTCGAGCCGGTGCACCCCGGGTGCGACGTCCCGGTGCAGGCTCGCGCCGCCCCCTCGCCGCTGCTGCCGGCCCTGCTGCTCGCGCTGCTGCTGGTCCATCGTGCTCCCGCCCCTCCGGGCCCGCGCCCGATCGCGACGACGCTACGAGCGTCTGCGACGGATCGGACAGGGCGTTGACGGCGGGGGTCCGCGTCGTGCAGGGCTCAGCGGCGCCGCCCGCGGAGGGCGAGCTGCACCGCCGCGAGCAGGAGGAGGACCGCGAAGAGGATCCCGGACACGCGCGCCGGCAGGAGGAAGGAGAGCGCCACTCCGGCGAAGGAGAACGCCGTGGCGGTGAGCCCGACCACGAGGCCTGCGCGCACGTCGAGCAGGCCGCGCCGGGCGTTCGCGATCGAGCCGGTGACCGCCGTGGGGATCATCGCGGCCAGCGAGGTGCCCTTGGCCAGGAGGTCCGCGAGCCCGAAGGCGCCGACCAGGACCGGCACGGCGATCGCTCCGCCGCCGATGCCGAAGAGGCCGGAAGCGACGCCCATCCCGATGCCGAGCCCCGCGAATCCGGGCCACACGCCCCAGCCCTCGGCGACGTCGCCGGTGTCGTTCGAGCCGAACACGGCCATCCGCACCGCCGCGGCCACGAGCAGCGCCACGAACATCCAGCGCAGCACGCCGAGGGGCAGCCGCGCGAGCAGCCAGGATCCGGCCACCGCCCCGAGCATCGCCGCAGCCGCGATCACCGCCGCCGGGACCCAGGCGACCTGACCGGCGAGGGCGTAGCCGAACGCTCCGGCGACCGAGGTCGGAGCGATCGCGAGCAGCGAGGTGGCGGAGGCGCGGCGCTGGTCCATCCCGGCCCACGCGATCAGCATCGGCACCATCACGATCCCGCCGCCGACGCCGAACGCGCCCGACAGGGTCCCGCCGACCGCGCCGATCAGGGCCAGGACGAGCAGGGCGCGCGGGCGCATGCGCGCGGCCGTCCGATCGGGGAGGGGCGCCTGCGGGGCGGTCGCGTCGGTCACGGCTCCATGCCACCACAGCACCGGGCCGAGGGCGAATCGACGGGCGTCGACCGCGTTCCTGAGAGGACCGGCCCGGCCCGGCCCTCCTCTCTGGCAGTTGCCTGGGCGGGCCGGATCCGACCGTGACGTTCGGCGTCGACGGAGCGTCCTACCTGCATACCCCGCCTGATCGAGCGATCGGGCCCCGAGCGAAAGAGGAGACCATGGCCGAGACCACCGCGACCACCACCCGTCAGACCAGCACCGGATCCGGACGCACCGTGATCGAGGACGGCGTCATCGCCAAGGTCGCCGGCATCGCCGCGCGCGAGGTCCCGGGCGTCCACGCCCTCGGCGGAGGAGCGGCCCGAGCGATCGGCGCCATCCGCAGTGCGATCGGCAACGACGACCGCGGCCAGGGCGTCAAGGTCGAGGTCGGCGAGCGCCAGGTCGCCGCCGACATCACCATCGTCGCCGAGTACCCCGCGCCGCTGCAGAAGGTCGCCGAGGACGTGCGCTCCGCCGTCGCCGACGCCATCCAGCACATCGCCGGCATGGAGGTCGCCGAGATCAACGTGACCGTCCAGGACGTCCACATCCCCGAGGACGACACCCAGGAGTCCGACCCGCGCGTCGTCTGACCCGTTCCCCCGCACCGACGCCCCGGGCCGGACGGCACCGGGGCGTCGGTGCGGGGGAACGGGTCAGACGACGCGCGGGTCGGACTCCTGGGTGTCGTCCTCGGGGA
>NZ_PSVZ01000034.1:0-17194 GCF_002932315.1 Rathayibacter sp. AY1C9
CCGCGCCCCCGCGCCACCGCGAACCGCTCGACGACCCCCGCCTCCGACCGCTTCCGCGACTTCATCGCGTCCGGCTGGGCCGAGCGGGAGGAGCCGCTGCCCGCTCCGCGCGAGCAGGCGTCCTTCGCCGCCTCCCGCCGCGAGCGCCTCTCCGCGCTGCACACCGGCGTGCGCATCGTCGTCCCGGCGGGCCGCCTCAAGCAGCGCGCGAACGACACCGACTACCCCTTCCGTGCGCACTCGGCCTTCACCTGGCTCACCGGCTGGGGCTCCGACTCCGAGCCCGGCGCGGTCCTCGTCCTCGAGCCCGCCGCGTCCGGCCACAGCGCGACGCTCTACTTCCGCGAGCGCGCGGGCCGCGACTCCGACGAGTTCTACGCCAACCCCGAGATCGGCGAGTTCTGGATCGGGCCGCGTCCGTCGCTCGCGCAGGTCGCGAGCGATCTCGGCCTCGCCACCCGCGGGATCGCCGAGCTCGACGCGGTCCTCGACGCGCACGACGGCGTCCCCCTCGCCGTGCTCCGCGAGGCCGACCCGGCGGTGACCGGCCGTCTCGACGCGGTCGAGGCCGACGAGCGGGCGGACCGCGACGCGGCGCTCGAGCGCGACATCGCCGAGCTCCGCCTGGTCAAGGACGCCTACGAGATCGCCGAGCTGCGCGCCGCCGTCGACGCGACGGGCCGCGGCTTCGAGGACGTCCTCTCCGACCTGCCGCGCATCATCGCCCACGAGAAGGGCGAGCGCCTGATCGAGGGCGTCTTCAACGGACGCGCGCGCGCCGACGGCAACGCGGTCGGCTACGACACCATCGCCGCGGCGGGCCCCCACGCCTGCATCCTGCACTGGACGCGCAACGACGGGCCGGTGCGCCCCGGCCAGCTGGTGCTGCTGGACGCCGGCGTCGAGCAGGACAGCTACTACACCGCCGACATCACCCGCACCTTCCCGGTGGACGGCCGCTACACGGACGCCCAGCGCCGGGTGCACGAGACGGTGCGGGAGGCGGCCGACGCCGCGTTCGCGATCGTCCGCCCCGGCATCCGCTTCCGCGAGGTTCACGCCGCGGCGATGGCCGTCATCGCGCGGCGCACCGCCGAGTGGGGCCTGCTGCCGGTCAGCGCCGAGGAGGCGCTCGAGGCCGACAACCAGCAGCACCGCCGCTACATGGTCCACGGCACCAGCCACCACCTCGGACTCGACGTGCACGACTGCGCCCGCGCACGGCGCGAGATGTACCTCGACGGACTGGTCGAGGAGGGCATGGTCTTCACCATCGAGCCCGGCCTCTACTTCCAGCCCGACGACCTCACGGTCCCGGAGGAGCTGCGCGGCATCGGCGTCCGGATCGAGGACGACGTGCTCGTCACCTCCGACGGCGCCGAGAACCTCTCGGCCGGCATCCCGCGCTCGGCCGACGACATCGAGGCGTGGATGGCCCGACTGGCCCGCTGAGCCCGGTCGCCCGCGGGGAGCCCCGGCCGCTCAGGCGGCGAGGGGCAGCGCGAACTCCCCGCGGGCGGCGGCGAGCGCCAGCCCGTCGAGCAGCGTCGCCAGCTGACCGGCGGGAGCGTCCGGGTCCTCGGGGTGCCACTGCACGCCGACGAGGGGGGCCGCGACGTGCTCGACGGCCTCGATCACGCCGTCCTCCGCCCGGGCGACGACCCGCAGCCCCGGAGCGAGCAGGTCGACCGCCTGGTGGTGCGCGCTCTGCACCGCGAGCGCCTCGGATCCGAAGAGCCCGCCGAGCACGGAGCCCGCCGCGAGCTCGACCTCGTGCCGGTGCATGCGCTGGTGAGCAGGGGCCGCCGCGTTGACGTGCTCCGCCTCCGGCCCCAGGTCCTGCACCAGCGTGCCGCCGAGCGCGACGTTGACGATCTGCAGGCCGCGGCAGATGCCCAGCAGCGGGGTCCGGCGGGCCAGCGCCCGGTGCACCAGCGCGATCTGGGCGGCGTCGGCGCGCTCCGCGTGGGGGCCCTCGGCCGGGTAGCCGCGGTCGGCGCCGTACTGCTCGGGAGCGATGTCCTCGCCGCCCGCGAGGACGAGGGCATCCGCCCCCGCCGTGCGCGCCAGCAGCTCCTCCGTGCCCAGCTCCTCGGCGGCGAAGCGCTCCGCCCGCCAGCCGCGCTCGTGCGCGAGGGCGAGGATGCGGCCGTTCAGGATCTGCACGTAGGCGTGGTACTCCTCGCGGCCCGGTCGCACGCGGGCGACCTCGACGATGGCGAGCGAGCGGGTCATGACTCCATCCTGGGCACGCCGCCGCCGCTGGTCGAACCGCCGTGTCACGCGGTGTCACACTCCGGCCGTACGATCACGGAGTGACCTCGCCGAGCCCGTCCCTCCCGGAGCGCGTGCAGCAGGCGCGCTCCGAGGTCTCCGTCCTCGCCGGGACCACTCCCGAGCGCCGGGTCCGACCGCTGCGCGAGGCCGTCGAGCACGTCGCCGCCGGCGGCTCCCCCGATCCCGGCGCCCTGCTCGACGCGGTCGACTCGCTGGTCGGGCTCGTGACCCGCGCCGAGGTGCAGCTGAGCGGCGTCGAGCGCTCCGTGCGGGACGACCTGGAGCGGGCCGCCACCCTCTCGGACCTGCGCACCTCGGCGCAGCTCGCCTCCGCCGCCGACGTGGCCGTCGCGTGCGCCGCGGCACGGTCGCTCCTCCTCGACGCCGACGACGCCCGGTCGGCCGGCGCCCGCCACGATCCGGCCGCGCTGCTGGTCCTGCTGCTCGACGCCGACTCCGCTCTGGACGCCGTCGTCTCCGGGTACCGCGAGCCGCGAGCCCAGGCCGAGCGCCAGCTCCTCCTGTTCGAGGCGGCGCGCACCGCGGCCCGGCTCGGTGCCGAGTCGGTGCTGCTCCTGGCCGCCGTGCACGGC
The DNA here is from genome assembly GCF_002932315.1 of Rathayibacter sp. AY1C9. Taxonomy (NCBI): domain Bacteria; kingdom Bacillati; phylum Actinomycetota; class Actinomycetes; order Micrococcales; family Microbacteriaceae; genus Rathayibacter; species Rathayibacter sp. AY1C9. The sequence continues at coordinate 2,871 of NZ_PSVZ01000034.1, forward strand.
GAGCGCATCACCGCGGCACCCCGGATCCTCGCGGAGGAGACACTCGGGCAGCTGGACACCGCGGTGCGCCGTGCGGCAGGCGATCCGGCCGGCGCTCTGGACGAGGCCCGCGCCGCCGCCGACCGCGCCCGCTCCGCGCTCGACGAGGCCCTGGTCGACCTCGACGGCGCACCCCCATCGCTCCGCCCAGCAGCCGTCCCCGGAGGCCTGCCCGCGGCCTGAGCACGCAGGCACCCGGCACCGGCGCGCGTGCCATAGTGAGGGACATGGCCTCCTTCCTCGTCGTCCCCCAGTGGCAGGGCTCGGCGTCGACGCGCGCGATGCGCCTCGTCGACGGAGCCGAGGCGATCCGGGGCGATCTGCCCTCCTCCGCCACCACGACCCTCGACATCCCCGCCGAGGCGGGCGACGCCCAGGACACCGGCATCCGCCGCTACGCCTCGGTCGCCACCGTCGCCGAGCGGGTGCGCGAGGCACTCTCGGGCCGCACCGGTCCCGTGATCACGATCGGCGGCGACTGCGGCGTCGAGTTCGCGGCGATCGGGCACGCCGTGCGCTCGGCACCGGGCCCGGTCGCGCTGGTCTGGCTCGACGCCCACCCGGACGCGCACACTCCCGAGTCCTCCCCCAGCGGCGCCTTCTGCGGCATGGTCCTCTCGGCCGCGCTGGGACGCGGCGTCGGCCTCCTGAGCGCGGGCGCCGAGGAGCGGGTGGCCGACGAGCGCGTCGTCCTCGGAGGTGTCCGCTCCGCCGACGACGGCGAGCTCGAGCGGCTGGTCGAGCGGGGCGCCGCGGTGCTGCCCGCGGACGCCCTCGACCCGGAGTCGCTCGTCGCGGCGGTCGAGGCGACCGGTGCCGCCTCCGTCTACGTGCACCTCGATCTGGACGTGCTCGACCCCGCCGATCTCGCCGGGCTGTTCGACCCGGTGCCCTTCGGCGTTCCCGCCTCGCGCCTCGTCGCGAGCCTCGACGCCCTCCGGTCCCGCTTCCCGCTCGCGGGCGCCGGCGTCACCTCGTTCGCCCCGTCGTCGCCGACCGCGGCCGAGGACGACCTGCCCACGATCCTCCGCCTCCTCGGCGCTCTGTCCCGCGGGGCCTGAGAGAGCCCTGCCATCGGCGCGCAAGCCCGAGCGCGTGTCGGCGGCACCCGGCAAGATGGTCGGACGCGACCGAGCGGAGGAACGATGAGCGACGAGAGACCGCGCGTGCGCACCGAGCGGCGCGGGACCGTGCTCGCGATCGTGCTGGACCGGCCCGAGAAGCGCAACGCCGCCGATCTGCGGCTGCTCGCGGAGCTGGCGTCCGCGTACGGCGAGCTCGACCGCGACCCGGAGCTGCGCGCCGGCGTCGTCCTCGCCGAGGGCGGGCACTTCACGGCCGGGCTCGACCTCGCCGACATCGGGCCCCGCCTGGGCTCCGACGGCCTCGACTTCGTGCCCGAGGGCGGGCTCGACCCCTGGGGCCTGCGCACCCGCCCCGTGAGCAAGCCGGTGGTCATCGGCCTCCAGGGCACCTGCCTCACGCTCGGCATCGAGCTCGCGCTCGCGAGCGACGTCGTCCTCGCCGAGCGGTCCACCCGCTTCGGCCAGATCGAGGTCGCCCGCGGCATCCTGCCCTTCGCCGGAGCGACGCTGCGCTTCCCCCGCGCCGTCGGCTGGGGCGACGCGATGCGCTGGATCCTCACCGGCGACCTCTTCGACGCCGAGGAAGCCCACCGCATCGGCCTCGTGCAGCAGGTCGTCCCCGACGGGACGGTCGCCGAGGCGGCCTGGGCTCTGGCCGCCCGGATCGCCGCGCAGGCGCCGCTCGCCGTGCAGGCCGCCCTGGCCAGTGCCCGGCTCGCGGTCGCCGCGTCCGACGCCGAGGCCGCGGCCGCGCTCCCCGGGGCGCTCGCGCGTCTCGCGGCGTCCGAGGACGCGCGCATCGGCACCGAGGCCTTCCTCCAGCGCACGACGGCGGAGTTCACCGGACGATGAGCGACGAGAGCACCACCGTCACGGCGCCCGGCGGCTCCTCCCTCGAGGCGCAGCAGGAGCGCGCCGCGCAGCAGCTCGAGATCCGGCTCCGCTACGGCGACCAGGTGTGGGAGCTGCGCGAGGTCGACCACTTCGCCGTCTTCTCCCGCCGCAGCACCGCACGGCGCGCCGGGCGCGTCCTCGTGGCCTCCGGCTTCCAGATCGCGATCTCGCGGCTTCGGCTGAGGCAGGTCCTCGTCGCGAGCCACCACGCCGCGGTCGACGAGGAGTCGACCACCGCGTTCCTCCGCCAGGTGATCGAGGCGGTCGAGAGCCACGGCGGCCGCTACGACGGCTGGCGGGCCGAGATCGTGCCGGCGCATTGAGCGCCGGGCACCCACACACGACGGGGCTCGACGCCTCCGAGAACCCCAGGGAGACAGCATGAGCAGCACGACGGACGAGTTCGACGTCATCGTCATCGGAGCAGGGCCGGTGGGCGAGAACCTCGCGGACCGCGCGGTCCAGGGCGGCCTCACCGCGGCCGTCGTCGAGAGCGAGCTCGTCGGGGGCGAGTGCTCCTACTGGGCGTGCATGCCCTCGAAGGCGCTGCTGCGGCCGCCGATGGCGCTCCGCGCCGCCCGTGATCTCCCCGGCGCGGCGCAGGCGGTGAGCGGAGGAGTCGACGTGCCCGCGCTCCTGGCCCGCCGCGACTCCTTCACCAGCCACTTCGACGACCACGGCCAGGTGCAGTGGCTCGAGGGCGCCGGCATCGAGCTCATCCGCGGGCACGGCCGCCTGAGCGGCGAGCGCGAGGTGACCGTGACCGGACCCGACGGCGAGGTGCGCGTGCTCCGCGCCCGCTCCGCCGTCGCCGTCGCGACCGGCACCACCGCCGTCGTCCCCGACATCCCGGGCCTGCGCGCGGCATCCCCCTGGACGAGCCGCGAGGCCACCTCGGCCGAGGAGGTGCCGCCGCGCCTCGTCGTCATCGGCGGCGGAGTCGTCGCGACCGAGATGGCGACCGCCTACGCCGGCATGGGCTCCTCCGTCACGCTCGTCGCCCGCAGCGGACTCCTCGCGCCGTTCGAGCCCTTCGCCGGCGAGCTCGTCGGCTCGGCGCTCCAGGAGCTCGGCGTCGACCTGCGCCTCGGCGACTCGCCCGTCTCGGTCGAGCGCCGGTCCGACGGCACCGTGGCGGTGACGCTCGAGGGCGGCGACGTCATCGAGGCCGACCAGGTGCTCGCCGCGACCGGCCGCGCCCCGCACACCCGCGACGTCGGCCTCGAGACGGTGGGCCTCGAGCCCGGCTCCTCGCTGACGGTCGACGACACGATGCTCGTGCTGGGCGGCGACGGTGCTCCCCTCGGCGGCGGGCGTCCGTGGCTCTACGGGGTGGGCGACGTGAACCACCGCGCACTGCTCACGCACCAGGGCAAGTACCAGGCCCGTGCGGCAGGCGACGTGATCGTCGCGCGCGCCACCGGTGCCGAGGTCCACGACGCCCCCTGGGGAGCGCACGTCGCGACCGCGGACCACGAGGCCGTGCCGCAGGTCGTCTTCACCGACCCCGAGGTCGCGTCGGTCGGCCTGACCGCCGCGGCCGCCGAGAAGGCCGGCTACCGCACCCGCGTCGTCGACTACGAGATCGGCTCGGTCGCCGGCGCCGCCCTCGCCGCCGACGGCTACACGGGCACCGCGCGGATGGTCGTGGACGAGGACCGGAAGGTCGTCCTCGGCGTCACCTTCGTCGGCAAGGAGGTCGGAGAGCTGATCCACTCCGCGACGATCGCCGTCGTCGGCGAGGTGCCGCTCTCGCGCCTCTGGCACGCGGTCCCCTCCTATCCGACGATCAGCGAGGTCTGGCTGAGGCTGCTCGAGACCTACGGACGCGACAGCGCGTGAGCGCGCTCCGTCGAGCCGTCGCGACGGTGGCCCTGGATCCGGCGATCACCCGGCCGGGCTACCTCTTCGCGTGCGCGGTCGGACTCGCCTGGGGCGCGCTGTGGAGCACGGGCCCGATCCGGCGCAGCCACGGCCTCGTCGTCTTCACCGGTCTGCCCTCCTGGGCGTTCGGCCGCGGAGGGTCCTGCGTCGGCACGAGCTACCTCACGGGCACCAACGTCTCCGACAGCGTCCTCGAGCACGAGGCCGTGCACAAGGAGCAGTGGCGGCTCTACGGGATGTGGTTCCCGTTCGCGTACACGGTGGCGGGTCGCGATCCGCTGCGCAATCGATTCGAGATCGAAGCCGGTCTCGAGAAGGGCGGATATCTCCGTGGTCACTGACATGACGGGGCGCGTCGTCGTCCTCACCGGAGCCAGTTCCGGCATCGGCCGGGTCGCGGCGGGAGCGCTGGCGTCCGCCGGTGCCCGCGTGGCCGTGGTCGGGCGGAACCCCGAGCGCACCCGCGCGGTCGCCGCCGACGTGGGAGGGGACGCGTTCCTGGCCGACTTCGACCGGCTCGACGACGTCCGCGCCCTGGCCGACGGCCTCCTCGAGCGCTACGAGCGGATCGACGTGCTGGCGAACAACGCGGGCGGGCTCGTCTCCCACCGCGCCGAGACGGTCGACGGCCACGAGCGGACGATCCAGAGCAACCACCTCGCGCCGTTCCTGCTCACGCGGCTCCTGCTCCCGCGGATGATCGAGACCTCGAGGGAGCGGGCCGGCGTCCGCGTCGTCTCCACGGCGAGCCTCGCGAACCGCTTCGGTCGCCTGAGGCTCGACGACCTCGACAACCGCCGGGGTCCGTGGCTCGGCGGCTGGCGGGCGTACGGCACGTCGAAGCTGGTGACGATCCTCTTCATCCGCGAGCTGGCGGAGCGCCTGCTGACGACGTCGGTCGACGCGTACTCGTTCCACCCGGGCGTCGTCTCGACGAGCTTCGGTGCCGACAGCACGATGATGAAGCTGATGACGAGCCTCTCGGTCGGCTCCTTCGGCATCTCCGCCGAGGCGGGTGCGGTGCCGCTGATCACCCTCGCCTCCGAGCCCGACGTCGGTGCCGCCAGCGGCACCTACTTCGACCAGCTGACGCCGCACGGCTCCCTGAACCCCCAGGCTCGCGACCGCGCTCTCGCCCACGACCTCTGGACCCTCTCCAGCCGCCTCGTGGGCGTCTCGCCCACCCTGTAGCCCGCTGCCGCTCCCCGCCGCCGCCGACTCGACGCCGGGGCGGCGCGGAGCACCCGGCGCGCTCGTCGGGTGGATCTCGACACGCCCTCTCCGAGGGCTGCCCGATCAGCAGGTCTGCGCGCGGTCGCCCGACTCGGTCTGTGCCCGCGAGCTGCTCGATCAGCCGCGAAATCGGTCGGGCGTGGATCTCGAAACTCCCTCTCCGAGGGCTACCCGATGAGCATGTCCGGGCGCGGTCGCCCGACTCGCCAGGCACCCGAGAACCGCTCGATCACGCGCGAAGTCCGTCGGCAGTGACTCTCGAGACGCCCTCTGCGAGATCCACTCGATCAGCATCGTCCTCCGCGGTCGCACCTCCAGCCCGCCGTCCCCCGCGGTCGCGCCCCCGGCGCGCCGCATCCTCTGCGGTCGCGCCCCTGGCGCGCCGTCCCCCTTGCGGTCGCGCCTCCGGCGCGCCGTCCCCCGCGGTCGCGCCTCCGGCGCGCCGATCCTCTTCGAGCAGTGCCCGGAGCGTCGCAGGGCGTCGTTCTGCAAGGCGGAGGAGGAAGCGATACCGGCGGTATCGCGCCCGACGACAACGCCGCAGAACGTCGCCCTGCGGCGCTCCGGGTCAGTTGGACTCTTGGCGGCCGAGGCGCCAATACCCCATGAACGCCACCCGCTTCCGGTCGAGTCCGAGCTCGGTGACGAGGCAGCGGCGGATCAGCTTCACGGCGCCGGCTTCTCCGGCGATCCAGGCGTAGAGGCCGGGGTCGGTGCTCTCGTCGGGGACCTCCCAGAGCATCTCGTGGTCGACGTCGATGTCGCTGACGTCCACGCCGCGGTGGTGGGCGGTGAGGAAGCGGGTGGCCCAGGCGCGGACCGCGTCGCCGAGGGCCGCTCCGGGGGCTGCCGCGTGGGCGCGGACGATCCAGGTGACGTGGACGCCAGCGGGGTGGCGGAGCGGGAGGCGGTCGTGGGCGGTGGGGACCTCGAGGAACGCGGCTCCGGTGGCGTCGTCGTCGAGGCTCTCGAGGATCGCGGCGATGGCGGGGACGGCCGTCTCGTCGCCGGCGAGGAGGAGGGAGGTGGCGGCGCCGGGGTGGAACTCGACTCCGCCGCCGGGGAGGTCGGAGCGCGTGTCGGGCGCGATGATGACGATCTGGTCGCCGGCGCGGGCGCTCTCGACCCAGGCGGAGGCCGGTCCGGTGTCGCCGTGGGCGGCGAAGTCGATGTCGACCTCGGCGTCCTCGGGGCGGACGGCGCGGATGGTGTAGGTGCGGAGCGGGTTCCGGAGCTCGTCGGGGAGCTGTCGCCAGCGGCCGTACCAGTCGGGGTCGAGTCCGTCGGGTCCGTCGGGGTCCGAGACGGAGGCGAGGAAGGCGGGGGCGTCGGAGGCTGCGGTGGGGACGACGAGCTTGATGCGCTGGTCGGGGCCGGTGCAGCCGACGTGGTCGAGGCCGGTGCCGGTGAGGGTCACGCGGATGAAGTGCGGGGCGATCCGGGTCGCTGCGGCGACGGTCGCGAGGTACGGCCGGTAGGCCGGTCGGGCGGGGGCGGCGGTCGTCGGAGGCATCGCCTCAGTCTCGCACAGAAGGTAAGCCTTGCCTAACACTCAGCCGGGACGCCCGGCGGACGGTCAGCGCGCGGCGTGCTCGGCGGAGGTGCGCAGGCGCGCCTCGACGTCGGCGGCGAGCTCGGCGACGACGGGGCCGGCCCCGCCGATCCAGGCGCAGAAGTCGTGGCGGCCGTCGGCCCACGGGTAGTCGCCGTCGACGACCGACATCTCGCCGACCCAGGCCCGGACCGCGCGGTCGAGCGCGACTCCGCGGGAGCAGCGCTCACCGGTGCCGGGGGCGCCCGAGCGCTCGGAGCGGCCGAGCCAGGTGACGCAGACCCGTCCGGGGGCGGCGAGCGGCGGCAGTCCGCGCGCGTCGTCGACCTCGACGAAGACCTGGCCGCGGGCGTTCGCGGGGAGGGTGTCGAGGATGCTCTGGATCCACGGCACGACGGTCTCGTCGCCCGCGATCAGGAACTGCTTCACGTCGACCGGCGCGGAGCCGTCGCGGTCCTCGAACATGCACATCGTGTTCGAGTATAGGCAAGGCTTACCTCAGTGACCAGAGCCGGACCTGACCATCCGCCGTGCGGCCGCGCCCGGACCCGTCACGACTGCGGCCTCCCCCCTCACCACTGCGGCGGGTGCCGCCTCTGCCAGCGCGCCCGCCGCTCGAGCTGTGCGCCGATCGCCAGCAGCGTCGCCTCGCCGCCGGGTCGCCCGATCAGCTGGACTCCCATCGGCAGGCCCTCCTCCGTGGTGCTCAGCGGAAGGGTGATCGCGGGGAGGCCGCTCACGTTCACGAAGGACGTGTACGGCGTGTAGAGGCACTGCTGCTCGAAATTGCGCTCGGGATCCTCGAGGTCGTACCAGCCGACGGGGCGCGGCGTCATCGCCAGCGACGGCGTCAGGACCGCGTCGACGCCGGAGAACGCCGCGATCACCGCGCGCTCGTAGCCCGAGAGCCAGGACGCCGCCTCGACGATCTCGCGGGCGGAGCGCCGGCGTCCCTCCTCCACCAGCCAGCGGGTCAGCGGCTCCAGCAGATCGAGGTCCGCGCCCTCGACGGGCAGGGTCGCCGCGCCGCTCTGCCACAGCGTCCGGAACGCGGCGGGGTACGCGGCGCTCGGGGGCAGCAACGCCTCCTCGAGCCCGTGGCCGAGCGCGGCCAGCGCGGCGATCCCCTCGTCCAGCGCGGCGCGCGCCTCCGGAGCGAGAGCGATCTCGTACTCCTCGTCCCAGGGCGAGTCCGTCAGCACGCCGATCTGGAAGCGCCCCTCTCCGCGCACCGCGGCGCCGAGGAACGAGCCGTCCCCGTCACCGGGCGCGCCGAGCGACCAGCGCTGCGGGAGGCGGCCGTTCGTCCGCTCCAGCAGGCCCTCGAGCAGGAGGCCCGCGTCGGCGACCGAGCGGGTGATCGGCCCGGCGACCGTCAGGCCGCCGACCCCGCCGATGCCGGAGAGCGCGGCGACGCGTCCGCGGGAGGGCTTCAGTCCCACCAGGCCGCAGGCCGCGGCGGGGATGCGGATGGACCCGCCGCCGTCCGAGGCGGGGGCGAACGGCAGCAGTCCCGCGGCGACGGCGACCGCCGCTCCTCCGCTGGATCCGCCGGCCCCGAGGCGGGTGTCCCAGGGCGTGACGGCGGGCGGGCCGATCAGCGTCTCGGTGTAGGAGGGCATCCCGAACTCGGGCGCCGCGGTCTTGCCGAGGCTGACCGCTCCCGCCGCGTCGAGCACCTCGACGATCTCGTCGGAGGCGGTGGGCACGTGGTGCTCGCGCAGCCGCGATCCGGATGCGGTCCGCACGCCCGCGCGCCGCCAGAGGTCCTTGTCGCCGCTCGGCAGGCCCCAGAGCGGAGCGGTGCCGGGCCCGGTGCCGAGCGATGACGCCCGCTCCCGCGCCCGATCGGCGGTCACCGTGGCGAAGGCGCCCAGCTCCCCGTTCCACCGCTCGATCCGGGCGAGGTAGTGATCGGCGAGCTCGAGAGGCGTGACCTCTCCGCGCTGCAGCCAGTCCCACTGCTCCTGGGCGCTGAGGTGGTGGAGTTCGAACATGGAACGACCCTATTCCGCCGCTCCGGGGAGCCGGCGGAACAGGGTCGTGGGGGTCAGGCCGCGCGGCGGCCGCTCTCGCTCGCCTCGTCGATGCCCTTCCGGGCGCCGTCGGGCACCACGGTGTCGCGGTCGATGCGGGCGCCGGTCGCGATCACGGCCGATCGTCCGATCCGGGAGTAGCTCCCGATCCGCGCCCCCGGTCCGATGATCGCCTCGGGCCCGACGTGCACGTTCGCGCCGATGAAGGCGCTGTGCCCGATCATGGCGTCGCGGTCGACCCAGCTGCCCGCGCCGATCCAGGCGCGCTCGCCCACGGTCGCGCCGGGCTCCACGTAGGCGCCGGTCTCCACGTACGCGGTCGCCGAGACGCGCGATCCGGGAGCGACCATGCCGCGTCCGTTCGCGTGGCGGCGGTAGACGATCTCGTCGTCACTGCCGCGCGCCCCTCGACCCTTGTTCATCCCTGTTCCTGCCATCTGCCTCTGGCTCCTCCGAGCTGTCCGGTGGGCGGGGCGCCGAGCCCCGTCCCGTCATCGGTAGACAACAGCGGCGAGCGCCCGCGCATTCCCCGTTCGGGGGGCGCTGGCGCGGGGTGGAGGCGGGGCGGCGGGCGGAGCGGAGAGCGGGCGTCGGAGCGGACCCGCGCGGGCGTCCCCGGAGGATCACTCCACCGCGTCGGCGACCGCGGTCACGACCACACGGAACCGGTCCGGCGCCTCGCGGATCCGTCGCCGGAGGAGGACCCCGGCGAGCGCCGACGAGGCGGGTGCGGCGACCAGCTCGCACTCGACCCGGGCCCCCTCCTCGTCCGCCAGGACCCGCCACTGCTCGATGCCGAGCACGGGGAGTCGGCGCTCGAGCCCGCTCCCCCGCCGCTCGTAGGCGCCGTCGGCGGCGAGGACGTCCGCGAGGGCGGCGAGCACAGGGGCGGGGTCGGCGTGGAGGACGGAGGCGAGGGCGAGGATGCTGCGCACGGCGGCAGTCTCGCACGCCCCCGCGTCAGGAGCGGGCGTCGAGGACGCGCCGGAGCCAGTCGAACGACGCCTTGGGCACGCGGTCCCGGCTGCGCGTGTCGACGGCCACGAGCCCGTGCGGGCGGCTGTAGCCGTGCTGCCACTCGAACGCGTCGACCAGGGTCCAGAGCTGCACGGCCTCCACCGGCAGTCCGTCGTGGACGGCCTCGGCGAGAGCGGCCAGGTGAGCCCCGAGCCAGCGGATCCGCTCCGTGTCGACGATCGCACCCTCGCGATCGGGCTCGTCGGGGTAGCTCGCGCCGAGCGCGGTCACCACCAGCGGCGGCAGGGCGTCGCCGTAGCGCTCCACGAGGGACCGCAGCACCGAGACCACTGCCCAGGGTGCGACCGGCGAGCCGTCGCCCGTGCGGTCCAGCTCCGGCCAGGGCGCCGTGTGGAAGGGGAGCGCGGGAGGAGCGCCCACCCCGGTCGGCAGCGCCGGGTCGCAGCCCGCCACGATCCGCAGCGGCGGCAGCGGCGCGACCGCGTAGAAGTCGAGCGGAGCCGAGATGCGCGCGAGGTCGACCGGATCCGCCTGCGCGAGGGCGCCGAGGAACGGCGGCAGCTCCTCCGGTCCGACCGGGTAGGACCCGGTCAGCACGGCGTCGGCCACCAGGCGGTTCCGCAGGACGTCCGCCAGGGAGGCGAAGGCGCGGTCCCGGTCATCGTCGGAGGCGGGCTCGACGGGCGCGAGCGCGTCGACGAGGCCGATCCTCCCGGTCACCTCCGCCGCCCGCAGCGCCTCCAGCGCCACGCCGTGCCCGAGGAGCTGGTGGTGCAGCGCCGGCAGGGCGCTGAACAGCCGACCGGCGCCCGGCGCCTGCCGCGCGAGCGCGTAGCCCTCGAGCATCACCGTCGACGGCTGGTCGAGGGTGATCCAGTCGGCGACCCGGTCGCCGAACCGCCCGCCGAGCTCGAAGGCGAGATCGCCGAACCGGAACGCGGTGTCGCGGTTCATCCAGCCGCCGCTGAGCGCCGACGGGGTGTCGCGGTGGTGCAGGGTCAGCGCGACCCGGATCCCCGTCTCGGCGAGCCCGTCGAGCAGGCGGTCGTAGAAGCCGAGCCCTCCGCGGTCGATCGGCCCGCGGCCGTCGGGCTGCAGCCGGGGCCACGAGACCGAGAGCCGGAGCTCGTCGACGCCGAGATCGACCAGCAGCGCGAGGTCCTCGCGCCAGCGCAGGAGGAAGTCCGTCGCGATCTCGGGAGTGGCCTCCTCGGCGATCGTCCCCCGTCGCAGCGCGAAGTCGTCCCACACCGACCGGCCCCGGCCGCCCGTCTCGAGGGAGCCCTCCGTCTGGAAGGCGCTCTGCGCCAGTCCGATGCGCAGGCCCGGCGGCAGGAGCCCGCCCAGCTCGCGCGGATCGTCGAAGCGCGCAGCCTCGACGCGCACCTCCCGCCGATCGCGCCCGCGGGCCTCGTCTTCGCGCATTCCACTGTCCTCCGGATCTGATCGACGGGTATATTCTCGCGGAAGCGCTCTCCCGGATCTCCCCGACTCCCCCGACCGGCCGAGACGCCTCCTCCGGATGGTGTACATCCGGGAACAGTGGTGCGGCGCGCTTGACAGCTCCCCCCTGCCCCCGTGCAATGGACGCATCGTGAAATCGGGCGTCGACGTGGCAGTACCGGGGGGTTCACCGGTCGTGCCGGTGCCCCGACTCCGCCGATCCCCGCGCCGCACGGCCGCCCTGCTGCTGGTGCTCCTCGCGGCCGTCGCCTCCGTCTCCGGCCTGGCCGCGCCGGCCGCGCAGGCCGCCGCTCTCGCGATCACCGCTCCCTCCTCCGGCGCGGTCCTCAGCACGGGAGCGACGACGGTCACCGGCACGGCGACGGCCGGGGACCAGGTGCAGATCGGGCTCCGCGGCGGCGGCGACCCCCTCTGCATCACCACCGCGGGCCCCGACGGCGGCTGGAGCTGCGCCGTCTCCCTCGACGACGGGCCGGCGACCCTGGTCGCGGTGGAGCTCCTCGCCGGCGGCGGGACCACCTCGGCCGCCGTCCCGATCGCCGTCCTCAGCGCCCCCGTCATCGAGTCGGTCGACGGCTCGGCGACCTCCGCGGGCTCGGTCCGCGGCACGGCCTACCCCGGCGCGAGCGTCGCCGCGGTCTCGAACGGCGGCGCCGCGTGCCTGGCCACCGCCGACTCCGGCGGCGCATGGTTCTGCCAGCTCGCCCCCACTCCGGCGCCGGGCAGCTACCGCGTCACCGCGACGCAGACCGCCTCCTTCGCCGGCAGCGCCGCCTCGCCGGCCAGCGCGCCGGTGACCCTCGTGGTCGACACCGCTGCTCCTGCCGCCCCCGCCCTCACCTCGCCGTCGGACGGCGCCGCCCTGCCGCTCAGCGGCGCGTCCTACTCCGGGACGGGCGTGGACGGCACTCGCGCCTACGTGTACGTGGACCGGGTCAACACCTGCGACGCGGCGGTCAGCGGAGGCGCCTGGAGCTGCACCGGCGGCACGATCACGGCGGGCGCGCATCGGGTCTCCGCCATCGCCGGAGACAGCGCCGGCAACTACAGCCCGCCGAGCCCCTGGATCGACGTGACCTTCGCGGCGGCGACGACCGCTCCCACCAGCACGCCCAGCGCGACGACGCCGGCCGCCCCCGGAGCCGCGCCCAGTGCGCCCGGGGCCGCCGCGTCTCCCGCTCCGAGCAGCGCGGCGCCGACCGCGTCCCCGTCGCCCGTCCGCCCCGGAGAGGCCGCGCCCGCGCCCGAGGACGAGCCGACCGCCGAGCCCACCGCAGCACCGGTCCCGGCTCCCGACCAGGACGGCGGTGACGTGCCGCCGCAGCCCGCCCCCGACGCCGGATCGGAGCCGGGCGGCTGGAGCGCGGCGACCGGGATGACCACCGCGCTGTCCGCCGGATCGCCCGTCGTCTCGATGGCCGACTGGATGCGCTCCCTCGCCCTCGCTCTGCTCTCGCTCGCCCTGGTCGTCGTGCCGGCCCGCCTCGCCGCGGCCGGGCGCGCGCCCCGCGCCGAGCGCAGCTGGCACCTCACGGGCCGCAACCGCGCCGCCGTCGAGTACGACGACAAGCCGGACACCGGTCCCGCCTCGCCGCGCCTGATGGTCGTCGGGATGATCGGCTGCGCAGCCGGCCTCGTCCTGCTCTCGGGACGCGTCGACGGCCAGCCCGCCTACCTGCGCCTGCTGATCGCCGTCATCGTGGCCGTCGCCGTGGTCAACGCGGTCGCCGCCGCCGTCCCCGCGCTGGTCGGCCGACGGATCGGCGTCAGCGGGATCGGCGTCGTCGCCGCTCCGCGCGCGCTGCTCCTGGTCGCGGCGGCCGCTCTCGTCTCGCGCTTCGCGTCACTGGACCCGGCGCTCCTCTTCGGCGTGGTGATCGGCCTCGTCCTCCCCGAGGGCGCGTCCGCCGTCGACCGCGCGAAGCTCTCCACCGTCCGCGTCGTCTCGCTGCTGGGTCTCGCCGGACTCGCCTGGGGCGCCTCCGCCGTGGTCCCGCCCGACGGCTCGTTCGGCTCCGTGCTCGCCGCGGAGGTGCTCAGCGCGACCACGCTGATCTCGGTCGGCTCGAGCGTGGTGCTGCTGTTCCCGGTCGGGCGCCCCGCCGGCCGCAGCATCCTGCGCTGGTCCCCGCTGCTCTGGCTCGGGCTCACGCTCCTCGCGACGACCGTGCTGTTCGTGCTGCTCACCCCGACCATCGCGTCCTGGTCGACCGACGGCGGAGCGGGTCCGGTGCTCTTCGCCGTCGTCGCCTTCAGCGCGGTGTGCACGTCGATCTGGGCCTGGCGGCGCTTCGTCGAGTCGGAGTAGCCGGCCTCGGCCGCCCGCTCAGCCGATCGAGACGGGCCGGTCGAGGTCGTCGCCCGGCAGCACGTCGGCCACGGCGCCGACGGTCAGCTCGCGCAGCGTCGCGATGCCGCCGTAGACGCCGAGGAACGCGGTGTCGGCCGCGTCGCGTCCCGTCGCGATCCGCACGAGGCTCGACCGAGGAGCGAGCGTCGTCGCGTCGACCGCCCGCCACTCCCCCTCGATCCAGGCCTCCGCGACCGCGTGGAAGTCCATCGGCTGCAGTCCCGGCGCGTACACGGCCGCCAGTCGGGCGGGCACGTCCAGCGCCCGGAGGAGGGCGACGACGAGGTGCGCGAAGTCGCGGCAGACGCCGCGGCGGGCGAGCAGCGTCCGCTCGGCCCCGTCCGTCGGAAGGCTCGAGCCGGGGACGTACGCCAGCCGCGTGCCGACCCAGGAGCTCACCGCGTGCAGGAGGTCCGCCCCGGACAGGCCGGCGAACTCGGCCCGGGCCGTCGCCCACAGCACGTCCGACTCGGCGTAGCGGCTCGGCCGCAGGTACCGCAGCCGGTCCACCTCGTCGCCCTCGAGCGGAGCGAGGCGTCCCAGGACGCGCGCGGAGTAGTCCACGACGAGGTGCCCGACCGGCGCGTCGAGCACGTGCAGCCGGGTGCCGTGCTGGTCGATCACCTCGCGAGCGGGGAGCGGGCGGCCGTCGACGGTGAGCGTCAGCGACTCCTCCGCCCCGTACGCGTCGGCCACCGCGATCGAGAGGACGAGGGCGGCCGGAGCCGCGACGTCGAGGGTCAGGTGGGCCGAGACGTCGCGGCTCCGGCCGCCCTCGTCCTCTCGATCGCGGTGGCCGACGCGTACGG
>NZ_PSVZ01000064.1:0-557 GCF_002932315.1 Rathayibacter sp. AY1C9
GGCACCTACCGGGAGGCCTGGGCGTCCTACCCCGTCCTGGTGCGGCAGTACCGGCCCGAGTACAACGAGGGCATCGTGCTCAGCCAGATCCCGCCCGCGGCCGACGTGTACCTGTGCTGGCTCTGCGACGCCGGACACGTCTTCGTCGCCACTCCCGAGGAGCAGCGCCACCGTCCCGGCCGGGAGCGGCGCCGCTCCTCCTGGTGCCCCGACTGCGCCGAGCTCGCCTCGCCGCGCCTGCCCCGGGCCGCGCCGATGATCGGCGGCCGGCTCGCCGAGGTGCTCGCGCCGACGGCCGCCCCCGACGACGGCTCCTTCGTCCTCCTGGCGCCGCCCGCCGTGATCGCGCGGGGGCTCCCGATGTCCGCGTCGCCCACCGGCCGCGGGTCCGCGTCACCCGCCGACCCGAGCGGATCCGCGCCCGCCGCGTCGCCGACTCCTCCGTCCGCTCGATCGAGTCCTCCAGCTGCCGCCGCTCGGGCCGCGCTCCCGCCCGCCCCTCGTACCGCCGCCTCCGCCGTTCCGGCCGGCGGACGGGACCGCGGCCGGAACGGCGG
>NZ_PSVZ01000035.1:0-16174 GCF_002932315.1 Rathayibacter sp. AY1C9
GTCGTAGAAGAAGCCCGCCGAGGTCGTCGGGTCCATGCGCTGCTCGACGGTGCCCCAGCTCGACTGCTGCTGGAACAGGCCGATCGAGTCAGCGACCGATCCGTCCGGGTTGATCGCGCCGTCGCCGTAGGTGATATTCACCAGCGAGGACTCCCCGATCGCCGTCTGGACACCGAGCGTCTGCCCGTCCGCGCCGAGCCCCTTCGCTGCACCTGCATTGACGATCAGTGCTGCGTTCACGAGCTGGTCGTGCCCGTAGGCCCCGACCTTCGCGTCCGCCGGGATCGCGGACACGTTGACCGGGCCTCCACCAGGTAGGCATGCGGCCGCGGCCGATCCGCCGAAGAACAGCACCCACAGCAGTAGCGCCACGGTGACGATCGGCACCATAACCGCCGCCAGTACCCCAATTCCCCCCTTCTGCACCGGCCTACTCCGAGGCCAGGGGGGTGATCTGCTCGACGCCCCAGGGCGCCGTCTCTACAGCACGGTGGACGTAGACCGAGTAGTCCCCAGCGTCGGTGGGCACCAGAACGCGAATGGTGAACGTGCCGTCGCCGTCCCGGACCCGAGCATCGCCGGTCAACGACGTGCAGGGCACGTTCATCGGATCGACCGTCTCGTAGGCGATCGCCGCTTGCTGAGTCAGGAACGGGTAGAGCTCCGCGATCCAGGTGTCGTAGTCGAGCGTCGGGCGGCAGAACGCCGTCACTGCCGAGGCCGCGAGGGCAAGCGCGTCGTTCTCGACTCCCGGAACGGGAACCGGCTCAGAGTCGACCGGAGCGGCGGCCGCAGTCAGCGTCGCCTCAGCCGTGCTGGCCGCAGTCGAGCCCGATGCAGAAGGGATCTGGGCGGTCGGCGTCGGTGCAGTTCGTGCTGTTTCGGGAGCAGCGCCCGAGCACCCTGCCAATGCGAGCACAGCCGCAGCGGCCATCGCGGCGCAGAGGCCGGTGCCGGTGTGCTTCGTGTGCTTCATGTCGTTGGTTCCCCTCGTTGCCTTCATCACAATCTAGTCCCAAACTGCCCGTTTGGACACTCGTAGATGCCCAAATGGGACACTGACTGTCTACACTGACGGCACGTCGGTAGCCGCCGACCTAGAATCGTGGTGTGGAGGTGGACTCAACGAACGTCAATGCCGTCATAGGCGAGGCCGTCAAGAGCGCCATCTACGACGCCGGTTTCAACGTGAAGGCCGCGGCTGAGCGAGCCGGCCTGCCCTACCGGACCGTCCTTCGGTACATCAAGGGAGAACGGGACATGCCTGTCCCTGTTCTTCTCGCGCTCGCGCACGCCACGAACGCCGATTTGGACTCGCTCGTGAAGCAGCTTCAGGGCCGAGTAGCCTTTAAGGAACTGGTCAGCTACGTCACAGACGGCGAATCCATGCCGACTGAGGAATCCAGCGCTCTACGTCCCGCCGAATTGGCGCGTCGTCTCTCACTGGTCTTCACTTCACGAGGCCTCGACGCCACTACCTCCCGCACCAGAATTTCCGAGATCCTTCTCCTCAGCGGGGCCTCGATCGATCGCCAGGAATGGGGCCTGCTCATGGCCGGGCAACTCCCCTCGGCACCACGAGTCGAAGTGCTCTTCGCCGTGGCCGAAGCACTCGACGTCGACCCCGACTACTTGCTCAGAGACGACCCCGAGCTGGTCGAGGCCGTGGAAGCCCGCCTCGGGTTCGACGGCACCATGCGCTCGCTCGGCATCGAGCGCGTCGCCGCCCGATCGCTCGGAACAATCGAGCCCGACGAGCTACGCGGCATCGCCGCCGTCGTGTCCGAAATCGTCACCGAGCTACGTCGATAGCCGGCCGCGCCGTCCTGTAGGGCCACGCAGCTCCGCTCGCGCCCGGAATGCCGTCTAAAGTGGATGAGCTTCTCCCGGCCAGGCGAACGGAGTCCATCGATGCCGTCAGACTCCACGGAACGAGGTCGCGGCCGGTGGCGGATGCTCCGCCGCAGTGGCCAAGGCCGCAGTGGATCGATCGTTCAGGCGGCCGACGAGTTCGTGAGCAGGCTCGGACTTCCGGCCGCCGCGACGTGGGACGATCTTCAATCGTCCGTCGAGAAGGTCTACGGCAAGCCGATCTATCTGATCGCCTCCGCCAGCGCTGACCTCAAATCAGTGACAGGGCTCTGGATCGACACAGCCGAGTTCGGCACCGTCGTCTGCCGAGAGAGCGACGAGCTCCACTACCAGAGCCAGAACGCGTGCCATGAGCTTGCGCACATCCTCTTCGTCTACGCTCCGGACGCCTGGTTCAGCGAGCAGATCCCGCGGCTGATCCATCCGGGCCGGCGGCACGGAGCCACACACCTCTGTGCCCCGACAGATGATCCAGAAAGCACAGAAGCGAAGGCGGAGATTGCCATCGAGGAAGTAGCTTTCGCGATGGTCCGCCGTATCCAGACACTCAATCGGACGAGCGAAGAAACGTATTTCGGATGATCCAACAGGTTTGCCTAGCGCTTCTCATTGCGCTGGTGCTTGTGCGGGCTCCTCGCGCCGCAGCGAAGCCCGCAGCGCGTCCCGCTTTCTGGGCCACGGTGAGCGGTGCCGTCGCACTCTCCACCTACGGATTCCCCATCCCCTTCTTCACATATGACGCGCTACTGGGTGGCACCAACGTCATCACCCTCGTCCGCGACCTGGCAGCAGCATCGGCCTTCTGGTTCTTCCGCGAAGCGCTCGGACGGCGCGCCGGCGGCGAAGGCCGCGTCGGCAGTCGGTGGGGCCTGGCGATCATGTTCGGCTCCTACATCGTGCCGTTCCTGCTGATCGGCAACCGGGGCCGCACAAGCGTCGACTTCATCATCGACCGCCTCGACCAGACCGCCGTCTGGCTCTACGGATCGGCCTACATGGCGACTCTCGTGTGGCTATCCGTCTCCTCGATCATCAACGCGCGTCGCAACTGGCGCGGGGTTCAGCTCGTCTTCATCACCGGATTCGCCATCACCACGATCGGCTGCTTGATCGAGATTGCCTTCCTCACAGCCTCTCACTTCGGCTACGGCGGAGACGCCTTCCGCTACTCCGCGTGGAACGCCGCTGAGATACCGTTCTTCCTCGGTCTTCTCATCATCATGCTCGGCATCGGGTGGACGGCGATCGTCGTTCCTCTCCGTCGCCGGATCGACGTCGCTCGAGCATCGAAGGCCGCCGTCCGACACGGCCTCATCGAGCGACCACCGTTCACGACCTACCTGAGCGACCGGCGATTGATCGCACACGCTCAACAGATCCTCGTGCTCACGAAGAACGCTGAGGTTCGCGGAGAGGGCGCGTTCACCTTTGACGAGAATGCAGCTGTCGCTCGGGTCCGCACGCTCATCGCTCCCGACCAGGCGTTCACTCCGCGAGTGATCGGCGGCGGCTTCCGGAAGGCCGCATAGCCGGTGAGCGCACTCTGGGTCGCGATCCCCGCAGTTGGTGTCGGCGTCGCCGGAGCCGCGGTCGTCGCCACCGTTGCGCGCCGTGTCATCCGACCGCAGCGCAGCCGCCCAACACCGATCGTCGCGGTTCCGACGCCCGATCGCATCGTCCTCGGTCCTACTCCGATCACGAAGCAGAACGGCAAGCTCGGCCTGCTCTACGACGACGAAACCCGCCACGCGGTCCTCGGTCCGATCCTGCGAAGCGGACCAGACGGGATCGAACGCATCCTCACACTCAATGCTGATGCCCCCTCCCCCACGGCCGGCTCCCTGAGTCGACCCATCGGGAATGTGTTCGCGACGGCCCGAGAACTCGACCCGGACGCCCGCGAGGTGACCGTCGAAACCGAGCTTGGACAGGCGCCTGCCTGGTTGTTTTCCGGCAAAGGAGACGCCGCAGACACTTGGGCGATCCACATCCACGGCAGTCTGTCCGGCCGAGACGCTGCCTTTCGCTCCGTGCATGCACTCAGAGGCACCGGCTACACCTCACTGGTGCCTTCCTTCCGCGGTGACGGAGAAGGCCCAACGGCGCCACTCAATGCGTTCACGCTCGGTCAGACCGAATGGGTCGACGTCGACGCTGCGATCGCGCTCGCTCTCGAGCGGGGAGCGCGCCGGGTCGTCCTCGTCGGCTGGTCCAGCGGCGCCTCAATGGCGTTGCGCCTCGCCACGAGCTCGTCGCACCGATCCAGAATCGCAGGCTTGATCCTTGTCTCCCCCGTCCTCAGTTGGCGCAACAGCGTGCTCTTCAGCGCCGCTAACGCCGGAGTCCCCCGTGTCGTCGCTGCGGCCGCCACATGGGCTCTCGGCGCCCGCGGTGTCAGTCGTCTACTGGGCTCACCAGTTCCTCTCAACTTCAAAGCACTCGACTGGATAGACGCAGCCGCACCACTACGCATACCGGTGCTCCTGATTCATTCGGGGGGTGATCGCACCACGCCGTTCAGCGACTCCCGTTCGTTCAGCAACGCGCACGTGAATGCGACGCTGATCGCCAGCGACCCCGCCGGCCACGCCCTCGAATGGAACGCCGATCCAGAGCGATTCGAATCCGCCGTTCGCTCCTGGTGCAACAGCGCCATTTAGATTCTGCATGAGAATCAAGATAGCCAGATACCTATATAGGTATCTGGCTATCTTCGAGGGGCTCGGGCTCAGCTGAGCGGGTTCCGGTCGCGGTACTCGCTCAGGGCCGTTTCCACGATGTTCTTCTTAGTGCGACCGGTCGCGGCTCGCAGGTCTTGGACGTAGTACGACAGCTCGGCATCGACGTCCACATGCAGAACCTCCGTGGGCTGCTTCCGCGGCGGCGTGGCCGCCGTGCCCGCATTCGCCCGCGATACCGGGGCTGCTACCGGCGCCGGTGCGGGCGTCGGAGCCGGACGAGGCTTGGACGCGATCGGGTCGCTGCGGTCGGGCGCCGGCTGTGCTCGGCGCGGGAGGCTGGCGGGGCGATCTTCGTTCGTCATCGGATGACCTTTCGTGCGAGTTCACGGTATGCGGCGGCGACGGGTGCGCCCTTGCGGAAGTTGCCGTACCAGTCGTGCGAGTACCGGACCTCTCCGACGATGGTCCGGTGCGGGACGAGCGGAGTCAGGAGAAGCCCCGTCTCTCGCATCTGCTCGATGCTGTGCGTAGCCTCTCGCGGCGTGATCGTCTCCTTGTAGCCGCCAACGATGATGCCGGCCTCCTCGACCGCTGCGCGGTCGCTGAGGTCGTTGTAGCGGCGCACACTCTCCTGTGCACCAATGAATCCGTCCACGCCGTCAGCGGTGGGCGTGGCGGCGTAGATCACTGACTCCGCCGCCGTCAGGGCGTTGTAGATCAGCGACCCGCCCTGGCGGTTCGGGCAGTCGATGATCGCGAGGTCCGCAGGCACATCCTCGAGCGAGTCCGCCAAGCGATGCCCGACTTCTCCGGGATCGTCCGTTTCGCGTGCGCTCACGCTGCGGTCGGACGGGATCACTCGAAGGTTCGAGTGAAAGGGCGAAGGCACGGCGAGCTCGTCCGCCCATCCCCTCGGGTCGGCGTTACCCAGGATCGCTCCGACGTCGAGCCCGACGTCGACGGGCTGCGCGTCGAGCCACTTCGTGGTCGCGCCACGCGGATCCAGGTCGATCAGGATCACCCGCCGCCCCTCCTCGGCCGCCACCATCGCCAGGGAGACCGCGGTGGTGCTCTTCGTCGCACCGCCGCTCTCGCTGTAGATCATCATTGTCTGCATGCCGCAAACCTATATGGCTATCTATCCACCTAGCAAACTACCCAGATACCTATATAGGTATCTGGGTAGGACTCGCCCGGTATGAGCACCCGATCCCGCTCGGTGCGCGGGCTGGGAGCGAGTGTCGGTGGGGCCGACCTACACTCGGACGCATTCGAACATATGTTCGATGAGACGAGGAGGGGGCCGACCATGAGCGTGACCGTTGTGGAGCGCATCGCGACTCCGGCCTCGGACGCCGTCGCCGTCGCCTTCCTCGTCACCAGTGACGCGGTGGCTGCCGGGTTCCCGTCGCCGGCACAGGACTACTTCGACGGGTCCCTCGACCTCAACGACCACCTCATCCGGGACAAGACCTCGACGTTCATCGTCCGCGTCTCGGGCGAGAGCATGACCGGCGCGGGCATCAGCGACGGCGACGAGCTCGTGGTCGACCGGTCGATCACGCCGACGCACGGGAGCGTGGTCATCGCGATCCTCGACGGCGAGCTGACCGTCAAGCGCCTCGAGCTGCACCCCGGGGGAGTGGTGCTGCGGGCGGAGAACCCGGAGTACCCGCCGATCCACGTCGCCGAGCTGAGTGACCTCCAGGTGTGGGGCGTCGTCACGGTCTGTCTCCACCGGCTGCACCGTGCGCTCTGAGCGGCGCGTCGGCCTGGTCGACGTGAACAGCTTCTACGTCTCCTGCGAGCGGCTATTCGACCCCAAGCTCGCCGGCCGGCCCGTTGTCGTCCTCTCGAACAACGACGGCTGCGTGGTCGCCCGCTCCGACGAGGTGAAGCAGCTCGGCATCGAGAACGGCACCCCCTGGTTCAAGATCGAACCCCTGATCCGCTCCGGCCGTCTTCCGGAGGTCATCGCCCGCTCGAGCAACTACGAGCTGTACGGCGAGCTGTCCGCCCGCGTGATGGAGCTGCTGGGCCGATACTCCGCCTGGCAGGAGGTCTACTCGATCGACGAGAGCTTCCTCGGCGTCGACGGCGACGTGGCGGAGCGGGCGAAGATCGGCCGCGCGATGCGCGCCGCCGTCGCCAAGAACGTCGGCCTGCCCGTCTGCGTCGGGTTCGGGCCGAGCAAGACGCTCGCGAAGTTCGTCAACAAGGGCGGAGCGAAGAAGCACCCGCGCCTCGGCGGGGTCTGCGACACCGACTGGTACACGCCCGATCAGCTCGACGCGCTCATGGCGTCGCAGCACGTCACTGAGCTGTGGGGAGTGGCCGGCCGCACCGGGAAGCGCCTCGCGGAGCTGTCCATCCACACGATCCGGGACCTGCGCGATGCCGACCCGGCGCTGATCCGGAAGAAGTTCTCCGTGGTGCTGCAGCGCTCCGTCTACGAGCTGCGCGGGGTCGACTGCATCCCGCTCGAGGCGGCCCGCACCGTCCGGGATCAGCTGATCTTCTCGCGCTCGTTCGCCACTCCGGTGACGACGATCGCGGACATGGAGCAGGTGCTCTCCGTCTACGCGCAACGCGCCGCGCACCGCCTGCGCGCGCAGGGGTCGGTGACGAAGACGATGAGCGTCTTCGCGTCGACGTCGCCGTTCGCGGACGCGCCGTACGAGTCCGCCGGCGGCCTCGCCGGCTTCCCCGTGCCCACCGACGACCCGGTGGGTATCGTCAAGGCCGCGATCGCGACGTTGCGCCCGCGGCTGCGCGAGGGCGCCCGCTACGTGCGGGCCGGCGTCATCCTCACCAACCTGTCGCCGAAGGACTCCCACGCCTTCCTCGACGTGTTCGATACGGCTTTCGACTCCAAGGGTCTGGGCGCCACGATCGACGCCGTGACGAAACGCCACGGCCGCTCCGCGGTCGGACTGGGCCTCGCCGGGATCCGCAAGGGGCCGGTCTGGACGATGAAGCGCGAAGCGCTCTCGCTGCGCGCCACGACCCACTGGGCCGAGCTGGCGACCGCTCACGCCCGCTGACTTCTATCGGCGGCCAGCCTCCTCAGATAGAATGTTCTATAGGAGGTGGTTGCCGTGTCGATCATTCAGAGGCCCGATGGGGAGACCATCCGCAAGCTGCGCAGCTTGCAGGTCGTAACGCGGGTGTCATATCTTCGCGCGCTGCGCCGCGCTGCGGAGGACACCACGCAGAGGCAGCTCGCGCAAGAAATTGGAATCTCACAGCCCTCCGTCAACAGCGCATTGAAGTCCGCGGCCGCAGTGTCGGACGTGCGGCCCGGATTCTCTGGCGCAACGCCTTACGAGATTGCTCAGCGCTACGACGCGGGGGAGCTGACGAAGGAGCAGGTCATCGATGAGCTCGGCCGTTGGTCCTACCGTCCGGGGTCAGCTAGCGACGGCTACGACTGGACGACCGCGGACGCGGGAGAGTTTGCAGAGGTGCGACGCGCTCTGAGTGAGCACCTCATCGACGTCGACACATACGACGAGATCCTGGACCGCTACAGCGAGCAAGGTCGGTGACTGGGGAGGACTCGTCAGCGATCGCCAAGCACCGCGAGACAGTGCGTGCATGGGCGCGAGCGGGCGGGCCGCTGAGCCCCAAGAGCGAACACGCGACGGTGAACAACCGAGAGTGGTTCCGGCTCGGCGCCGACCAGGATTACGAGCCGCGTGGTGCGCGGCAACAACTACACGACCGCTTTGTGGCCGACTACCGCGCACAATTCCCTGACGTGCGCCAAGAGCGGAAGGCGATCATCCTTGCCGGCCCGCCTGGTGCCGGTAAATCGACCGTTCTCCGAGACGTGCTCGGCACCGACCGCAACGCCTGGCTCACCATCGACGCCGACGAGTTCAAGCGGGCGCTGCTCACCGAAGCGATCAAGGACGGCACCTACGACAGCACGATCCTGCCGCCCGAGGTCCGCGCCGCCGAGGCAGCGGGGGAGAAGTTCTTCCCGCTCGAGCTGGCCTCGCTCGTGCACGAAGAGTCTTCCATTCTCGCTATCCAACTCCGCGACGCGGCCATTCGGGACGGCCAGAACGTCGTGATCGACACCGTGCTCTCTTCGCCCGAGAAGGCGGTCGAGCTGGGGCAGCGGTTCGCGGCAGCCGGCTACAGCGTCGAAGTGATCGACGTCGAGGTGCCGTTCGAGCTGTCGGAAGCGCGGATCGCCGGCCGCTGGCAGGACTCCTACGAACGCGCCCTCGCCGGCGCCGACGAGCTCGGCGGTCGATGGGTGCCCAGCGAGTACGCCAGGAACGTTTATGCCGGCCCGGGAGGTCGGTCCCTCCCTGAGTTCGCCGCCGAGCAGCTGGCCGATACCGGCTCCACCGTGATGCGATTCCGCCGCTACAACACCCCCGCGGAAGGGCAGCCGCGCACTGTCGAGGTCGACAAGTCGCGCACTGCGTTCGGGCGCCCTCTGATCGACACCGCCCTCGCGCAGGCTCAGGCGACCGTCTCTCGCAGCTTCTCCACCACGGCGCTGACCACGGCGCCCGAGCGCGGTGACCGAGCGATCCCGGCCACCTCACCGACGCCAGCGCCGGACCGCGGCGACCGCGGTCGCTAGAGCGGCGTCGTCACCACTTAGAAAACCTGTCCACCAGGTCGACGTCGATCGAGGAGGTCCGCGGGTCCAGGCCGTCGGCCGTCTCGTCGGGGGCGTCGATGACGTCCAGGAACACGGCAGTCGCGGGCGTCACGAACGCTGAGGTCGTTCCGCGCGACGTCGGGATCTCTACGAAGGCGCCGCCGGCGGCCGCCGCCTGTTCGAGGCGCTGCGTGAGCCCGACGCGATCGACGTCGACCGGCAGCGAGAAGTGGCGCGGTCCGATAGTCAGCTCGAGCAGGTGCATGGGATTCCCGTCGTCGGCCGCTTGCCTACCAGGTACCCATCCTCCCGCGTCCTAGACGCTTCCGAGCCCGTTCCGGGGGCGCGAGATGCCCTCGCGCAGCGGCGCCGCGCGCCGCAGGTTGGAAGCCGCCACGGCGGCCCGTTCCACCTGTTTTCTTCACCTCTCCGCGGTTTCAACCTATTTCGCTCCACCGGCTGCGTGCCACCGATCCCGAACGCGGTCGCTGCGCTCCCTCACATCGCTCGTGATCGGCGTCACTCCGCCGCCTCCACTCAAACGGTCTTCCCCGCCGGAGAGGCAAAGAAAAACGATCAGCCAGAGGGAGACACACCATGAGCCAGCAGCGCGGCACCCGTACCGAGGTCATCAAGAGCGAGTACCACGGACCCGGAGCGGACGGGATCAGCCGGACCGCCCGTCAGGTGGTCATCGTCGGCGCCGGTGGCCGCGACCCGGTGACCGAGCAGACCCCGGCCGTGCACCTGGTCACCCGCGAGGGCCGCGCGGGGCTTCCCGGGGTGACGCTGCAGCACTTCGAGCCCGTGGAGGCGCTGCCCGCGGATCGCGTCGGCTACATGGCCTCCGGCGCCTACGTCGTCGTTCCGGTCGACGTCGCGCGAGCGCTCGACCTGTTCCCGGCCGCGTACGCGCTGCACGACCGCAGCGAGACGCCCGCCGACTACCGCGACAACGACTGACCCCCCCCGAACCGAGAAGGAGAACCGACATGCTCACCATCACCCACACGCCCGAAGCCGGAACGATCATCGAGGGCACCAGCCGCGGGGACGGCACCGCCGAGATCCTGAAGGCGTCCGGCTGGCGCTGGGGCCGCTCCATCGGCGCCTGGTACGTCCCGCAGTCCCGCGACCGCCTGCCGAAGTGGTGGACCATCAACCGGGCCGCGACCGCCCTGCGCGACGCCGGACACGAGGTCACGATCAAAGCCGAAGAGACGTTCCGCTCGACCGCCGAGGCGGAGGCGGCGACTATCGAGCGCCAGGCCGCCCGGGTCGACGCGCTCGACGCGAAGGCCGAGCGCCGCGCCGCGGACGCCGATACCGCCGACGCGGCCGCGCGCCGCGCGTTCGACCGGCTCCCGGAGGGTGGCGAGCCGATCAAGATCGGCCACCACTCCGAGACGCGGCACCGCAACGCGATCGAGAAGGCCCACAACGCGATGGGCCGCAGCGTCGAGGCCGACCGCGAGGCCACCCGCGCCCGCGCCCGCGCCGACGTCGCCGCCGGGACCACCGAATCCCGCTACGCGCCGGGAATGGTGGCCCGCCGCATCGACCGGCTCGATACCGACATTCGCGGCTGCACGCGGAAGATCGAGGGCAGCTCGCACAACTTCGGTGGCGGCTACATCGAGACGACCGCCCCCGCGACGGGCGCCTACCGGGAGCGGCTGCTCACCCAGCGCGCGCAGCTCGAAGACCAGCGCGACTACTGGACCGCCGTCCGCGAGGCGCAGGCCGCGGCCGGACGGGTCACGATCCACAGCCGCGACACGATCGCCAAGGGCGACATGATCAAGCACCGCTTCGGCTGGCACGTCGTTACCCGCGTGAACCCCAAGAGCGTGACTGTCGCGCTCGACTGGAACGACGGAACCCGCCCCTACAAAGTCGCCTACGCCGACGTGCAGGGACACCACACCGCCGCTGAGGTGGAGGCAGCCCGAGCCGCCGCCACCGAGACGGCCGCCGCGAGCTGATCGAGCGAGGGCTACCTACCTATATAGGTAGGTAGCCCGTGAGGGGCGGGCCCCTCACGCTCCCCGGGGATCCCGTTCCGGGAGGCGCGAGCTGCGCTCGTGCAGCGGCGACGAAGCGCCGCCTAGAGGTCGCCCGGCTGCGCCGGCCGCCGTTGGTCGCCCTACGGGCTCACACCCTTTTTTGCCGTGAAGCCTTCGGCGGCTCCCTCCGCTTCGCTGCGGTCGTAGCTACCTACGGGCTCCGTTCAAGTGGCTGCGCCACCGGCTCCTCCGAGACTTTCGGCACGCGGTCGCTGCGCTCCCTCACATCGCGCCGAAACTCTCTCCACCGCCGCCCTGCGGGTTGCACTGCGCCCTCCGGTTGCTAAGGCGGAGAACCGCCTTGACGGCAAAAAAACGATGAGGAAGAGGAAGAACATGCAGCAGATCACCACCGTCAGCACCTTCGTCCCGGCCGCGAACGAGGACGGGATGCAGAGCCAGTTGCGCCGGATCGCCGAGCGCGACGTCGACCTCTCAGGTCTGGCACGGGGCGGGTGGGCGCTGGCACACACCGCCACGATCCCCGGCCCCGAGGGCGTCATGTTCGTGGACACCCTCACCCCCACCGAATCCTGACCCGCACCACCACCGAGGAGCAAACGCCATGTCCGACACCATCACCACCAGCCCCGCGGCCGAGGAGCCGACCCTCTGGGGCGCGGTGGCCGAGTTCGCGTCCGTGTTCTCCGACGGGGACACCGCCGACGAGCTGGCCGTGCGACTCAGCTGCGCCGAGGTCGACGCGCTGGCCGGACTCCTGCGAGCATTCGGACGAGATGAGGCCGCGGACCTGTGGATCGCGGAGCACGCGAGCGACGACGACGAGGGCGACGCCCACACCCCGGAAGGAACCCACCGATGAGCGAGCAGCAGCAGACCACGCCCGACCCGGCGGCGACCTACCAGGCGGCCGTCGCGGCCTTCGCGGCCACGCTCTCCAACCCGGCCGTCACGGAAGCGATCGCTCCGACGCTGCCGTGCTGGCGCGCGACGGGCATCATCGACCTCCTCACCCACGCCGGACACACCGACGCCGCCGAGAAGTGGGCCGAGCTGCACGCCTGGTCCCCGGTCAACGACGAGCACGACCCGCATCGCGGCGACCGGTGGGACGACTGATGCTCACCGTCTACTCGAAGCCGTCGTGCGTGCAGTGCACCATGACCTACCGGGTGCTCGAGAAGAAGGGCATCGAGTACACCACCGTCGACATCACCACCAACCCCGCAGCGCTCGCGTACGTCACGGAGGAGCTGGGCTACTCCGCCGCCCCCGTGGTCGTCGCGAGCGACCAGGACCACTGGTCGGGCTTTCGCCCCGACCTCATCGAGAAGCACGCCGCATGACCGGCCCGAACGTCACTGGCGACGACTACCGGGCCGGGTACCTCGCCGGACAGGCCGACCGGCAAGGCGAAGTCGACTGGCTGGAGAACGAGGCCGACCGGCTCTACCGCCTCGCCTACGGCGACGAGCGCCGCGTCCCCGCCCTCACCGTCACGCGCGCCGAGCTCGAACAGCGCAGAGCGCTGTCCGAGCCGCCCGTGGAAGTCACCCGCCGCGACGCTCTGGCGTCCTGGGGCATCGAGACACCCGCCACCGACACCCCGGCGGCCGCGGCCGCGAACGAGAACCCGTCGACGTCGACGGGACCCACCAACCGCACGAGCAGGAGACGTCAGATGAGCACCAGGACCATCACCGGCAACCTCGCCGCCGACCCCGAGGCCGTGCAGGCGGGCCGCGTGCAGATCGTGAAGCTGCGCGTCATCGAGAACACCGGCGAATACCGCGCGGGGGAGTGGACCCCGCACGACGCCCCGACCACGCACTACGTCGAAGCGAAGTTCGAACTGGGCGAGCACGTGCTCGCCTCCCTCCACAAGGGAGACGGCGTGATCGTCGTCGGCTACGAGCGCACCGTCGCCTGGGGCGAAGGCGAGAACCGCCGCACCGGCCGCGTCCTCGAAGCCGACGCCATCGGCCCCAACCTCACCCGCGCGACCGCCGTCGTCACCACAACCACCCAGCGCGCACCCCGACGCAGCGCCGCGGAGTAGAGCGCCCGCTCAGTTCTCGATGCGGAGCACGTAGAGGATGACGTGATCCTCCGGGATCGCTGCGCGCACTTCCGCGATCGCCGCGGCGCTCGTCGCCGCGTTGCTGCGCAACACCGTTGATGCCGATTCCGCGCGCGTCCGGTGTGCCAGCTCCCACATGCCTCCATCGTCGCATCCGACGCTGACACGACCCGCTCGAGTGTGGGGCCGGCGGCGCCGGCCCGTGAGGGGCGACCCCCTCACGCTCCCCGGTGTCCCGTTCCGGGGCGCGAGCTGCACTCGCGCAGCGGCGACGGAGCACCGCGGGTCGGAGGCCGCGATGCGGCCCGTTCCACCTGTTTTCTTCACCTCTCCGCGGTTTCAACCTATTTCGCTCCACCGGCTCCGTGCCACCGATAGCGGACGCGCCCTGCGGGCTTATTTCGCCCGCTATCGGCGTCACTGCGCCGCCTCCACTCAAACGGTTTTCCCCGCCGGAGAGGCAAAGAAAAACGATCAGCCAGAGGGAGCACCCACACCATGCAGATCACCACCGACTTGCAGACCACCGCGAAGACCTACCTCACCCTTGCCAACACCCGCGCGGTCGATATCCGTGTCGTGGGCACCGACCCCCAGACGACGCCCTCGGTGCACGTCACCCGCCGCACGTCCGGCGTCTGGGAGGCGTGGCACTCCGACCAGCTGCACGGCATCACCAGCGGTTCGTTCCGTCACTGCGTCGCCCACGCCCGCCGCGCAGCGATCCGCCGCGTCGCCCCGTTCCTGAACCGCTGAGAGGACCACACCATGACCCGCACCGACACCGGCCGCGCCACGGCCGAACAGCTGGCCCTCATCCTCGACACCCGCCGCGCCGAGTCTGACGACGACGCGACCGCCACGGACGCCGAAATCCTCGCGCACATCCGCAACACGCTCACTCTTCCCGGCGAAGGAGCTCCGGGCGGATTCCCCGTCACCGACGACGGCACCGCCTACGCCGCCGCGCTGATCGCGTTCCTCACCCCCGCCGACAAGCAGGACACCGGCGCGGCACTGGCCGCTTTCCTCACCCCGACCCCGGAGACGCTGGACGAGCGTGCGGCACGCATCGAGCTGAACCGGCGCGCGGATGAGGGGTGGCAGGCGCTCTCCCCGGCGGAGCAGGCCGCGCAGATCGCGGCCGTCGAGCGGACGGAGAACCCCAGCGGGCCGTGCGACTGCGCCAACTGCTCCGAGCCCGCCGACCGGTAGCCGCGCGGCGCGGGCCGGCCTTCCGGGCCGGCCCGTGAGGGGCGACCCCCTCACACTCCCCGGTCTTCCCCGTTCCGGGGGCGCGAGCTGCGCACGCGCAGCGGTGACGGAGCACCGCCGGCGGGAGCCGCTACGCGGCCGGATTACCCGTTTTCTTCACCTCTCCGCGGTTTCAATCTATCTCGCTCCGTCGGCTACGTGCCGTCTCTCTCGGACGCGCCCTGCGGGCTTATTTCGCCCGAGAGAGCCGTCACTCCGCCGACTCCACTCAATTGATTTCATCCCGCCGGAGAGGCAAAGAAAAACGATCAGGAAGACGACAAAAGCCCCGTAGTTGGGTTAGAACCACGGGACTTGTCGCCTCAATGATCGCACACCGATCAAGGAGAAACCATCGTGACTATCACCACCGGAACCGGGACCGTTCAGCACATCGACCCGACCGTCCTCGTGATCGAGCAGAACGTCCGCACCAGCGCCCCGCTGACGAAGGACTTCATCGCGTCGATCCGCGAGAACGGCGTCATCACCCCGGTCCTCGCCCGCCGCGACGAGCACGGCAACGTCATCGTCCGCGCCGGACAGCGCCGCACCCTCGCCGCCCGCGAGGCCGGAGTGCCCACGATCCCGGTCTACGTCGTGGAGGGCGACGAGACAACCGCGGATCGGATCGTTCAGCAGATCATCGAGAACGACCAGCGCGCCGAGCTGAGCGTCGCGGACCGCACCGCCGCGTGGGCGCAGCTCGCGTTTGAGGGCGTGTCCGCTGCAGCGATCGCCAAGCGCACCGGCACCAAGACCGACGCGGTGAAGAAGGGCCTTGCGGTCGCGGAGTCCGCGACCGTCACGTCCGTTCTGCACGAGCACGAGCTGACCCTGGACCAGGCGGCGGTGCTGTTGGAGTTCGAGGACGACTCCGACGCCCGCGCGAACCTGATCGAGGTCGCCACCCACGACCCGGCCCAGTTCGAGCACACCGCGCAGACCCTCCGCGACGAGGCCGCGCACCAGGCGCTCCTCGCGGCGACCGCCGCCGAGTACATCGGCAACGGCTTCCAGATCCTCACCCGCTCCGACGCTTACGGCGACCAGGCGACGTGGACGCCGGTGCGGCAGCTGCGCGGCGAGGACGGGAAGAGCGTCACTCCCGAGCAGGTCGCCGCCGCTGCCGGCCGCGGAGTGCTCATCGGCACCAGCTGGCGGGGCGAGGTCGAGGTCACGCTCCTGGTCCAGGATCCCACCGCCGCCGGATTCACCTACGCCTACGGAGCCCCCGAGCAGCCGCAGACCGAGGAGGAAACCGAGGAGGAGGCCGCCGAGAAGTCCGCGGAGCGGAAGGTGCTCATCGCCAACAACAAGGCGTGGAACGCGGCCGAGAAGGTGCGCCGCGAGTGGATCGCGACGTTCCTCGCCCGCAAGACCCTCCCCAAGGACGCGGATCGCATCATCGCTCTCGGCCTCACCACCCACCGGTTCGCGGTGTCCTCCGGGATGACGGGCGGCAGCGATCTCGCGCACGCGCTGCTGCGCATCGAGCGCCCCTCCGGCTACCGCGCCGACGCCCTCGCAGCGCTGGTCGAGGCGAACCCCGCGAAGGCCCGCCTGGTCGCGCTGGCCGTCGTCCTCGGAGGGCAGGAGGCGCACACGAGTAAGGAGTCCTGGCGTCGCGGCGACG
>NZ_PSVZ01000036.1:0-16096 GCF_002932315.1 Rathayibacter sp. AY1C9
TGCCGAGCGGGATGCGGACGGGCACGTCGATCCGCGCGTCGCCGTTGACGAGAGCGCCGTCGACGCCGTGCGCGCCGGGTACGCGTTCACCGGCCCGGCCCTCGAGCTCGGCGCCCTCGTCAACGGCGACGCGCGGATCGACGTGCCCGTCCGCATCCCGCTCGGCATGCTCAACCGGCACGGCCTCGTCGTCGGCGCGACCGGCACCGGCAAGACGAAGACGCTGCAGGTCCTCGCCGAGCAGCTCTCGGCCCACGGCGTCCCCGTCTTCGCCGCGGACATCAAGGGCGACCTCTCCGGCCTCGCCACTCCGGGCACCGCGACCGACGCGCTGCTCGCCCGCACCCGCGGCATCGGCCAGGACTGGCGGGCGGAGGCGGCCCCCGCCGAGTACTTCGCGCTCGGCGGCATCGGCACCGGCGTCCCCGTCCGCGCCACCGTGACGGGATTCGGCGCGCTGCTGCTCGCGAAGGTGCTCGGCCTCAACCACACGCAGGAGTCGAGCCTCGGTCTCGTCTTCCACTACGCCGAGAGCGCCGGTCTCCCGCTCGTCGACCTGTCCGACCTCCGCGCCGTGCTCACCTACCTCGTCGGCGACGAGGGCAAGGCGGAGCTCGCCGAGCTCGGCGGGCTGTCCAAGGCGACCGCCGGCGTGATCCTCCGCGAGCTGATCGCGTTCGCCGACCAGGGCGCCGACGTGTTCTTCGGCGAGCCCGAGATCGACACGGCCGAGTTCCTCCGCCTCGCCGCCGACGGTCGCGGCGTCGTCAGCCTCCTCGAGGTCCCCGGAGTCGCCGACCGACCGGCTCTGTTCTCCACCTTCCTGATGTGGCTGCTCGCCGACCTCTTCAACGACCTGCCGGAGGTCGGCGACCTCGACAAGCCGAAGCTGGTGTTCTTCTTCGACGAGGCGCACCTGCTCTTCCACGACGCGTCGAAGGACTTCCTCGCCGCGATCACCCAGACCGTGCGCCTCATCCGCTCCAAGGGCGTCGGCATCGTCTTCGTCACGCAGACCCCGAAGGACGTGCCCGGCGACGTCCTCGCCCAGCTCGGCTCCCGCGTGCAGCACCAGCTCCGCGCGCACACGCCGGACGATGCCAAGGCCCTCCGCGCCACCGTCTCGACCTACCCCGAGAGCGACTACGACCTCGGTGAGGTCCTCCAGGCGCTCCCCATCGGCGAGGCGATCGTGACGGTCATGAACGAGCGCGGCGCCCCGACCCCGGTCGCCTGGACGCGTCTCCGCGCCCCGCTCGGCTCGATGAAGCCCACCCCCGAGGCCGACCGCGAGGCGAGCGTCCAGAGGTCCCCGCTCCTCGCGCGCTACGGCACGCCCCTCGACCGCGACTCCGCCCGCGAGATCCTCACCCGCCGGCTCGACGCCGCCGCCGACGCCGAGGAGGCCCGCGCCGCCGCCGAGCAGCAGGCCGCCGACGACGCCCGCCGCGCCAAGGAGGACGCGCGTCGCGCCAAGGAGGAGACCGCGGACGCCGCCCGCCGCGCGAAGGAGCGGGCCGCCGCCGAGCGCGCCGCCGACCAGGCCGCCGAGCGCTCCCGACGGCGCACGGCACCGAGCTCCCGCGGGACCCGCACCGCCCGCCGCGACAAGACGGTCGTCGAGGAGGTGCTGGGCTCGAGCGCCGGCAGGACGCTGCTGCGCGAGGTGGTCCGCGGGATCTTCGGGACCGCCCGACGGCGGTGACGCGACCCGGGCCGCTCGGGGAGACGAGGCGCTAACGGGAGCGTGTTAGCGTCGGTAGCATGAGTGAGAGCGGGACGACGCGGGAGCGGATCCTCCGAGCGACGGTCGAGCTGCTGGCGGACGGCGGGCGGGACGCGGTGTCGACGCGGGCGATCAGCGCGGCGGCGGGGGTGCAGGCCCCTACGATCTACCGGACGTTCGGCGACCTGCGCGGGCTGCTCGACTCGGCCGCGGCAGCCGGATTCGCCACGGCCCTCGCCGACTTCGAGCGGAGCGAGGCGCCGGCCGACCCGGTCGACGCGCTCCGTGCCGCCTGGGATCACCACGTCGCCTTCGGATTCGCCGAACCGCACCTCTACGCGCTGATGTTCACCGCGCGGCCGGGGGAGGAGTCGGAGGCGGCGCGCCTGTCCCGCGGCGTCCTCCTCGACGCGGTCCGGGCCGTCGCCGAAGCCGGCCGCCTCACCGTCGACGTCGAGCGGGCCTCCCGCCTGCTCCAGTCGGCCGCGCTCGGCTGCACCCTCACGCTGACCGCCCTCGCCGACCCCGACGACGAGCTCTCGTCCCGCTCGCGCGAGTCCGTCCTCGCGGCGATCACCACGGCGGAGGCGGGCCCCACCGATCCCGCCGCCCGTGCGGTCGTCGCGCACGCCGTCGCCCTGCGGACGGCGCTGCCGCAGATCGAGCCCCTCAGCGCGGGGGAGCGGCTCCTGCTCGACGAATGGCTCGAGCGCATCGCCGACTGACGGCCGGCGTCGCCGGAGGGTCCGTATCGCCGCCCTGTCGTCCGCGGTGTCGTATTACGGATGGCGACGGGCACGATCCGGGACCGGCACCTACGGTCGGACCATGTCGCGATCCATAGCCGAACTCTTCTTCCGCCCCGTCTGCGCCGCCTGCTCGGCCCCGCTCGTCGCCCGCCGTGGCGCGTTCTGCTCCGACTCCTGCGCGCGGACGAACCACCTCTACGGCTGATCCCGCGCCCGGCACGCGCCGGACGATCGGCGGCCCCTGCTCGGCGCGACGTCGTCGTGCACCGGCGGCGCGAACCCGGCGATGCTTGAGTGGGCCGCTCCGATCGACGCCTTCACCGGTCGACCGGGCTCCGACGATCGGCCGCACCGGTTAAACAAAACGGTGCCCGTGCTGGCGAGAGCAACGGACACCGTTCGCGGAGGATGGGGGATTCGAACCCCCGAGGGCTTTCACCCAACACGCTTTCCAAGCGTGCGCCATAGGCCACTAGGCGAATCCTCCTGGCACGACCTGAGCCGCGACTCATCGATACTAGCCGGTGTCGGAGGCTCCCGCTGACCACGACCCCGACACGCCCCGCTCTCCTCGGCCGCCGTCGTCGGTTAGACTGTCACCCGGCTCCCCGCGTGGCGCCATCCAGGCCAACTCCCCCAGGGCGGAAACGCAGCAAGGGTAACCGGGCTCTGGCGGGTGCGCGGGGGGTCTT
The DNA here is from genome assembly GCF_002932315.1 of Rathayibacter sp. AY1C9. Lineage (NCBI taxonomy): Bacteria > Bacillati > Actinomycetota > Actinomycetes > Micrococcales > Microbacteriaceae > Rathayibacter > Rathayibacter sp. AY1C9. The sequence goes on from NZ_PSVZ01000036.1 coordinate 3,168, forward strand.
CTTCCGTTAACCGGCAGTTTCTTTCAAGGGCCGCTCGTCCGCAGGGCCGCCGGACTGACGGGGCCGCCTGCTCCGCCGCCCGGCGTCCGCGCCACCGCACTGCCGGCTTGCACCGCTCGAGGAAGCTCCTCCACAGCAGCGCCGCATGCACGCCCTCCCATCCCTGGCCTCTACTCAGCCAGGCGGAGGGACCCCCTCGGTAGGCTGGATCCGATGGTTCAGAGCATCTACATCTCGTCCGCCGAAGGTCATTCGGGCAAGTCCACGGTCGCCCTCGGCGTCCTCGATGCGCTCAGCAGCCAGGTGCAGCGGGTCGGCGTCTTCCGCCCGATCGCCCGCTCCACCTCCGAGCCGGACTACGTGCTCGAGATGCTGCTCGGCCACTCCGACTCGGGCCTCGCCTACGAGGACTGCATCGGCGTCACCTACGAGGACGTCCACGCCGACGGCGAGGCGGCGCTCTCGCGGATCGTCGAGCGGTACAAGGGCGTCGAGGCCCGGTGCGACGCCGTCGTCATCCTCGGCTCCGACTACACGGACGTCGGCAGCCCCACCGAGCTCGGCTACAACGCCCGCATCGCCGCCAACCTCGGTGCCCCGGTCCTGCTCGTCCTCACCGGCCGGGACTCGTCCCGCAGCGAGCAGCTGGGCCAGGCTCCCGCGCGCACGCCGGAGGAGATGCGCCAGATCACGGAGCTCGCCTCGGTCGAGCTGCGCACGGCCCACGCGAGCCTCATCGGAGTGATCGCGAACCGCGCCGATCCCGACACCGCCGCCGACGCCGTCGCCGCGATCCGCGAGAGCATCCCCGCCACCGTCCCGGTCTGGGCGATCCGCGAGGATCCGTTCCTCGTCGCTCCAAGCCTGTCCCGCCTGGTCGAGGCGGTCGACGGCGTCGTCGTCGCGGGCGATCCGGAGCTGCTCGGCCGCGAGGCGCTCGGCGTGGTGATCGCCGGCATGTCGATGGTGAACGTCCTGCCGCGGCTCACCGAGGGCGGCGTCGTGATCGTCCCCGGCGACCGGCCCGAGGTCGTCCTCGCCGTGATCATGGCGTACGCCTCCGGCACGTTCCCCACGGTCACCGGCATCATCCTCAACGGCGGCTTCGAGCTGCCGGAGCCGATCGTCCGGCTGATCGAGGGCGTCGACAGCCGCGTGCCGATCGTGATGACCGAGCTCGGCACCTACGACACCGCCGTCCGCGTCACCGCGGCCCGCGGCCGCCTGGCGGCCGACTCCCCGCGCAAGCGCGACACCTCCCTCGCCCTCTTCCAGGAGGCGGTCGACGCGGTCGAGCTGCTCACCCTCCTCGACGTCGGCCGGTCCGAGGTCGTCACGCCGCTGATGTTCGAGTACGGGCTGATCGAGCGCGCGCGCATCGCCGACCGCCACATCGTCCTGCCCGAGGGCGGCGACGACCGGATCCTCCGTGCCGCCGCGACCGTGCTCAAGCGCGGCATCGCCCGGCTCACGATCCTCGGCGAGGAGGCCGAGGTCCGCGCCCGTGCGGCGGGCCTCGGCCTCGACCTCGACGGCGCGCGCGTGCTGAGCACCCTCGACCCCGAGCACCGCGCGCGCTTCGCCGAGGAGTACGCCCGCATCCGCGCGCACAAGGGCATCACCTACGACCACGCCTACGACACCGTCACGGACGTCTCCTACTTCGGCACGATGATGGTGCAGCTCGGCCTGGCCGACGGGATGGTCTCGGGAGCCGCGCACACGACCGCGCACACCATCCGCCCCGGCTTCGAGATCATCAAGACGAGCCCGGGCGTCTCCGTCGTCTCGAGCGTGTTCCTGATGGCGCTCGCCGACCGCGTGCTGGTCTACGGCGACTGCGCGGTGAACCCCGACCCCACCGAGGCGCAGCTCGCCGACATCGCGATCTCGTCCGCCGAGACCGCCCAGCAGTTCGGGATCGACCCCCGCATCGCGATGCTCTCCTACTCCACCGGCGAGAGCGGAGCCGGCGCCGACGTCGAGAAGGTCCGCGCGGCGACGGCTCTGGTGCGCGAGCGCCGGCCCGACCTGCTCGTCGAGGGCCCGATCCAGTACGACGCGGCGGCCGACGCGGCGGTCGCGGCCTCGAAGATGCCCGGCTCCCAGGTCGCCGGGCGCGCGACGGTGTTCATCTTCCCCGACCTCAACACGGGCAACAACACCTACAAGGCCGTGCAGCGCTCGGCCGGCGCCGTCGCCATCGGACCGGTCCTCCAGGGTCTGCGCAAGCCGGTCAACGACCTCTCGCGCGGCGCGCTCGTGCAGGACATCGTCAACACCGTCGCAATCACGGCCATCCAGGCCGCCACCCAGGCCATCGTCCCGCCCACCGCCGCCATCCCCGTGGTGCGCTAGCGGCGACCCCGCCGCCGCCCCTCCCGACCCCGATCACCCCAGGAGTCCCCTCATGTCCGTCGTCCTCGTCGTCAACAGCGGATCGTCGTCGTTCAAGTACCAGCTCATCGAGATGACCACCGAGGAGACGCTCGCCAGCGGCCTCGTCGAGCGGATCGGCGAGGACACCGGCCGCACGAAGCACACCCGCGACGGGGAGTCGTTCGAGATCGAGGGGCCGATCCCCGACCACACCGCCGGCTTCGACGCGATGATCCGCGCGTTCGGCGAGCACGGCCCGAGCCTCGACGAGTTCCCTCCCGTCGCCGTGGGCCACCGCGTCGTGCACGGCGGCAAGCGCTTCTTCGAGCCCACCGTCGTCACCGACCTGGTCAAGATCAACATCGAGGACCTCGCCGACCTCGCCCCGCTGCACAACCCCGCCAACCTCGAGGGCATCGAGGCGGCGCAGAAGGCCTTCCCGGACGTTCCGCACGTCGCCGTCTTCGACACCGCCTTCCACCACACGATCCCGGCCGAGGCGTCGACCTACGCGCTGCCCGCCGAACTCGCCGAGAAGCACCGCGTCCGCCGCTACGGCTTCCACGGCACCTCGCACAAGTTCGTCTCGGAGGCCGCCGCCGCCTACCTCGGCCGCCGCCGCTCCGACCTGAAGACGATCGTCCTGCACCTGGGCAACGGAGCGTCCGCCTGCGCCGTCGACGGCGGCGTCTCCGTCGAGACCTCGATGGGCATGACCCCGCTCGAGGGCCTGGTGATGGGCACCCGCTCCGGCGACCTCGACCCGGCCGTCGTCTTCCACCTGGCCCGCAAGGCGGGCCTCTCGATCGACGAGCTCGACACCCTCCTCAACCGCCGAAGCGGCCTCCTCGGCCTCACGGGTCGCGGCGACATGCGCGACGTCCAGGAGGCGGCCGAGGCCGGCGACGAGCAGGCCCGCGCCGGACTCGAGGTCTACTACCACCGCCTCCGCCACTACATCGGGGCCTTCTACGCCCAGCTGGGCCGCGTCGACGCCGTGGTGTTCACGGCCGGAGTCGGCGAGAACGTCGCCGCCGTCCGAGCCGGCGCCCTCCGCGGCCTCGAGGGCCTGGGCATCGAGCTCGACCCCGAGCGCAACACGTCCTCCGACCGCGGCGCCCGCCGCATCTCCACCGACGACTCCCGCGTCGCCGTCCTCGTCATCCCCACGAACGAGGAGCTGGAGATCGCCCGGCAGTCCTTGTCGGTCGTGTAGCGGCGGAGCCGCGACACGACTCGCGGCCGGCTTCCAGGGGTGGCGGCTCCCGTGGAGCGGGTCCTGTCGGGCTGTCCTGAATCGCTCGCACGCGGCGGTGCCCGCTCGTCCTGCAGCGGTGGCCCGCTGCACGACCGCGGTCGGCTTCTCGTGGGCCTGCGTTGCGCAGAGCGGGTCTTGTCGGGCTGCCCTGAATCGCTCGCACGCGATTCCGGGTCGCGGCCCTCTGCCGAACACGCGGCGACCCTCGCTGGTCGAGTAGCCGCGGGACGCGGCGTGGCGAGAGCCACCGAGTACGAGGGGGATCTCGATGCGGCCGCTGTGCGGGCTGCTCCATCGGCAGGAGCCGGCTGAGGAGCCCCGGCTCAGGGCAGCAGGCGCGCGTCGCCCGCGTAGAGGTTGAAGCCGGAGCCGCGGCTGAAGCCGATCAGGGTGAGGCCGGAGTCGCGAGCCAGGTCCACCGCCAGCGACGACGGGGCACCGACCGCGGCGAGCAGGGGGATGCCAGCCATCACGGCCTTCTGCACCAGCTCGAACGAGGCGCGCCCCGACACCTGCAGCAGCGTCCCCCGCAACGGCAGCCGCCCCTCCCGGAGCCCCCAGCCGACCACCTTGTCCACGGCGTTGTGCCGCCCGACGTCCTCCCGGAGCACCAGCAGCGAGCCGTCCGCGTCGAACAGCCCGGCCGCGTGGACGCCGCCCGTCCGCTCGAACACCGCCTGCGCCTCGCGGAGCCGATCGGGGAGCGAGACCAGCAGCTCCCGCTCGACCCGCAGGTCGTCCTCCGCGACGCTCCACGCCGAGTCGGTGGCGACCGCCTCGAGCGACGCGAGCCCGCACACTCCGCACGAGCTCGTCGTGTACACCGACCGCTCGCGCTCGAGCAGCACGGCCTCCCGCCCGCCGCGGACGCTCGCGTCGACCACGTTGTACGTGTTCTCGCCCGGCTCGGAGCCGCTCGCGCAGTAGCGCATCGCCGCGAGCTGCTCCGACTCGGTGAGCACCCCCTCGGACACCAGGAATCCCGCGACAAGGTCGAAGTCGTCGCCGGGCGTGCGCATGGTCACGCTGAAGCGTCGTCCGCCGACGCGGATCTCGAGCGGCTCCTCGACGGCCAGGACGTCCTCGCGGCGTCGGGGCGGATCGTCGGCGCGGACGGCGGTCAGGCGGGTGCGGGCGACACTGCGGCTCATGGGTCTCCTCAGGCGGTGGAGGTCATCCTCCCACCGGGAACCGGGAGCGATGCCGGGGTGCGGACGTACGATGCAGGAATGGTCGATGACGCCGAGCCCCGCGAGAGTCCGATCGACGAGAGCCGCCTCTCCGTCCGATCGCCGAAGAGACGCGCCGTCGGGATCCCCGGCGTCGCCCACGCCCTCGAGATCTCGCTCAAGCAGATGGGCCCGGTGCGCAGCGCCGAGACGCTCCTGCGGGTGAACCAGAAGACCGGATTCGACTGCCCGGGCTGCGCCTGGCCGGAGGGCGACAAGCGCCACGTCGCCGAGTTCTGCGAGAACGGAGCGAAGGCGGTCGCCGAGGAGGCCACGCTCCGCACCGTCACATCGGCCTTCTTCGCCGCGCACCCCGTCGCGGAGCTGGAGGAGTGGGACGACTTCGCGCTCGGCCAGCAGGGCCGGCTCACGGAGCCGATGCTGCTCGAGGAGGGCGCCACGCACTACCGGCCGGTGGGCTGGGACGAGGCGCTCGACCTCGTGGCGGAGGAGCTGCGAGCCTGCGCGAGCCCCGACGAGGCGATCTTCTACACGTCCGGCCGGACCTCGAACGAGTCGGCCTTCGTCTACCAGCTGATGGTCCGCGGCTTCGGTACGAACAACCTGCCCGACTGCTCGAACATGTGCCACGAGTCCAGCGGATCCGCCCTCACCGAGACGATCGGGATCGGCAAGGGCTCGGTGAGCCTGCGCGACGTGGAGCGGGCTCCGCTGATCATCGTCGCCGGCCAGAACCCCGGAACGAACCACCCGCGGATGCTGACCGCGCTGGAGCGCGCCAAGCGCGCCGGCGGCACCATCGTGGCCGTGAATCCGCTGCCGGAGGCGGGGCTGCTCCGCTTCCAGAACCCGCAGACCGTCCGCGGCACCCTGGGCGACGGCACGGCCCTCGCCGACCACTTCCTCCAGGTCCGGCTGGGCGGCGACCAGGCCCTGTTCCAGGGTCTGGGCAAGGCGCTGCTCGAGGCGGAGGAGGCGCGCGGCGACGTCTTCGACCACGCCTTCATCCGCGAGAGCACCGGCGGCCTCGCCGAGTACCTCCACGGGCTGCGGGAGGTCCAGTGGGACGAGATCGAGCGGGCGAGCGGGATCGACGAGACGCGCATCCGCACCGTCGCCGAGCTGATCGCGGCGTCCGAGGGCACCGTCGTCTGCTGGGCGATGGGCCTCACGCAGCACGCGCACTCGGTCGCGACGCTCAAGGACGTCGTCAACGTGCTCCTGCTCACCGGCAACATCGGCAAGCCCGGCGCGGGCGTCTGCCCGGTGCGCGGCCACTCGAACGTGCAGGGCGACCGCACGATGGGCATCTTCGAGCGGATGCCGGACTCCTTCCACGACGCGCTCGACCGCGAGTTCTCCTTCTCCTCCCCGCGCGTGCACGGGACGGACACGGTCGCCGCGATCCGGGCGATGCGCGACGGGAAGGCCCGCGTGTTCATGGGGCTCGGCGGCAACTTCGCCCGCGCGACGCCCGACAGCGGAGTGACGGAGGCGGCGATGCGCTCGCTCGCCCTCACCGTGCACGTCTCGACCAAGCTCAACCGCTCGCACGTGGTCACCGGCCGGCGCGCGCTGATCCTGCCCACCCTCGGCCGCACCGACTCCGACGTGCAGCGCTCGGGCGAGCAGCGGGTCACGGTCGAGGACTCGATGAGCGCCGTGCACGCCTCCCGGGGCCGCCTGCGCCCGCCGAGCCCGGGCCTGCGCTCGGAGGTGGCGATCCTCACGGGGATCGCGGAGCGGCTGCTCGAGGGCCGCGAGAACGTCCCGCGGGTCGACTGGGCGGGACTGCGCGACGACTACCGCCGCATCCGCTCGCACATCGCCAACGTCGTCCCCGGCTTCGACGGCTTCGAGGCCCGGATCGACGTGCCCGGCGGCTTCGTCCTCCCGCACCCGCCGCGCGACTCGCGCCGCTTCGACACCCCCTCCGGTCTGGCCCGCTTCACCGCGAATCCGCTCGAGTACCCGCGGGTTCCGGAGGGCAGGCTGCTGCTGCAGACGCTGCGCTCGCACGACCAGTTCAACACCACGATCTACGGCAAGGACGACCGCTACCGCGGGATCCACGACGGCCGCCGGGTGGTGTTCGTCCACGCCGACGACGTCGCCGAGCTGGGCTTCGCGGACGGCGCGATGGTCGACCTGGTCTCGGAGTGGCCCGACGGCGTCGAGCGGCGGGCGGAGGCGTTCCGCGTCGTGGCGTACGACACGCCCCGCGGCTGCGCGGCCGCCTACTACCCCGAGACGAACGTCCTCGTACCGCTGGACTCGACCGCGAAGATCAGCAACACGCCGACCTCGAAGTCGGTCGTGATCCGCCTCGAACCGTCCGCGTAGGCCTCACCAGGGCAGCGGCAGCAGGCGCACCGAGTCGCCCGCTGCCGCTCCCGGTGCGGGCACGACGGCCACGGCCTCCGAGGCGGCGAGACCGGTGAGCATGTGCGAGCGGATGCCGGCGGATGCCCGCCAGCCGTCCTCGCCGGAGGAGACGGGCACGAGCACCGTGGTCCCCGCGCGCCCGAGCGGCTCGGCGAGGACGCCCCGGCCGAGGGGCCGGGCAGCGGCGCCGGACGCCGCGTCGAGGGCCGGCGGCAGGAAGGATACCGCCGCGAGCAGGGCGGCGAGCGGGTTGCCCGGCAGCGCGATCACCAGCGTCCCTCCCGGCAGCAGCGCAGCCATGGTCGGGTGGCCGGGGCGCATTCCGACGCCGTCGACGAGGACGCGCGCGCCCACCGCATCGAGGGCGCGACGGACCGCGTCCACCCGGGAGCGCCCGGTCCCGCCCGTCGTGAGGAGGATCGGCGCCGTGCCCGCCAGCAGCGTCCGTGCGATCGCCTCCTCGTCGTCGCCGCGGCGCACGACCTCTCCCACGGCTCCGCCCGAGAGCTCGACCAGCGCGGGCAGCAGCGGCGTGAACGCGTCGCGCACCCGTCCGGCGGGCGGCATCCCCTCGGTGTCGACCTCGTCCCCCGTGAGGAGCAGGTCGACCGCGGCGGTCGGGCGGACGTCGAGCGCGTCGATCCCGGCGACCGCGAGCAGGGCGAGGTGCGCGGGAGTGAGGCGGGTCCGGGCATCGACCAGCACGGCTCCGCGGGCGGCCTCGTCGCCCGCGCGCCGGACGTGGCGGCCGGGCGGGAGGGGCGCCCGCGCCGTGAGCAGGTCGTCGCGGACCGCGCCCTGCTCGGACGGCAGCACGGCGTCGCTCCAGTCGGGCACGGCGGCTCCGGTGACGATCGGCGCGGCGGTGCCGTCCTCGAGCGGCCAGGGCCCGGGTCCGCGCACGGCCCAGCCGTCCATGGCCGAGGAGTCGTAGTGGGGGAGCGGCCGGGCGGCGGTGACGGCGCGGTCGAGGACGGCTCCGCGGGCGTCGAGGAGGGGGACTGTCGAGACGCCGGAGCGCGCCACCGCTTCGCCGACGATCCGCCTGGCCTCGTCCCAGTCGGTCGCCTCGTGCCCGTGCGCGCTCATCCCGTCCATTCTCCCGGGGCTCGGGGCGGGCCCTGGGCAGGACCCGCCCCGTCGGTCATCCCAGGTAGCCGTTCGGGTTCAGCACGAACTTCTTCGCGGCGCCCTTGTCGAAGTCGGCGTAGCCGCGGGGAGCGTCGTCCAGGCTGATCGCGGTGGCCTGGACCGCGTCGGCGATGTGGACCCGGTCGTGCAGGATCGCCATCATCAGCTGCCGGTTGTACTTCATGACAGGGCACTGGCCCGTGGTGAAGGACAGCGACTTCGCCCAGCCGAGCCCGAGGCGGATCGACAGCGAGCCCTCCTGGGCCGCCTCGTCGACTCCGCCCGGGTCGCCCGTGACGTAGAGGCCCGGGATGCCGAGGGCGCCGCCCGCCGCGGTGATCGACATCAGCGAGTTCAGCACCGTCGCCGGCGCCTCCTTCCCCGAGTCGGCGCCGTTGCCGTGCGCCTCGAAGCCGACGGCGTCCACTCCGCAGTCGACCTCGGGCACGCCGAGGATCTGCTCGATCTGGCCGGCCGGATCGCCCTTCGAGACGTCGACCGTCTCGCAGCCGAAGGAGCGCGCCTGCGCCAGACGCTCCTCGTTGAGGTCCGCGACGATCACGACGGCCGCTCCGAGCAGCTGCGCTCCGACCGCCGCGGCGAGTCCGACCGGTCCCGCTCCTGCGACGTAGACCGTGGACCCGACGCCGACCCCGGCGGTCACCGCGCCGTGGAAGCCCGTCGGGAAGATGTCCGAGAGCATCGTCAGATCGAGGATCTTCTCGAGCGCCTGATCGCGGTCCGGGAACACCAGGAGGTTCCAGTCGGCGTAGGGGACCATCACGTACTCGGCCTGCCCGCCGACCCAGCCGCCCATGTCGACGTAGCCGTACGCGCTGCCCGGGCGGTCCGGATTCACGTTGAGGCAGATGCCGGTCTTGCGCTCCTTGCAGTTGCGGCAGCGGCCGCAGGCGATGTTGAACGGCACGGACACGATGTCGCCGACCTTGACGAACTCGACGTCGGGGCCGACCTCCACGACCTCGCCGGTGATCTCGTGGCCGAGCACGAGGTCCGACGGAGCGGTGGTGCGGCCGCGGACCATGTGCTGGTCCGAGCCGCAGATGTTGGTGGAGACGGTGCGGAGGATGGCGCCGTGCGGCAGCTTCCGCCCGATGTTCGCCGGATTGACGCCGGGTCCGTCCTTCAGCTCGAAGGTGGGGTAGTCGATGTCGATGACCTCGACGACTCCGGGGGACTTGTAGGCGACGGCTCTGTTGCCTGACATGCGGGGCTCCTTCAGATGGACGACCGCGGCGCAGTCGGCCGCGGGAGTCCTGCGCCGCTCTCGGTCCGAGCCGCGGCACCGGGACTCGGGGGAACCGTACGGCGTCGGCCTGGTGCCGGATCGAGGCCGGTGGAGTAGCGTCTCAGGAGGCGTGCGTACGCTCGTCCACCGCCCGGTGCGAGGCCGTGAGCGCCGCGTCGAGCGCGTCCCGGCCGCCCCCGGCCAGGCCCGCCGCGTAGCCCGCGAGGAACGTGGTCAGCGGAGCCGCCGGCCGGACCACTCCGTGCGCCGCGCGACCGGCGAGGGCGAGCAGGGCGTCCGGGTCCACCGGGACCTCGCTGAGGCCGAGCGCGGAGCACAGCTCGGCCCACCAGCCGGCGAGCACCTCCTCCGTGGGGCGGGCGCCGTCGGAGGCGGAGGGGCGGGGGCCGGTCGTGTCGTCCATCCGCTCAGTCTGCGCCGCGCGGGCCCGGCAGGTCGATCCCGTGCCGGTGCGCGTCGGCGGGCGCGTCGACGTCGTCGGTCGTCCCTCCGGGCACCGTCACGAGCCGCGGGGGAAGGTCCCGGAGGAGGGCGCGCACCGAGGAGCCGTCGGGATCGCCGAGCGCGGTGAGCGCTTCGACGAGGGCCGCTCGCCGGTGCACGCCGAGGAGCTGCTGGGCTCGGCCGCTCGCGTCGACGGCCAGGAGGGAGGCCTCGACGGCGTTCGACGCGACCTCGAGCAGGGTGTGCACGGCGGGAGCGGGGGCGACGAGATCGGCGGCGAGCACGACGACCCAGTCCGGAGCGCCCGGGCGGTCGAGCAGGGGCAGCGCGGCGGCCAGGCCCGCGACCGGGCCGCCGAACGGCGGATCCTCCTGGACGAGCTCGGCGCCGTCGACGGCCGGTGCGAGCGACGACGGTCCGGCCACGACCCTCCGCTCGGCTCCGCGCACGGCTGCTAGGGCGGTGCCGAGGAGCGTCGACTCGCGGTGCCGGAGGAGCGGCTTGACCGCGCCGCCGAGGCGGGAGGCGCGTCCGCCGGCGAGCACGACCGCGTCGAAGCGGGGGAGCGGAGGCAGCGGGAGCACGGGACCGAGGCTACGCGCGCTCCGGTCTCCGCCGTCCCGGCTCCGGTGTCGGAGGTCGCGGCTACTGTTGACGGGTGGTAGCAGCCCTGTATCGCCGGTACCGGCCCGAGACGTTCGCCGAGATGATCGGCCAGTCCCAGGTGACGGATCCGCTCATGACGGCGCTCCGCACCAACCGCGTCAACCACGCCTACCTCTTCAGCGGCCCCCGCGGCTGCGGCAAGACCACCTCGGCGCGCATCCTCGCCCGCTGCCTCAACTGCGCGACGGGCCCGACCGACACCCCCTGCGGCGTCTGCGACAGCTGCGTCGAGCTCAGCCGCGAGGGCCAGGGCTCGCTCGACGTGGTCGAGATCGACGCGGCGAGCCACAACGGAGTCGACGACGCGCGCGATCTGCGCGAGCGCGCCATCTTCGCCCCGGCGCGCGACCGCTTCAAGATCTTCATCCTCGACGAGGCGCACATGGTCACGCCGCAGGGCTTCAACGCGCTGCTCAAGATCGTGGAGGAGCCGCCGGAGCACGTGAAGTTCATCTTCGCGACCACGGAGCCGGACAAGGTCATCGGCACGATCCGCTCGCGCACGCACCACTACCCGTTCCGGCTCGTCCCGCCGGCGCAGATGCTCGACTACACGCAGGAGCTCTGCGAGCGCGAGGGCGTGCACGTGGCGGCCGGCGTGCTGCCGCTCGTGGTCCGCGCGGGCGGCGGGTCCGTCCGCGACACGCTCTCCCTGCTCGACCAGCTGATGGCCGGCTCCGAGGCCGAGACCGTCGAGTACGAGCGGGCCGTCGCCCTCCTCGGCTACACCCACGGCGCCCTGCTCGACGAGGTGGTCGACGCGCTCGCCGAGCACGACTCCGCCGAGGCGTTCGGAGCGGTCGACCGCGTCATCCAGACGGGGCAGGACCCGCGCCGCTTCGTCGAGGACCTGCTCGAGAAGCTCCGCGACCTGATCGTCGTCGCGGCGACCGGGGGAGCGGCCTCGGCCGTGCTCCGCGGCGTCTCGCAGGACGAGCTCGACCGCATGGCCGGCCAGTCGCGCGCGCTCGGCCTGGCCGAGCTCTCGCGCATCGCCGACGTGGTCAACGAGGCCCTCACCGAGATGACCGGTGCGACCTCGCAGCGCCTGCACCTCGAGCTGATGATCGCCCGCACCCTGGTGCACGGCACCGGCGCCGGCATCGCGCCCGCTGCGGCCCAGGAGGAGCGCCCGCGGCACGTGGCCGCGCCGCGCGAGTCCGCGGCGCCCGCCCCGCGGTCGTCCGAGGCGTCGCGCGCGTCCGAGCCGTCCCGTGCGCCCGAGCCCCACCACGCCTCGCACGCCGCCGCTCCCGGCTCGGTGCCCGAGTCCATCGCGGCCGCTCCGCGCACCGAGGCGCCGGTGACGGCGTCCGCACCGGTCGCTGCGCCGCCGGTGACGGCGCCCGACGAGACGGCGGCCGCCCCGGAGGCGGACGAGTCCGCGCCGGCCGAGTCAGGACGCCCCCGCGCGACGACCGCCGCGGCGGCTCGTCCGGAGCCGGTCGAGCAGGAGCCGTCGGATCAGGCCGCTGCGTCCACTGAGGCGGCCGCCGCCTCCGCGGCCGCCGCCTCCGCACCCGCTGCGGCCGCGGGCGACGCACCCGCCGACGGCGCGGTCACCCTCCAGCGGATGAAGGACACCTGGCCCGAGATCCTCGAGGTCGTGCAGAAGGCGAAGATGACCGCCTGGCTGGTGGCCTACACCGCCCAGGTGCGCGCCCTCAAGGACGACGTGCTGACCCTCTCGTTCCCGAGCCAGAACGACGTCGAGTCGTTCAAGATGCCGGGAACCGCGGGGCAGCCCGGAGTCAGCGAGTACCTGCGTCAGGCGATCCAGCAGGTCCTCGGCCTGCGGGTGAAGTACATCGCCCGCGTCGAGCCTCGCGCAGCCGCCCCGGAGGCCGAACGCGCCGCCGTCGAGGCGACCGCCGCGCCCGCTCCGGCTGCGCCGATCCCGGCCGCGACCGGCTCCGACGGCTGGGCCACGGTGGCGATCCCCGCCGATCCGACCCCTGCGGCCGAGGCGGCTGCTCCCTCCGCTCCGGTGGAGGCCCCCGCCGCGGCCGCCGAGCCGGTGCGCGCCGCCCCCCTCGCCGCCGCTGAAGCCGCTCCCGCCGGCGACGAGCCCCCGTTCGACGAGGAGCCGCCGGAGGAGGACATGCCGCCGGTCGAGCCGCCGATGCCCGATTCCTGGGCGACCGTCGCACCTCCCGGCGAGCCCGCCGCCGCGCCCGACCCCGCCGCCCCGTCGCGGCCCGCCCCC
>NZ_PSVZ01000037.1:0-16087 GCF_002932315.1 Rathayibacter sp. AY1C9
TGGTGCTGGTCTGGGCGTTCTCGGCGATCCTCGGCGTCTGGCAGACCTACCTCACCGCGACCGTCGGCAACACGGTCATGGGGGAGCTGCGCATCCGCCCTTCCGCCCACGGCGAAGTCGTGCAAGCCCGCGCCGCGCCCCGTCGGCCGCCTCCGGCGCCGTACCCCCCACCCTTGGTGGCCGCCCCCGGCGCCACCGCACGACGAAGGCCCGGGTCCTGCGCAGCAGGACCCGGGCCTTCGTTCGTGCACCCTATTCCCCCCGACGAGCAGTGCTGACGGCCCGCGGGGGTGTCGTGGGCAAGGCGGAGGAGGAGAGCTGTAGCGGAGCTACCGCCGACGACGACAACGCCGCCCACGGCTCCCCCGCGGGTCGTCAGCCCTTGGTGGCGCCGGCGAGGAGGCCGCGGACGAAGAACCTCTGGAGGGAGAAGAACACGATGAGCGGCACGATGATCGAGATGAACGCGCCGGCCGTGAGCAGCTCCCACGATTGGCCGTAGGAGCCGGTGAGGTCCTGCAGCGCCTTCGTGATCGGCAGCCCCTGTCCGGAGGTGAAGACCGTCGCGACCAGCAGGTCGTTCCAGACCCAGAGGAACTGGAAGATGCCGAAGGAGGCGATGGCGGGGACCGAGAGCGGGAGCACGATGCGGAAGAAGATCTGGCCGTGTCCGGCGCCGTCCACTCGTGCCGCTTCGATGACCTCGCCGGGGATCTCGGAGATGAAGTTGTGGAGCATGAAGATCGCGAGCGGGAGCGCGAAGATCGTGTGCGCGATCCACACCTTCGCGTAGGAGCCGTCCAACCCGTTCACCCCGAGGCCGGGGAGGATGTAGAGCCCTCCGATGCGCAGGCCGTCCGAGAACAGCTGCAGCAGCGGCACGAGCGCCATCTGGATGGGGACGATCTGGAGCGAGAACACGAGGACGAAGAGCGTGTTGCGGCCCTTGAAGTCGATCCAGGCGAATGCGTAGGCGGCGAGGCTGGCGATCGTGATCGGGATCAGCGCCGCCGGCAGCGTGATGACCAGCGAGTTCACGAACGCCTTGCCCAGGGTCAGGCTGTCGCCGGAGTTGAGCGCGTTCGCGTAGTTGTCGAGGGTGAAGCCGGGGTTGGCGAAGATCGTCCACCAGCCGGTCGTCTTGATGTCGTTCGCGGGGCGGAACGACGAGATGAACAGGCCGAGGGTGGGGACGGTCCAGATGACGGCGATGATCAGCGCGGCGAGAGTGGCGCCGCGCGATGTCGTCGCCTTCTTGACCTTGCCGCTGGCCGCCTCGATCCTGGACTCGCCGCGGGCGAGCGCGCGCTCGGTGCTGCGGTCGACCGGAACCTGGATCGGAGTGGGCGTGACGCTCATCGGATCTCCCTCTGCTTGGCGAGCTGGCGGGCGTTGTAGACGACGATCGGGAGCACGAGCAGGAACAGGATGACCGCGAGGGCCGCGCTGTAGCCGCTGCGGGCGCCGAGCTGGAACTGGCGGACCATCTCGAACGCGAGGACCGTGGTGTCGGAGCGGCCGCCGGTCATCGCCGAGACGATGTCGAAGACCTTCAGCGACGCGATCGAGATCGTCGTGAGGACGACCACGATCGAGGAGCGGATGCCGGGGACGGTGACGTTCCAGAAGGACTGCCACGCGCTGGTGCCGTCGAGCGAGGCCGCTTCGAGCTGCTCGGAGGGGACGCCCTTGATGGCGGCGGAGAGCACCGTCATGGCGAATCCGGCCTGGGTCCAGATGAGGACGACGACGAGGAACAGCGTGTTCCACGGCTCGAGTCCCAGCCAGTCGACCGGCGGGGCGCCGAAGGCGGTGAGGATGCCGTTGAGGAGGCCGATCTGCTCGCCCTGGCGCACGTCGTAGAAGAACTTGAAGATGATCGACGCGCCGACGAACGAGATCGCCATCGGCATGAAGACCAGCAGCTTGAAGAACTTCTCGCCGCGGCTCTTGTCGATGAAGACCGCGTAGGCGAGACCGATCGCGGTCGCCGTGATCGGGGCCAGGAGCACCCAGACCACCGTGTTCAGGAAGGCGGTGATGCCGTCGGGGCTGGTGAAGACCCAGACGAAGTTGTCGATGCCGGCGAATCCGGAGCCGTCGTTCTTCATGAACGCGTTGATGGCCGTCGTGATCGTCGGGTAGATCAGGCCGATGAGGATGAAGAAGGCGGCCGGTGCCATGAACGCGATGAGCTGGAGTCCGTAGCCCGCGCCTTTGCGGGACCGGAAGTCGAGCAGGAACAGCGCGCCGCCGATGACGGCGGCCACCACCGCGACCCAGAGGACGGAGTTGTAGAGGCCGAAGACCAGCAGGAGGACGACCGGCAGGACGACCGTGACCGCGAGCCGGAGGACCGTGTAGCCGGTGCCGCGGCGGGGCGCGATCTCGACGAAGAAGAGGATGAGCGCCACCACGGCCGCGAAGGCCAGGAGGATGAGCGGGATCTGCGCGAGCGGCGGGATTCCCGCCAGCCATTGGAAGAACCCCGAGATGGTGATGGGGGACATGGACGCCCTTTCGAGTGCGACTCTGGACTCAGGAGGGGCCCGGCCCCGGGATCCGTGGATCCGGGGGCCGGGCCGTCACAGCTGAGCCGCCACTCGGGAGCGGCGGCTCTGCTCCGCTGCTAGGAGGTGTAGCCGGCCTGGATCTCCTCGAGCGCCTGGTCGGTGCTCGTGCCGTCGATCCAGTCGACCATGCCCTTGAAGAAGCTGTCCGAGCCCACTGCCTTCGGCATGAGGTCGGACGCGTCGAAGCGGAACGTGGTGTCCGGGTTCTGGAGGATCGCGATGGAGTCCTTCAGGACGTCGCTGCCCGCGTTGGCCGGGTCGAGACCGGTGTTCGCGGAGATGACGCCGCCGAGGGAGACGCGGCTGTTGGCCCAGTCGGCGCTGGCCAGGTACTCCTGGACCTTCGCGGTGTCCTCGTCGTTCGAGAACGCGGCGACCATCTCGCCACCACCGGTGACGGCCTGGGCGTCGTCGGCCTTGACCGGCGGGGTGAGGAAGGCCCACACGTCGCCGTCCTCGGCCACGTTGGCGCCGGCCGAGGTCAGGAAGCCCTCGAAGAACGAGGCCTGGTGGGTCAGCGCGCAGGTGCCGTTCGCCATGTTCTGGGCGACGTCGCCGAAGGCGGTGGAGTTGATCGACTTCACATCGCCGTAGCCGGCGTTGACGAGGGTCGGGTCGAGGAGGATCGATCCGACGGAGTCGAACGCGGACTTGATGGCCGGGTCGGTGAAGGGGGTGTCGCCCGCGACCCAGGAGTCGTAGACGTCGGGGCCGGCCTCGCGGAGGACGGCGTCCTCGATCCAGTCGGTTCCGGGCCAGCCGGAGGCCTCACCGGAGTTGAAGCCCGCGCACCAGGACGGTCCGCCGGTCTTCTCGGCGATCGTCTTGCCGAGCGCCTCCATCTCGTCCCACGTCGTGGGAACGGAGACGCCCCACTCCTTGAACTTGGCTGGGGAGTACCAGATGTAGCCCTTGACGGACGCCATCAGCGGCGCGCCGTACTGGGTGCCGTCGACCTGGCCGTACTTCTGCCAGTCCTCGGACCAGTTCTGCTTGACGTTGGCGAGGGCGCCCTCGGGGAGCTCCTGCACCTTGCCGGAGGCGACGGTGTCGGCGAGCAGACCCGGCTGCGGGAAGATCGCGAGGTCGGGGGTGTCGCCACCCTGGACCTTGATGCCGATCTGCTTCTCGAACTCCTTGTCGCCCGTGTACTTGATCTCGATGCCGCTCTCCTTCTCCCAGTCCGCCCAGGACTGCTCGAGAAGGGTGGCCTCGTCGCCGTTGATGGTGCCGTAGACGTTGACGACGCCGTCGGCGGTGCCGACCGTGCCGGCCGAGCTGCCGCCGCCGGCGTTCGGGTCGTTGGGGTCACTGCTGCTGGAGCAGCCCGCGAGTGCGATGCCGGCCGCTGCCAGAACGGCGACCGGGACGGTGATACGGCGGTGCAGGGATGACCGCATTCTTCCTCCTCATTGAGTGGTGGAACCAGCCGAGCAGGCCGCTCCTCGCCGATCGGGATCGGGAGGCTGTGGCGGCTCGAAGCGTGTGCCGCGACGACTCGGATGCTGGTGATGGCGATGCCAGGAGGAACTCCGAGCGGATCACCGGATTCGTGTGGGTGGGCTCCCACGGAGGGAAACCTTTCCACAAGAACGATGAAAGCACAACGCCGGTGATAGAGCGCTCTCTGAGATAACGATTCGGCGTCAGAACAGCGATCGCGGCGGCCGGGCCGGGCGGAGGTCGATCTCGGCGCGACGCCCGGCCGCCGGGCGGGGTATAACTTCCTGGAACCGTTTCCAGCATCGAGGCCGGACGGTCGGGAGGAACGCCGTGCCAGGCATCGAAGAGGTGGCCGAGCTCGCAGGAGTGTCGAAGGCGACGGTCTCGCGCGCGCTCAGCGGCCGGGGCTACGTCTCCGCGGGGACGAAGCAGCGCGTCGAGCGCGCCGCGACGAGCCTGGGCTACGTCGTCTCCGCCAACGCCTCCAGCCTCGTCACCGGCCGCAGCAACAACATCGCCGTGATCATCCCGATCATCAACCAGTGGTTCTTCGCCGGGATCATCGAGGGCATCGAGCGCGCCCTGCTCGCCGCCGGCTACGACCTGCTCCTCTACAACATCGACAAGCACCTCGACGCCCGCCGGAGCGTGTTCGAGTACTACCTCGTCCGCAAGCGCGTCGACGCGATCGTCGCCGTCACCCTCGAGATATCGCCGCACGAGACGGAGGCGCTCCTCGCCCTGGGCAAGCCCATCGTCGGCATCGGCGGCGAGCTCCCCGGCATCCCCACCTTCAGCATCGACGACGTCGCCGCCTCCCGCCTCGCCACGGAGCACCTGCTCTCCCTCGGCCATGAGCGGGTCGTCCACATCGGCGGGCTCGCGGAGGAGGAGATGGACTTCCACGTCCACACGCAGCGCCGCGACGGCTTCCGCCAGGCGCTCGCCGCCGCCGGCCTCGAGCCGGGCGCGCAGGACATCGTGCCCACCACCTTCGACATCCCCGGCGGGCACAGCGCCGGACGGCAGGTCCTCGGCGACCCGCGGACCCGGCCGACGGCGATCTTCGCCGCCTCCGACGAGATCGCGATCGGGATCATCCTCGCGGCGCGCGAGCTCGGCCTCTCGGTGCCCGAGGACGTCTCCGTCATCGGGATCGACGACCACCCCCTCGCCGAGCTCTTCGGTCTCAGCTCGATCCGCCAGGACCCGCGTCAGCAGGGCGAGCTCGCGGTCGCGCTGGTGCTGGACGCGCTGGCCGCTCTCGGTCGCGGCGAGCCCCCTCCCCCGGCCCGCCACACGCTGATCCCCGCCTCGCTGGTGATCCGCACCAGCACCTCGGCGCCGCGGGGAGCGAGAATCGGAGCATGAGCGACTCCGACACCCCCACCGTCCGCGACGTCCCCGAGCGGTCCCGCTTCGTGATCGAGGTCGGCGGCACCCCGGCCGGCTTCGCCGCGTACACCCGCCAGGGCGACGAGGTGACGCTCACCCACACCGTCGTCGACGACGCGTGGGAGGGCCACGGCCTCGGGAGCATCCTCGCGCTGGCCGCGGTCACCGCGATCACGGAGGCGGGCGGCACGGTCGTCCCGCGCTGCCCCTTCGTCGCGGCCTGGCTGCGCAAGCACCCGGACGTCGACGCCCGGGTCCGCTGGCCCGAGGACTGACTCACTCCGGGGGCGTCCTGCTCCCGATCTCCTGGAGCGCCCAGGTGTTGCCGTCCGGATCGGCGAAGTACGCGTACTGCACGCCGCCCAGGTCCTGGACCTCGCTGATCTCGAGCGAGCGGCCGACGAGCTCCGCGCGAGCGGCGGCGATGTCGTCGACGACGAGGTGGAGGGAGCGGACGACGCCCTCCTCCGGACCGGGGCCCATCCCGCTGCCGACCACGATCGAGCAGGCCGAGCCGGGCGGGGTGAGCTGGACCACGCGCATCGCGGCGGAGGGCCGCACGTCGTGGTCGAGGTGGAAGCCCATCACCTCCGTGTAGAAGGCGACCGCGCGGTCGACGTCGCTGACGGGGAGGGGGACGAGCTCGAGTCGCATCTGCACGCGACCAGTGTGCCGCGCGGCGGAACCGTGCGGGAGGGGGTCAGTCGCGCGGGCCGACGACGAGGCGCTCGTGCATGATCTCGACGGCGCGCTCGAGGACGCGGCGGTCCTCCGGAGTCAGATCGGCGAAGATCGGCGTCAGCGCGTCGCCGAGGTCGGTCCGCCAGGCGTTCAGCGCGTCCGCGCCGGCGGGAGCCAGGCGGATCTGCCAGGCGCGCGCGTCGAGGGGATCGGCGATGCGGTCGAGCCAGCCGGTCTCGACGAGGTTCTTCACGATCTTGGTCATCGTGGGCTGCGAGACGCGGCTCTGGGAGGCGAGCTCCCCCAGGCGCATCGGGCCCATCGAGAGGAGCACCGAGAGCGTGCGCCAGACGGCCTGCGACTCCTGGTTGCCGGTCGCCTGGGCGGCAAGGCGGGTGATCCGGTGCGTCACCGAGACGAAGTCGCTCAGGAGCTCGCTGAGCGAGACCTCGCTGGGCGGGACGTCGCGGGCGGGGAGCCCGGCGAGCAGATCGTGAGCAGTCACGCTCCGATCCTAGGGGCGCGCGCCGCCAACGGCCGGGAACGACGAAGGGCGCCGCCTCCGAGGAGACGACGCCCTGCGTCTGCAGGCGTGCCTGCGTCACCCTGACGAGCGACCGACCGGAGCCGGCACCCGCGACGGGTGAAGGGGATTACTTGACGGTGACGGTCGCGCCGGCGCCCTCGAGCTGAGCCTTGGCCTTCTCGGCGGTCTCCTTGTTGACGGCCTCGAGGACCGCCTTGGGGGCACCGTCGACGAGCGCCTTCGCCTCACCGAGGCCGAGGCTGGTGAGGGCGCGCACCTCCTTGATGACCTGGATCTTCTTCTCGCCGGCGGCCTCGAGCACGACGTCGAACTCGGTCTGCTCCTCGACCTCTTCGGCGGGGGCGGCCGGGCCGGCCACACCGGCGGCGGCGACGGGCGCCGCAGCGGTGACCTCGAAGACCTCTTCGAACTTCTTGACGAACTCCGAGAGCTCGATGAGCGTGAGCTCCTTGAAGGCCTCGATGAGCTCGTCCTGCGTGAGCTTTGCCATGATTTTTCTCCTTGTTTTTCTTTGTCTACGAACCGCGCGCGCACTGCTTCCCGGAAGGGGAAGACATCAGCTCGCGGACTCCTGCTTCTCGCGCAGCGCCTCGACCGTGCGAACGGCCTTCGAGAGCGGAGCGTTGAACAGATATGCGGCGCCGAACAGCGAGGCCTTGAAGGCGCCGGCGAGCTTGCCGAGCAGAACTTCGCGGGACTCGAGGTCGGCGAGCTTGCCCACCTCTTCTGCGGTCAGCGGGTTACCGTCGAAGTAACCGCCCTTGACCACGAGGAGAGGGTTTGCCTTGGCGAAGGCACGCAGCGACTTCGCGACGGCGACAGGGTCGCCGTGCACGAACGCGATGGCCGAGGGGCCAGCGAGCTCGTCGTCGAAGGACGAGATACCGGCGTTGTTCGCCGCGATCTTGGTCAGCGTGTTCTTCACCACGGCGTAGGTTGCGTGCTCACTGATGTCCTTGCGCAGCGTCTTGAGCTGAGCAACAGTGAGACCGCGGTACTCGGTCAGCAGAACGGCCGTCGAGCTCTGGAACTTCTCCGTGAGTTCGGCAACCGAGGCTTCCTTGTTCGCCATGGCTACTCCTGTGAATTCTCGTGCCGGTAGCCCGAAGGCAGGCAAAGAAAAAAGCTCCGGCACAGGGGCGCGGAGCTTCGGGATCGCGGTGAGGCGGAACTGAACTCGTGCACCTGCGCGGGCAATTCGCTTCGCGAATCCTTCGTCCGGTGGCGATCCGCGGGGCCGGGGCCCTGCTCGTGCGCACACCGGAAACCGGCGGTCTTTGGCTTCGGGAAGCGTACGTCATCGCGGCGCGCGGGCGCAAGTCGAGGAGGAGGGTCCTCGCGCGGGATGCTGGAGGCATGACCGGCCCGACCCCCGACTCCGCCCGCGACGTCGACTCCGCGATCGCCTCGGTGGAGGGCGAGCTCAGCACCCTCTTCAACCGTGTGCGGGCGGCGATGCGCTCCTACGCCGAGCGTCTCCACCCGGAGCTGACGCCACTGGGCTACAAGACGATCTCGGCGCTCGAGCGCCGCGGACCCGTGCACTCGGGCGTGCTGGCCGAGCTCCTCGAGATGGACAAGTCGGCGCTCAGCCGCCAGATCACGGCGCTCGACCGCCTCGGCTTCCTCGAGCGCACCCCCGACCCGCAGGACGGCCGCGCCACGATCCTCTCGGTGACTCCGGCGACCGCTGCGCGGCTGCGCGAGATCCGCAGCTCGAACCAGGCGCTGATGCACGAGGAGCTGCGCAGCTGGGCGCTCGCCGACGTCGAGCTCTTCGCCTCTCTCCTGCACAGGATCAACGACCTCGACATCTGACGCCTAGCACCCCGTCCGTCCGGGGACAATCGCCGGACGCCGCCCGCTCGACTGCGTAGTTTCGGAGGCGATGGACCAGCACTCCTCCTCTCTCCTCCCCCACGACGTGGACGGCGCACTCGGCTTCGCGCGCGGTCTGAGCACCGACGCGCCCCGGCCCGGCACCGGTCGCACCGCCGAGCTGCACGGTCTCCTCGAGCGCCTGGCTCGGCACGACCTCGGCGTCGCGCGCGCGGTGGAGCCGCACCTCGACGCTCTCGCGATCCTCGGCGAGGCGGAGCTCGACCCGTCCGGACTCGGAGTCGCCGCCGACGCCGCCTGGGGAGTCTTCGCGGCCGAGGGCGGCGGGGATCCTCTGGTCGCGCGCGAGAGCGACGGCGACTGGCTGCTCGACGGAGTGAAGCCCTGGTGCTCGCTGGCCGACCGCCTCGACGCCGCCCTCGTCACCGCCCACGTCGGGGACGCCTCCGGCGAGCGCCGCCTCTTCGCCGTGGCGCTGCGCGACGGGACGGCGACGCCGGAGCAGGACGCCTGGCACGCGCGGGGCCTGACGGAGGTGCCCAGCGGACCGGTCCGCTTCTCCGGCACCCGCGCCGTCCCCGTGGGGGACGCCGGCTGGTACCTCTCGCGGCCCGGCTTCGCCTGGGGCGGCATCGGCGTCGCCGCCTGCTGGCACGGCGGAGCCCTCGGAGTCGCGGCGGCCGTCGCGGCGGCGGCCGCCCGACGCGAGGACCCGCACCTCCTGGCCCACCTCGGAGCGATCGACACGGCGCTCTCCGCGTCGCGCCGGGCGCTGGACGAGGCCGCCGCGGCGGTCGACGCGGGCGAGGCCGACGGCCCCCGCGGCTCGCTGCTCGCCAAGCGCGTGCGGGCGAGCGTCGCCGGAGCGGTCGAGGAGATCCTGCTCCGCGCCGGCCGCGCGCTCGGCCCGGCTCCGCTCGCCCTCGACGCCGAGCACGCCAAGCGCGTCGCCGATCTCGCGCTCTACGTCCGCCAGCACCACGCCGAGCGCGACGACGCCGCTCTCGGCCGCGCCGTGCTCGCCTCGGGCGAGGCGGCCTCCTGGTGAGCCGGCCCTTCGACGGGCGCCTCGAAGGCACTCCTCTCGAGCGCTGGACCGCGGACGGCCGCCGCGACCGCCTCCCGGAGCTGACCCTGCCCGACGGGATCCGGCGCGTCCTGGTGGTCGTGGCGCACGCCGACGACGAGACCCTCGGCTGCGGCGGCACCATCGCGCTCGCGCGTCGGCGCGGGATCGCGGTCGACGTCGTCGTCGTGACCGACGGAGCCGCGGCCCACGGGGAGCGGGACGCGGACCTCGCTGCCGAGCGCCGGCGGGAGGCCTCGGACGCACTGGCGGAGCTCGGCCCCGGCATCGGGCTCGCCTTCCTCGACGTGCCGGACTCGGCAACCCCGGAGCACCACGAGCGCATCGCACGCGAGGTGCGCGAGCGGGCGGCCGGCGCCCCCGGGACCGTCCTGCTCCTCTCCACCTGGACCGGGGACGGGCACCGGGACCACCGCGTGGTCGGCGAGGTCTGCGCGGAGGTCGCTCGCGAGCTCGGGCAGCCGCTCCTCGCCGCGCCGATCTGGCTGTGGCACTGGGCGGACCCGGAGGACCCCGAGGTGCCGTGGGGCGATCTCGTGCGCCTGCCGCTCGACGACGAGCTGCTCGAGCGCACCCGCCGCGCCCGCTCCCGCTATCCCAGCCAGACCCGCCCCGGGCCCGACGGGACCGGTCCGGTGCTCCATCCGCTCTTCCTGCGCACCTTCACCGGGAACGACCGGCTGGTGAGGATCGCATGAGCTACTTCGACGAGCTGTACGCCCGCCACGAGGACCCGTGGGGGTACACGAGCCGCTGGTACGAGCAGCGCAAGCGCGCCCTGACCCTCGCGAGCCTGCCGGAGCAGCGCTACGGCTCCGTGCTGGAGATCGGCGCCTCGATCGGCGTGCTGGCCGAGGCGCTGGCCGACCGGGCCGACCGCCTGCTGGCGATCGACGTGTCGAGCGCCGCCGTCGAGCGCGCCGCCCGCCGCCTCGCTCCGCTCGAGCACGTGCGGGTCGAGCACCACGACATCACCCGCGGCGTGCCGGAGGGTCCGTTCGACCTGGTCGTGCTCTCGGAGGTCGGCTACTACCTCGGCGACGCCCTCCCCGGCGTGCTGCGCACCATCCGCGACGCCCTCGCCCCCGCGGGGGAGCTCGTCACCGTGCACTGGCGGCATCCGATCGAGGGGCTCGCTCTGGGCGGCGACGCCGTGCAGTCCGCCGTGGCCGAGCTGGGCCTGCACCGCCTCGCCCGCCACGAGGAGGAGGACGTCCTGCTCGAGGTCCACGCCCGCGACTCCCGCTCGGTCGCCCGCCGGACGGGGCTGGTGTGAGCCGGCTCGCGCAGGTGCTGGTCGTCGTGCCCGCGCGCGACGAGGAGGAGCGGATCGGCGGCCTGATCGCCTCCGTCCAGGCCAGTGCGACCCACCTCGCCCACCGGGCGGCCGGCATCGGGATGCGCCTCGTGGTCGCCGCGGACGGCTGCTCCGACGCGACCGTCGAGCGGGCCCGCGCCGCCGGCGCCGAGGTGCTGGAGCTCGCCCGCTGCGGAGTCGGCGCCGCCCGCTCCGCCGGGATCGCGCACGCCCTCTCCTCCGTCACCGCTCCGCTCGAGCAGGTGTGGATCGCCAACACCGACGCCGACACCGTGGTCCCCCGCGACTGGCTGGCCGCCCACGTCGAGCACGCCCGACGGCACGACGCGCTGATCGGCACGGTCCGGCCCGACCCGGCCGACCTCTCCCCCGGCGCCTACTCGCGCTGGCGAGACGTCCGCGCGCGGGAGGAGTCGATCGGCAGCATCCACGGCGCGAACCTCGGCGTCCGCGCGAGCGCATACCTCGCGGCGGGCGGCTTCGGCCGGGAGCCGCTGCACGAGGACGTCCTGCTCGTCGAGCGGCTGCGCGCGAGCGGCGCCCGGGTCGGAGCGACGGACCGCGGCGAGGTGGTCACCTCCGGCCGCCGCGACAACCGGGTCGAGGGCGGCTACGGCCACTACCTCCACGCTCGCTTCCCGGCCGAGCCGTCTCCGGCCTGCGGCTGAATCGGGTACACGCGCACGCGGAACACGATGCGAGGGGTCCCTGTCAATGGTCGGGCCGTGGTTTGTCACGGATTGCGCAGGAGAGTCAAATGGGTGTCGAGCACGACCCGGTGCTCTCCGATGGAAGGGTCACCGCATGAATCCCCGCCTCGTCCTGCTGGCACTG
The DNA here is from genome assembly GCF_002932315.1 of Rathayibacter sp. AY1C9. Classification (NCBI taxonomy): domain Bacteria; kingdom Bacillati; phylum Actinomycetota; class Actinomycetes; order Micrococcales; family Microbacteriaceae; genus Rathayibacter; species Rathayibacter sp. AY1C9. The sequence goes on from NZ_PSVZ01000037.1 coordinate 11,718, forward strand.
GTCGCCTTCACCGCCTACGTGTTCGGCTCCCGCGCCGGCCGTGGCCGCTACGAAGAGCTGCGCCACCTCGCACTCGGCGTGTGGAACGACCCGGCCACGAAGAAGACCCGCAAGAAGCTCAAGAAGACCTCCAAGCGCGAGGCCAAGCAGCTCACCGCCATCGCGAGCAAGGCCCGCGACAAGGTGCAGCGCCGCCTCCGCTGACCCCCGCTTCCACGACTCACCGGACACCGGCCCGCCGGTGTCTCCGCTCGCATCGGAACGGCCGATCGAGCACGAACTGAAGGAGAAACATCATGGGCATCATCAGCTGGATCATCCTCGGCCTCATCGCCGGGGCGCTCGCCAAGCTCATCCTCCCGGGCAAGCAGGGCGGCGGATGGATCATCACGATCGTCCTCGGCATCGTGGGCGCGCTGCTCGGCGGCTTCCTCAGCACGCTGTTCGGCATCCAGGACGCCGTCAACGGCATCAACATCGTGAGCATCATCGTCTCCGTCGTCGGTGCGATCGTCGTCCTCCTCATCTACGGCGCGATCGTCGGCCGCAAGTCCCGCGCGTAAGTCGCGCTCCCCGAAGGCCCCCGGCATCCGTGCCGGGGGCCTTCGGCGTTCCCGGAGCGGGCGCACCTCTGCTCAGGGGATCCGACTCCTCCTCCGCGGGGAAGCTGGATGTCCGCCGAGCGCGCAAGGGGTTGATGCTGAGAGCCGCAGGCGATGGACTGGAGGCACGACGGCGCGGCTCCACTGCGCCCTCGCCCCGACGAAAGGACGTACTCGCTCATGAGCGACGACACCGCAACGGTCCCCACGATCACCCTGAACAACGGCGTGGAGATCCCGCAGCTGGGCTTCGGCGTGTTCCAGATCGACCCGGCCGAGACCAAGGACGCGACCCTGGCGGCCCTCGAGGTCGGCTACCGCCACATCGACACCGCCGAGATGTACGGCAACGAGGCGGGCGTCGGCGAGGCCGTCCGCGCCTCCGGCCTCGACCGCTCCGAGGTCTTCGTGACCAGCAAGCTCAACAACGGCTTCCACGCCCGCGAGGACGCTCTCGCCGCGATCGACGTCACCCTCGGCGAGCTGCAGTTCGACTACGTCGACCTCTTCCTCATCCACTGGCCGCTCCCGAACGTGGGCGACTACCTGGAGACCTGGAAGGCGATGGAGGAGATCTACCGCAGCGGCAAGGCGAAGGCGATCGGCGTCTCCAACTTCCAGACCAACCACCTCAACCGGCTCCGCGCCGAGGCGACCATCGTCCCGGCCGTGAACCAGATCGAGGTGCACCCCTACCTCGTGCAGCAGGAGCTCCGCGCCTACGGCACCGAGCACGGCATCGCGACCGAGGCCTGGTCGCCGATCGCGCAGGGCCTCGTCCTCGACGACGACACCATCACCCGCATCGCGCGCAACGTCGACCGCAGCCCGGCGCAGGTCGTGCTCCGCTGGCACATCCAGCGCGGCGACATCGTCTTCCCGAAGTCGGTCACCCGCAAGCGCGTGGAGGAGAACTTCGCCCTCTTCGACTTCGAGCTCGACGACGAGGCGATGACCGACATCACGGCGCTCGACCGCGGCCACCGCACCGGCCCCGACCCCGACACCTTCAACTACATCCCGAGCTGATCCTCGGCTCCACGGAGCGCGCCCGGCCTGCAGTCATCCTGCGGACCGGGCGCGCTCGTGCGTGGGGCGGCGAGCCGAGCCGCGCACGAACAGGGCGGGTCTCGAGACGCCGCGCTGCCGCTCCTCGACCGGCACGGTCACGGGCCGACCGCACCCCTGCTGATCGAGGAGCGGGCGCAGCCCGCGTATCGGGATCCACCCCACCGACGAACAGCGCGGATCTCGATGCGCCGGGCCCGCAGGTCAGCCCTGCTGCGAGTCGCGCCAGGAGTGCTCGGGGGCGTAGCCGAGGACCTCGCGGGCGTGGTCGATCGAGAGCAGGGTGCCGGTTGTCCCGAGGTCGCCGCGCAGCTCGACGCCGGGGAACACCTCGGCCACCAGCTCGGCGTTGGGGCGCGTCATCACGGTGTCGGCCGCGGCGATGATGAAGCGGTCGAACCCGGTCGTCTCGGCGAGCAGCGCCTTCTCGACCGCCTGCGCTCCGTCGCGTCCGTCGATGTAGCCCCAGAGGTTCCACTTGCGCAGCAGCGCGTCGGAGTCGAACGACGGGAACTCGGCGTAGTCGGCCTCGTCCATGACGTTCGAGAAGCGCAGGCCCGTGATCTTCAGGTCCGGGTGCCAGCGGCACAGCTCGATCGCCATCTGCTCCTCGAGGTGCTTGGTGAGCGAGTAGACCGACTCCGGGCGCGCCGGGTACTGCTCGTCGACCGGGATGTAGGGCGGCGGGACGTCGAAGGGCAGGCCCAGCACGGTCTCGCTGGAGGCGTAGACGACGTTGCGGATGCCGGCACGGATCGCTCCGTGGAACGCGTTGAACGTCGCGATCATGTTGTTGTGGAACGTGGCGACGTCGGGCACGAGGCCCGGCGCGGGGATCGCGGCGAGGTGCACGAGCGCGTCGATGCCCTCGTACTGGTCGTTCACCGACTGCAGCGCGTCCACGACCTGGCCGTAGTCGGCGATGTCGATGCGGACGAAGCCCGCGCCGCGGTCCCCCGCACGGTCCAGATTGAAGACCTCGTGCCCGGAGGCGCGGAGGCGGGTGACGACGTGGCGGCCGAGCTTGCCGGATCCACCGGTGACTGCGATTCTCATGCTCGAACGCTAACGGGCCTGAGCGACGAGGGACGAGGGTTGCGGATCAGCTCCGGGCATGGAGCGAGATCGCGCCGCCGACCTCGGGCGTCGTCTCGTCGGCGACGAGCTCCGTCCAGCGGCGGAGCACGGCGGCGCCGGCCGCGTCGTTCACGGCTCCGTCGACGACGAGGACCGGGTAGGGCTTCTCGGGCACGCCCTCTGCGGGCCGCACGTCGACGTGGGCGACGTCGTAGGCGTGCTCGAACAGCCAGTCGGCCATCGCGTAGTCGCTCCGGGAGTCGCCGACCGTGCGCCAGCGCTGCGGGATCGCGCCGGTCGCTCCGAGCAGCTCCACGGCGCGCTGGGCGCCGAGGTCCTTGCCGAGCCGGTTCGACTCGATGTCGGTCGAGATGACGGTCGGGTCGATGCGGAAGTCGACCGTCCCCTCCTCGTTCGGGTACCGGATGCCGCGGCGCTCGACTCCGAGGCCCGCGGCGGTCATGATCTGCAGGGCGTCGGCGTCGAAGACGAGCTGGCGCTCGAGGTAGTCCTCGCTCGGCAGGTCGACCAGCTGCTCGGCCGAGACCATGGCGCGCTTGGTCTCGTCGAAGAAGACCAGGTCGTCGTAGTCGGAGCGGATCATCCGCTCGAGGTCGCGGGCCACCGGCTCGGGGATCGCGAGCGACTCGTCGACGATCGGCTCCGAGGTGCCGCGGTAGTCGACGGTGAACCAGACGGCGCCCTTCTCGCAGACGCAGACGATGCGGGCCTCGGCCGAGACGCCGCGCTCGAGGAGCGCGGGCAGGACCCGCTCGCGCAGGAACGCGTCGGAGCGGCCCGTGTTGAACACGATCGGGATGCCGGCGTTGGCCAGGGTGACGAGGTCGTCGGCGATCTCGGGGAGCGAGATCGTGCGCGTGACGGGGCTCGCGATGGGCCCGTCGACGTCAAGGAGCAGGCCGAGCGGAGGGGGTGTGGAGGTCATCGTGTCCCATTCTGCCGTGCCGGGGCCGCTCGACGCCTCCGTGACCGCCTCCGCGCGGGCGGAGCGGTTCAGGAGGCGGGGACGACGAGGGTGCGCTGGGCGGTGGTGCCGTCGGGAGCGAGGACGGCGAGGGTGATCAGGGTCTCGGAGTCGCGGCAGTCGGCGGTGACGGCGGCGGAGCCGGACGCCGCGAGGTCGACGGGCTCGCCCGCGCTCGCGTCGGTGGTGCCGACGGCCAGGCGGGCGGTGGCGCCTCCGCTCGTCTCCCACGACAGGGCGAGCGGGACGGATGCGGTGCGGTCGCCCTCGCAGTCGACGGAGGCGGGGGTGGAGGCGAAGGAGACGATCGCGGGAGGATCGTCGGATCCGGTGCCCGGCTCGGTGCCGGACGGAGCGGCGGAGACCGTCGGTGCGGGGGCGGCGGCGCCGTCGGCCGCCTCCGCGGAGCCGGGAGCGGCGGACGTCGCCGGAGCGGTCCCGGACGGCGCCGAGGACGGGCCCGCGGACGCCGTGGCTGCGCCGGGCGCTCCCCCGCCGGCGGGCCGGACGAGCAGCACGATCGCGAGGACGACGGCGACGAGTCCGAGGGCGGCGAGGACGATCCCGGTGGTGCGGGCGGAGCGGGACGGCATCGGTCCTCCTGGGACGGGACGGGACGGGACGGGACGGGACGGGAC
>NZ_PSVZ01000065.1:0-528 GCF_002932315.1 Rathayibacter sp. AY1C9
CTCTTCCTGTGGGTACTGAGATGTTTCACTTCCCCACGTTCCCTCTACCCGCCCTATATATTCAGGCGGGAGTCACCAGGTCACCACAAGGGGCCTGGCGGGGTTTCCCCATTCGGAAATCCTCGGATCACAGCTCGTTTATCAGCTCCCCGAGGCTTATCGCAGATTACGACGTCCTTCTTCGGCTCCAGATGCCAAGGCATTCACCGTTTGCTCTTATGAACTTGCTAATCACATGAGTTAAGAAACTACAACTCGAAAAGTTGCAGATCCAATGATTTGCATGACCGCAGCCCGAAAGCCGCGCCATGCGAATCTTGTCGATCCACGACCGAAGCCGTGAATCTAAGATGCTCGCGTCCACTGTGTAGTTCTCAAAATACGGGCGGTATCCCTCTCCCACACACCCAGGCGTGAGAAAAAGATCCAGAGAGTCGACCCCGCCACCCGAAGGCAGCCGGCCCGGTCCCTCAGGACCCAACAGCGTGCATGTACCCGACTCCACCGCCCCGACGCGTTCCCAACCCG
>NZ_PSVZ01000038.1:0-14457 GCF_002932315.1 Rathayibacter sp. AY1C9
GCGCCTCCGTCCCCGGAGCGCACTCGGGAGGCCGCTGCCGGTGTTCTCACCGGGCCGACGCCGATGATGGGGCGATGTTCATCCCGACCCCTGGAGCCCCTCCGTGACGCATCACGAGCACAAGCACGCCGCTACCCGCACCGCCGGCAACCGCACGCTCACACCCGCGCCCGCGCCCCTCTCCCCCGCACCCTCCGCCTCCTCCCGCCCGGAGCCCCGCGCATGAGGGTCACCGACACCAGCGACCTGTGGTGGCGCACCGCCGTCTTCTACAACCTCGACGTGAAGACGTTCATGGACTGGGACGACGACGGCGTCGGCGACCTCGAGGGCCTCGTCCACCGGATCGACTACCTGGCCGAGCTCGGCGTCAGCTGCCTCTGGCTCGCGCCGTTCTACCGGTCCCCCGGCCGCGACAACGGCTACGACATCAGCGACTTCTACGGAGTGGACGAGCGCTTCGGGCACCACGGCGACGTCGTCGAGGTGATCCGGACCGCCCACGACCGCGGGATGCGTGTGATCGTCGACCTCGTCGTCAACCACACCTCGGACCAGCACCCCTGGTTCCAGGCCGCCCGCTCCTCTCGCGACAGCCCGTACCGCGACTACTACGTCTGGCGCGACGAGCCGCCCGCCGATCAGCCCGCGAACGTGTTCCCGGACGCGGAGGACGGCGTCTGGTTCCGCGACGAGGAGGCGGGCCAGTACTACCTGCACCACTTCTACCGGCACCAGCCCGACCTCAACACCGAGAACCCGGCCGTGCGCGACGAGATCGCGAAGCTCATCGGGTTCTGGCTGCAGCTGGGCGTCGACGGCTTCCGGGTCGACGCGGTGCCCTACCTGATCGAGCCCGGCGAACGCGACGAGCACGAGTGGCTGCGCCTGCTGCGCCGCTTCGTCTCGCGGCGCTCCGGCGAGGCGATGCTGCTGGGCGAGGTCAACGTGACCCGCGAGGAGCAGCTCGGCTTCTTCGGCGGCGAGGACGCGGACGAGCTGTCGATGCAGTTCGACTTCATCGGCAACCAGCGCCTCTACCTCGCGCTGGCCCGCGAGGAGGCGGCGCCGCTCGTCGAGGCGCTCGCGAGCCGCCCCGAGATCTCCGTCGGCAGTCAGTGGGCGAACTTCGCGCGCAACCACGACGAGCTCACCCTCGACCAGCTGAGCGACGACGAGCGCGACGAGGTCTTCGCGGCGTTCGCTCCGGAGCAGTCGCAGCGGATCCACGGGCGCGGCATCGTCCGCCGCCTCCCGCCGATGGTCGACGGCGACCCGCGCCGCGTCCGCCTGGTCCACAGCCTGGTCTTCTCGCTGCCCGGGACCCCGGTGCTGTACTACGGCGAGGAGATCGGGATGGGCGAGAACGCCGACATCCCGGGCCGCAGCGCCGTGCGGACCCCGATGCAGTGGAGCAGCGCCGCCAACGGCGGGTTCTCGCGTGCCGACGCCTCCGACCTGATCGCCGCCCCTCCCGGCGGCGGCTTCGGACCCGAGCACGTGAACGCGGCCGCGCAGCTCCAGGATCCGGACTCGATCCTGGCCCACGTGAAGGGCCTCGCCTGGCTGTACCGGCGGTCGCCGGAGATCGGCTGGGGCGAGTACACGCACCTCCCCTGCGACGAGCCGAGCGTGCTCGCGCACCGGATGTCCGCGTCGACCGGCACGACCGTCGCGGTGCACAACCTGGCGTCGAACCCGCGCACGGTGCGCCTGACGCTCCCCGACACCCCCGCCGGGGCGCGGCTGGTCGACTCCCTCGGCGGCGAGTCGCTCCCGCTCGGCGAGGACGGCGCCGTGTCGGTGCCCCTCGACGGCTACGGCGCGCGCTGGTTCCGCGTGGTCACGGAGGAGTCGCGCCGGCTGGTCTGAGCGGAGGGGCGGGGCTCTTCTCGACAGTCCAGGAGTCGTCGCAGTCGCGCTCGAGTGCGACAACTACTGGACTCTCGAGGGGGCGGGGCAGGAACGGAGGATGAAAGCACCCACCGCACGAAACGTTACGCACATCGATCCACAGAATCGTTGACGCCGCTACCCTCCCCCGCCTACCGTGAAGCGCAAGGTTTCGCCCTCGCCGCCGCACCAGGAGGATCCGCATGGCCCCCACTCCGCCGAGCCACCGCGTCCTCGCGAGCGGCAGCCGCATCCCCGCGATCGGCGCCGGGACGTTCGGCTCCGACCGCTACGACGCCGAGACCGTCGGCCTCGCGGTCGAGCACTCCCTCCGCGCCGGCTTCCGCCTCCTCGACTGCGCCACCGTCTACGGCAACGAGCCGCGCGTCGGCCGGGCGATCGCCGACTCCGGAGTCGACCGCGACGAGCTCTTCGTCATGTCGAAGATCTGGAACGACGCGCACGAGCCCGCGGCGGCCGTCGCCTCCGTCGAGCGCTCGCTCGCCGACCTCGGCCTCGACGTGCTCGACGCCGTCTTCGTGCACTGGCCCTTCCCCAACCACCACCCGCCGCACGCCGAGACCGACGCGCGCGATCCGCACGCCCGCCCCTACGTCCACGAGGCGTTCCTCGAGACCTGGCAAGCGCTCGAGGGCCTGGTCGACCGGGGCCTCGTCCGGCACCTCGGCACCTCCAACGTCACGATCCCCAAGCTCGAGCGGATCCTCGCCGACGTCCGCATCGCTCCGCAGCTGAACGAGATGGAGCTGCACCCCTGCTTCCAGCAGCCGGAGCTGTTCCGCTTCTGCCTCGACCACCGCATCCAGCCGATCGGCTACTCGCCGCTGGGCTCGCCGTCGCGGCCGGAGCGCGACCGGGTGGAGGGCGACATCGTCGACATCGAGCACCCCGCGGTGCGGGCGATCGCCGACGAGCGGGGCGTGCATCCGGCCGTCGTGTGCCTCGCCTGGGCGGTGAACCGCGGCCAGATCCCGATCCCGTTCGCGGTGAAGCCGGAGCAGATCGAGGCGAACCTGGCCGCCGCCTCCCTGGTGCTCACGGCCGAGGAGCAGGAGGCGCTGCGCGGCGCCGAGCGCAACAACCGGCTGATCAAGGGCCAGGTCTTCCTCTGGCCCGGCAGCACCGGCTGGCTCGACCTGTGGGACGCCGACGGCACGATCCCGGGCTGGAGCGGCTACGGCTCGCCCCGCGCCACCCTGTGACGTGGCCACCTACAAGGACCTGCAGCGGCTGACCGGCCTCTCGCTCTCGACCATCTCGAAGCACTACAACGGGCTCCCGGTGCGCCCCGAGAACCGGGCGGCGATCGAGACGGCGGCCGCCGAGGTCGGCTTCCGCGTCAACGGCTTCGCTCGAGGCCTGCGCTCGCGGCGCTCCCGCACGGTCGGGGTGCTGCTGCCCGCCCTCGACAACGAGTTCCACCTCTCGATCATCGCGGGCCTCGAGCGGGCCCTGCGCGGAGAGGGCATCGGCGTGCTGGTCGGCGTGAGCCGCCCCGAGCCGGGAGCCGCGGTCGACCTGCTGCTCGAGAAGATGGTCGACGGGATCGTGGCGGTGCCGTCCGCGGGCGACGTCGACGCGCTGCGCCGCGCCTCCGAGCAGGGCACCCCCGTGGTGGCCGTCGACTGGATCGACGACGCACTGGTCACCGATCGCGTCGCGCTCGACAACGCGGGCGCCGGCGCCTCCGCCGCCCGCCACCTCCTCGACCACGGCCACCGCTCGATCGCGGTGCTCGGCGGGGAGGACGGAGTGTCCTCCACCCGGGAGCGGACCGCCGGCTTCCTCGCCGCCCTGGCCGAGCGCGGCGTCCACCCCGCCGCCGACGCCGTGGTGCGCGGCCCGCTGACGGTCGAGAGCGGGGTCGCCGCCGTCGAGCGGGTCCTCGCCCTGAGCCCCCGGCCGACCGCCCTGTTCGCGAGCAACCGGGAGCTGACGGTCGGCGCCCTGATCGCCCTCGGCGACTCCGGATTGCGCGTGCCGACGGACCTCTCCGTCGTCGGCTTCGACAACGTCGAGCTGGCCCGCGTGGTCCGCCCGCACCTGACCACGATCGCCCAGCCGACCGAGGCGATCGCCGCCGAGGCCGCCGCCCTCGTCCGCCTCCGCCTCGACTCCGGGGCGGAGCAGCCCGGTCCCCAGGAGCGGAGGCTCCCCGGCCGCCTGCTCGCCGGCTCGTCCGTCGCCCACCTCCACGACCTCTAGGAGCTCCTCTTGCTGACCACGACCCTCCTCCACCCCGAGATCCTGCACGCGCTCGCCCGCGCCGGCCACGGCTCCCGCGTCCTCATCGCCGACGGCAACTACCCCGTCGGCACCACGCTCGGACCGAACTCCGCCCTGGTGCACCTGAACCTCCGGCCCGACATGCTGACCGTCGACGAGATCCTCGACGCCCTGCTCTCGGCGATCGTCGTCGAGGAGGCGACGGTCATGACCCCCGCGCCCGGCATCGACGTCCCCGCGCAGGACTCCTTCCGCCGGTCCCTCGACGGCGTCCCCTTCACCTCGCTCGAGCGGCACGCCTTCTACGCCGAGGCGCGCACCCCCGACGTCGCGCTCACCATCGCCTCGGGCGACCGCCGCATCTACGCGAACCTCATCCTCACGATCGGCGTGCGCCCGGCCGACGCGTCCTGAGCGGGCGGGCGGGGGCGTCGTCCCGCCCGACCCACTCCCTGAGAGTCCACGAGGCGTTCTCACGGCCGGCATCCCTACTCTGGTCGGCGTGGATCTCGACACCCTCCTCAACATCGGCCTCGTCGTGCTGTTCGTCCTCCTCGGAGGCGTCTTCGCGGGCACCGAGATGGCCATCGTCAGCCTCCGCGAGAGCCAGGTCCGCGCGATCGAGGCCGGCAGCGAGCGCGGCCGGCGCATCGCCGAGCTCGTCCGCAACCCCAACACGTTCCTCTCCGCGGTCCAGATCGGTGTCACGCTCGCCGGCTTCTTCTCCTCGGCGTACGGCGCCTCGACCATCGCGCCCGACCTCGTGCCGCCGCTGCAGTCGCTCGGCCTCTCGGCCTCCGCCGCCTCGACCGTCGCCCTGATCCTGATGACCCTCGTCATCGCGTACCTCTCCCTGGTGCTGGGCGAGCTGGTCCCCAAGCGCCTGGCGATGCAGAAGTCCGTCGCGTTCACCAAGGCCCTCGCGCCCCCGCTCAACGCCCTCGCGCGCCTGATGCGCCCCGTGATCTGGCTGCTGTCCGTCTCGACCGACGCCGTCGTCCGCCTCCTCGGCGCCGACCCGCGCGAGAAGGGCGAGAGCGTCTCGGCCGACGAGGTGCGCGACATGATCTCCAGCAACACCGAGATCCACGAGGACAGCCGCCGGCTGCTCACCGACATCTTCCGCGCGGACGACCGCCGCGTCGCCGAGGTGATGCGCCCGCGCCCGGACGTCGACTTCCTCCGCGGCGCGCTCAGCGTGGCCGAGGGCTACGCGGCGGTCCTCGACCAGCCGCACTCGCGCTACCCGGTGGTCGGCGACGACTTCGACGACGTGCTCGGCTTCGTCCACGTGCGCGACCTGATGTCCGCGTTCCCGGAGGCGGGCCGCGCCGGCACCGCGAGCAGCGTCGCCGACATCACCCGCCCGATCCTCGCGGTCCCCGGTACGACGAAGGTGCTCGCGGCCCTGCGCACCATGCGGCAGGACGGCCACCAGATCGCCGTCGTCATCGACGAGTACGGAGGGACCGACGGCATCATCACGCTGGAGGACCTGCTCGAGGAGCTCGTCGGCGAGATCTACGACGAGTACGACGGCGCCCGCCAGGCGGTCGACGCGAAGGCGGCCGAGCAGCTGCACGACGTCGACGGCGGGATGATCCTCGAGGACCTGGCGGAGCAGCTGGGCATCGAGCTGCCCGAGGGTCCGTACGAGACGGTCGGCGGATTCGTCCTCGAACGGATCGGCCGTGTGGCCGTCGTGGGCGACTCGGTGCTCGTCGGCGACCACCTGCTCCGCGTGGCCGAGACGGACCGCTACCGCATCTCGCGGCTGACCCTCGTGCCGCAGCCCGCGTCGGAGCCGAGCCCGCCGACGGCGCCCGCCGTCTGACGGGCGACCGGCCGCGCCTAGGGCAGAGGGCCCTCCACCCAGCGCGTGGCGGCGCGGCCGCGGGCTCCGGGCTGCGCGATCCACAGTCCGCCGGCGTGCGGATGACGCGCCCGCTCGTCCGCCGAGAGGTCGCGCGAGGCGGAGGTGACGACCGCGATGTCCAGGTCCTCGCCCGCGAAGGCGATGCTGGAGGAGTGCGGGGCGTCGATCCTGATGCCCTCGCCCTCGACCGGGCTGCCGTCGGCCTCGAACACGCGGACGCCGCTCCCGCCCCAGACCGCGACCCACACGCGGCCGTCGGCGTCCACGGTCAGTCCGTCGGCGAACACGCCCTCCTCGAGCTCGACGAAGGGCTCGCGCGGGCCGTGCTCGGCGTCCGCGTAGGAGCGGCGGTGGATCACGCCCGACTCGGTGTCGGCCGAGTACAGCACAGAGCCGTCCGGCGAGAAGCCGAGTCCGTTCGAGAGCCGCAGGTCGTCGTCGAGCACGGTGACGGACCCGTCGTGCTCGATGCGCAGCAGGACGTCGTCGCCCGCCGACTCGCCGAGGGTCAGCGAGCCGACCAGGAGGCGCCCCTGCGGGTCGATCGTGCCGTCGTTGAAGCGGTGCCCCTCCTGCAGCAGCTCGGAGCCGCGCGTGAGGGAGCCGTCGACCTCCAGGATCGCGAGCCGTCGGGTCAGCGCGACGAGCGTCCGCCCGTCGCCCAGGGGCAGCGCGGCGCCGACCTGCTCGCCGACGTCGGTGCGCGAGATCGCTCCGATCCCCTCCGCGGTGACGGGGGCGGACAGGACCGCGCCGGCCTCGATGTCGACCCAGGTGAGGCGGGCGGTGTCCGGATCCCAGACGGGCCCCTCGCTGAGGACGTAGGTGGGGGTGCCCGCGGGCGTCGCGTCGATCATGCCTCCACGCTAGGCCGAGGAGGCGGGCGGTGTCAGGCCCCGCGGGACGGATCCGGGCTCGCGTCCACCGCGCCGCGCTCCGGATCCGGACCGATGAGCTCCGCGCCGCGCTCCTCCTCCGGGCGGGCAATGATGCCCGGAATACACCCGCTCGGCGGTCCGTGACAAGGGGTGAATAGCCCGGCGATATGGAGCCGCCCGCGGGTCTAGTGTCGTCTCGCCGCGCTCGGGACAGCGTTCCTCCGCAACGACGCCGGGGCGACAGGAAGGCGCTCGCCATGTCGACATCCACCAGTCCGCGCGGCCCGGTCCGGAGCCTCGTGCCCGCCCGCATCGACAGGCTCCCCTGGACCCGCTTCCACTGGTCGATCGTCGTCGGCCTCGGCTTCTCGTGGGTACTGGACGGACTCGAGATCCAGATCGTCGCCTCCGCCGGCTTCGCGAAGGAGTTCGGGCTCTCGGCCTTCGAGGTCGGCCTGCTCGGCACGATCTACCTGTGCGGACAGATCGCGGGCGCCCTGATCTTCGGGCGGCTGAGCGACAAGCTCGGGCGGCGCAAGCTGTTCATCCTGACGCTCGTCATCTACCTGGTCGCCAGCGGCCTGGCGGGACTCGCGCCGAACTACGTCTTCCTCGCCGTGTTCCGCTTCTTCGCGGGCATGGGGATCGGCGGCGAGTACGCGGCGATCAACTCCGCGATCGACGAGCTCATCCCCTCCAAGTACCGCGGCCGCGTCGACATCGCGATCAACGGCACCTACTGGGGCGGCGCGGCTCTCGGCTCCGCGGCCAACCTGTTCTTCCTGAACGACGCGCTCTTCGCCGAGAACGTCGGCTGGCGCCTCGGCTTCTTCCTCGGCCCGATCCTCGGACTGGCGATCATCTACCTCCGCCGCCACATCCCCGAGAGCCCCCGCTGGCTGATGACGCACGGCCGCGAGGAGGAGGCGGAGCGCACCGTCGACGAGATCGCGCGCCGGGTGGAGGCCGAGGGCGGCGTGCTCGAGCCTGTCGACGACGCGAAGGCGATCACCGTGAAGGCGACGGAGAGCATCCCGTTCCGCACCATCGCCCGGGTGCTGCTGCGGCAGTACCCGAAGCGGACGCTGGTGGGCGCGACGATGATGATCACCCAGTCGTTCCTCTACAACGCGATCTTCTTCACCTACGCTCTGGTGCTCGAGAACTTCTACGGAGTCGAGCAGAGCGCGATCTCGTACTTCTTCTTCCCGTTCGCGATCGGCAACCTCGTCGGGCCGCTGGTGCTCGGCCACCTGTTCGACGTGTGGGGCCGGCGGAAGATGATCTTCCTCACCTACGGCGTCTCGGGAGCGGTCCTGGCCGTCTCGGCGGTCCTCTTCAGCATGGACGTCCTGACCGCGACGACACAGACGATCCTCTGGTGCGTGTCGTTCTTTTTCGCCTCCGCCGGAGCCTCGAGCGCCTACCTCACCGTGAGCGAGATCTTCCCGCTCGAGCTGCGCAGCCAGGCGATCTCGTACTTCTTCACCCTCGGCCAGATCGCCGGAGCGGTCGCCCCCGCCCTCTACGGCGCCCTGATCGGCGACGGCAGCGACCGCGGCCCGCTGACGATCGGCTACTTCGTCGGCGCCGCCGTGATGATCCTCGGCGGCGTGATCGCCCTGATCTTCGGCGTCGACGCCGAGCGCCGCAGCCTCGAGAGCATCACCGAGCCTCTGTCGACCGTGAAGTCCTGAGGGCGGATCGCCGCCCGCCGGCCGCGCGCCGCCCGGGAGCGGCGTCTCGGAGCCGACGTCTCGTGGCCGGCGTCTCGCAACCGGCCTTCCGGAGCCGACGTGAGTCGGCGTCAGTGGGCCGGGCGGTAGCCGGTCCGGTCGTCGGGGGTGATCGAGCGGAGGACGCGGGCGGGGACGCCGGCCGCGATGGTGAGCGGGGGGACGTCGCGGGTGACGACGCTGCCCGAGCCGATCACGGCCCCGTCGCCGATGGTGACGCCCTGGTTGATCGTGACGCCGCCGCCGATCCAGACGCCGTCGCCGACGACGACCGGCTTCGCGGTGCAGGCGCCGGCGGCGCGCTCGGCCGGGTCGAGGGCGTGGTTCGACGTGTAGATCGAGACGCGCGGGCCGAACAGCACGTCGTCGCCGATCGTGATGGGGGCGCCGTCGAGCAGGATGCAGTCGAAGTTCGCGTAGAAGCGGTCGCCGATCGTGATGTTGAACCCGAACTCGCACCGGAACGTCGGCTCGAGGTGCGCGTCCGCGCCCACCGAGGCGACGAGCTCGCGGAGCAGAGCCTCCCGCTCGACCGGGGGACGCCCGAAGCTCGCGTTGTACGCGTTCGAGGCGAGGACCGCCCGCTCGCGCGCGGCGACCAGCTCGGGGGTCATGTCGTCGTACACGGCGCCGGTCAGGATGTGCGCGCGCTGGTCCTCGAGGGTCATCGTCGTCCGTTCGTCGGTGTCGGCGCCCCGACGGGTGCCCGCGCCCACGCTACGGGGCCGCCGCGCGCCGGGACGCCGCCTCCTCCGCCGACACACCGCTCCTGCAGCGGTGTCTCGATGACGGAGCGGCGTCTCGGCGCCATCCCGCAGCAGGAGCGGCACCTCCGCGCCGCCACGCCCCCGCCGCGCAGCAGGCGTCAGCCCACGTGCACGCCCGGCCGGCGGTCGCGGCGGGACTCCGCGCGGCGGAGGACCTCGCGGGTGACGGGGGCGACCTCGCCGGTGCCGGTGATGAGGAAGCGGAACATGTTCGAGATGGGGCCGCCCTCGGTCCACTCGAAGTAGACGTCCGGGATCACGCCGGTGAGGTCGCGGATCTCGAGCAGCACCGTGGCGATGGTGTTCGGGATGTTGCCGCTGGTCACCGTGAGCACGCGGAAGCCGTGGCAGACGCGGCCCTGCACGACCAGGTCCTCCTCGAAGTCGGAGGAGTCGGTGGTGTGCACCTCGAGGAAGAGCACCGGCCCGCGCATGGGCAGGTTGCTGTCGCGCTGCTCCTCCGCCAGCTTGTCCCGGTACTCGGCCTCGGAGCCGTCGTCGGGCTCGTTCGCGAGGATGCGGATCACGCCGTAGTCGTCGGCGTCCGTGGTGAGGAAGTCGATCGCGGCGGCGTCGAACACCACGGAGGTGGCGCGCAGCTGGAACGAGCGGTGCACGCGCGAGACGAGCGAGACCGCGAGGATGCCGACGATGAAGACCGCCGCGATCCGCACGCCGTCGGGCCGCTCGACCACGTTCACGACCGTCGTGTAGACGAAGACCAGCGCGATGACCGCGAAGCCCACTGCTCGCTTGCGCTGCTTCCTGCGCTTCGCCGAGAGGAACACGGCGACGGACGCGGAGGTGATCAGCACCAGCACGCCGGTCGCGTAGGCGCCGCCCTGCGCGTCGACGTCGGCGCGGAAGAGGATCGTGATGACGAAGGCGACGACGGTGAAGACCAGCACGAGCGGACGGACGGCGCCGGCCCACTGGGGAGCCATGCCGTAGCGGGGCAGGTAGCGCGGGACGATGTTGAGCAGGCCGGCCAGCGCGGAGGCGCCCGCGAACCAGAGGATGCAGATCGTCGCGATGTCGTAGACCGTGCCGAAGCCCTCGCCGAGGTACTCGTGCGCGAGGTAGGCCAGCGCGCGGCCGTTGGCCTCGCCGCCCGGCTGGAACTGCGCCTGCGGGATGAGCAGCGTGGTGACGAAGCTCGAGGTGATGAGGAACGCCGACATCGTGACGGCGGCGGTGATGAGCAGCCGCTTCGCCCCGCGGATGCGGCCGACCGGGGCGTCCTCGGTGTCGCCCGCGTCGCCGCGGATCTGCGGCATGACCGCGACCCCGGTCTCGAAGCCGGAGAGCCCGAGCGCGAGCTTGGGGAACACGATGAGCGCGATGCCGACCATGATCAGCGGATTCCCGTGCTGGGTCGTGAGCGCCGACCACCAGTCGCCGATGACGACGGGGTTCTCGGCCACGTGCCCGATCGCCACGGCGATCACGATCGCGTTGAGCAGGAGGAACACGGCCACGAGCACGACCGCGATCGAGATGGCCTCGCGGAACCCGCGCAGGAACACGATCCCCAGCAGAGCGATCAGCCCCAGCGTGAGCGGCACCTCCGCCCCGTGGAACCAGGCGGGGGCGAACGGGTTCTCGACCGCGTGCGCCGTCGCGTCGGCCGCCGAGAGCGTGATCGTGATCATGAAGTCGGTGGCCGCGAACCCCAGCAGCACGAGCACGAAGAGCTTGCCGCCCCACCAGGGCAGCAGGCGCTCGAGCATCGCGATCGACCCCTCGCCGCGGAAGCTCTCGCGGGCCACGCGGCGGTAGACGGGGAGCGCGCCGAGGAGCGTCAGCACCACCAGGACGATCGTCGCTAGCGGCGAGACCAGGCCCGCGGCGAGCGCCGCGATCGCCGGCTGGTAGCCGAGGGTGGAGAAGTAGTCGACGCCCGTGAGGCACATGACGCGCCACCACGAGTGCGTCCTGCCGGTGGCCGCGTGGGGGCCGGGGTGCGCTCCGGAGTCGTCGCGGAGGCCCTCGAGGAGCCACGCCTTCACCCCGCCCGCGCGCGCGGAGGAGAGAGGTGAGGGTTCGAGGGCGTCGGGGTCGCCACGGACGACGGAAGAGGTCACTGGATGTTTCTACTCGCCGTGAGGAGCGCGCCCGCCCGGAATGAGCGGATCCTCACGCTTTCCTCACGGGTAATCGGCTGGGGAGGGACGTCGGCGCGCGATCCCGCGTCGTGAGGGGGTCGTGAGCGTCGCGCGAGCGGACCGTGCGGATCGGCCCGGTACGCGTCCGCGTTCCGTCAGGATCCCCTTGCACCCGCCGTCGCGGGCAGACGATGGCGCTCGTGCACCAGCTCCTCCGCGTCCTCGACGCCGGCCCCCGCTGGGGCCGCCACACCGTCGGTGCGAGCCGGTACGGCGTCGTCCGGAGCGAGCTCGTCGTCTTCGCGCCCGGCACCTCCGCCGAGGAGCGGAGGCGCCTCCGCCTGCACGCGGCCGGTCCGCAGCTGGTCGTGGCCGTGACGGCCGCCGGCGCCGTCGGGACGCTCGCGCTCGACCGGCTGCCGCTCCTCCTGCTGGCCGCGCTCGCCCTGCCGACCGCGTCGCTCCTGCTCCTCTCGGCCCGCTCGACCCGCCGCCTCCGCCGGGCCTGCGCCCGTCGGCTCGTGATCGCGGACGTCGACTCCCCCGCCGTCGCCGAGCAGGCGGCGATCGCTGCCGCGCTGCGGCGGGCCGACAGGCTGCTCGACGCCGGCGTCCTCACTCCGCTCGAGCACGAGGAGGTGTGGGCCTGCGCCCACGACCGGGTCGCGGGCCGCGTGGCTGACCGCCGCTCCCAGCCCCGGGCGGGAGGATCGGGGACGTCCGCCACCGATGGGAGCCCCTCATGACCACACCGCGCCGCGCACTGATCCTCGTCGACGTGCAGCAGGAGTACTTCAGCGGTCCGCTCGAGATCCAGTACCCGCCGCACGCGCAGTCGCTGCCGAGGATCGCCGCCGCCCTCGACTCCGCCGCCGCCGCGGGCCTCCCGATCGCCGTCGTCCAGCACAGCGCGGGCGAGGGAGCGCCGATCTTCGACCCGTCGGGTCCGTCCTTCGCGCTGCACCCGGAGATCGAGAAGCGCCGCTCGGACTCGTGGAAGAACGTCACGAAGCGGTTCGGCACGGTCTTCGCGGGGACCGACCTGCTCGACTGGCTCCGCGAGCACGACGTCGACACGATCACCCTCGTCGGCTACATGACCAACAACTGCATCCTCGCCTCGGCCGCCGAGGCCGAGACGCACAGGCTCCGCGCCGAGGTCCTCTCGGACGCGACGGGCGCGATCGCGATCTCGAACGACGCCGGCTCGATCGACGCGCACTCCCTGCACACCACGCTGATGGCGCTGCTCAATTCGAACTTCGCCGCCGTCGCCCCGACCACCGTCTGGATCTCGGCGCTGAAGGGCGAGTACACGCTCCCGATGAGCAGCCTGCCCGAGTCGGCGACGGCGGGCGCCGCTCGCTGACGGGCACTCCTCGGACGGATCGGCCGACTCTACTCTCGGTGCATGGCCCTTCTGCACCGTGCGACGATCACCCCCGGGAAGCTCGAGATCGTGGAGGCATGGGCGCCGACGCAGCCCTGGTGCGAGGGCGGCGGATTCACGCAGCTCGGCGCCTACCGGTTCGACGACCCCGATGGCGAGGTGGGAGTGGAGACGCTGATCGTCCAGTCGACCGGGCAGCCGCCGCTCCAAGTGCCGCTGACCTACCGCGGCTCGCCTCTCGCCGGCGGTGACGCGCATCTCCTCGCGACCGTCGAGCACACCGTCCTCGGTCGTCGCTGGGTCTACGACGGTGCCGGCGACCCCGTCGCGATCGCCGCCTTCGCCACGGCGATCCGCACCGGCGCCCGGGAGGTCGAGCAGCATTTCGAGGAGGACGGGCAGCGCATCGTCCGCCCGCCGACCGCGACGGTGCAGGGCAGCGGATCAGGCGCCGGAGCGTCCGGGCCGCCGTCGACGGTGCTCGTCCGCAGCGACGCACGGACCACCACGGCCTCGGCCGACGGTCTGACTCTCGTCCTCGCGCGGGTCCTCGCGCCGCCGTTTCTCGAGGGCGAGGAGCGGCTGACCGGCAGGTGGAGCGAGGCGCTCCCCGTCACCCTCGCCGTCCTGGCCTGAACCGGCTCCGGTGGTCCGCCGCCCTCCGTCGCCCGGGTCGTGGGCGACGGACGGCGGCGCGCTCCGGGAGGACCTGCTCAGTGGCCGCGCAGTGCCGCGACGGTCCGAGTGGGACTAGTCGTTCAGGTGCGCGATGGCGTAGTCGGCCTCGTCGCTCGTGAACTGCTCCCCGTACTCGCTGGTCAGCTGGTCGCGGATGGCCTCCGGCGCCATCGCCATCTGGGCCTGGTAGTCCTTGGCCTTCGCCAGCGCGTTGGCGTTCCAGTCGGCGGAGACGGTGTCCACCGCGTACTGCGCGGCCTCGGGCGAGAACTGCTCCCCGTACTCGGAGGTGAGCTGGCCGTACAGGCCCGCCTTGCTCATGTGGAGCATCTCGGAGTAGCTCTGCGCCTTGATGAGTGCCGAGGCGAACTCGGGCGAGACCTGCGCAGCAGCCGCCGTCTCGACAGGCGCCGGGGCAGGGGCGACCGTCTCGACGGGTGCGGGCTCCGCCGTCTCGACGGGTGCGGGCTCCGCCGTCTCGACGACCTCCGCCTCCTCCGTGGCCGGCACGACGGGAGCGGTCGTGGGCTCGGACGACTCGACGATCACGGCCGCCGGGCGGTCGCTCGAGGCGGAGTTCACGGCGGCTCCGAAGCCGATCGTCGTCAGGAGCGAGGCGAGGACGGCCAGACCGCCGAGGACGACGCCGGTGATCGACATCGCCTTCGACTGACCGCGGCGGAGGGCGAGGATGCCCAGGACGACGGCGGCGATCCCGACGAGTGCTCCGAAGACCGGCACGAGGCCGACGAGGAACGCGACGATGCCGACGACGAGTGCGGCGATGGCGAGGCCGGTCGGGCCTCGCCCTGGATCGGCTCGATCAGCACCGCCACGGTGTCGTCGTCGATCGCGGCCTCGAGGGCTTCCGCGTCGCCGAACGGGAC
>NZ_PSVZ01000039.1:0-14354 GCF_002932315.1 Rathayibacter sp. AY1C9
TCGTGGTCGGCCGCGCCGACGACGGCACCGTCGAGGCCCTTGAGCACGAGTCCGCGCCGCTCTGGTGCGTGCAGTGGCACCCGGAGGACGCGGGCTCGCGAGGCACCGTGCTCACGGACCTGCTCGAGGCGGCGCTCGCCGCGACCGCTACTTGATCGACCCGCGCATCACTCCGCTGACCACCCAGCGCTGCGCGAAGAGGTACACGATCAGCAGCGGCGCCATCGCCATCAGGTAGGACGCGAAGGCGACGGTGTAGTTCGTGTTGAACTGCCCCTGGAAGACGTACTCGGCCAGCGGCAGGGTGCGGGCGGACGGGTCCGAGAGCACCACGAGCGGCAGGATGAAGTCGTTCCACGCCCACACGCAGGTCAGGATCCCGACGGTCGCGTTCATCGGGCCGAGCAGCGGGAAGATCACCTGCCAGTAGGTCCGCCAGGTCGAGGCGCCGTCGGTGCGCGCCGCCTCCTCGAGCTCGATCGGGATCGAGCGGATGAAGGCGGTGTAGATGAACGTGTTGATCGAGAGCCCGAACACGGCGTAGAGCAGGATCAGCCCGGCCTGGTTGTCCAGGCCCAGCAGGGCCGTCTCCTTCACCACCGGCAGCATGATGATCGGGAACGGCACGAAGACCGCGGCGAGCAGGTAGAAGTAGACGCCCTTGAAGAACGGCCTGTGCATGTTCCGGGCGACCGCGTAGGCGACCATCGAGTTCGAGAACAGCGTCAGCACGACGGCTCCGACCGTGATCAGCGCGGTGTTCACGAAGGCCTGCGGGAAGCGGGTCGCCGTCCACGCCTCGGCGAAGTTGCCCCACGAGATCGAGGTCGGCAGCTCGAACCCGGTGCCGCCGAGCTGGTCGGGCGTCTTCAGCGCGGTCACGACGGCGAAGTAGAGCGGCAGGAGGATCGTCAGCGAGCAGACCGCGATGAGCGCGGTCGCCCACCAGTTGATCCGGTAGGTGTCGCGGGAGGGCCGGCGCCGCCCCTCGGGCTCGCCGAGGGCGATCGCGGTCGTGGGGGTGATGGTCGATGTCATCAGAACGACGCCTCTCTGCGGCTGAGGACTCGGAACTGGATCAGCGAGACCACGATGATGATGAGGAAGTAGAGGACGGCGTTGGCCGTCTGATAGGCGTACTCGCCGCCCTGGAAGCCGCCGCGGTAGATCAGCAGCGTGATCGACTCCGTCGAGGTGCCGGGACCGCCGTTGGTGAGGGCGATGATGTGGTCGAACACCTGGAGGAAGTTCTTCATCGAGATGACCATGTTGATCGTGAAGAAGGAGGCGATCAGCGGGAACGTGATCGAGGTGAACTGCCGCCACCTCCCCGCTCCGTCGAGCGAGGTCGCCTCGTAGAGCTCGCCCGGGATCGTCTGGAGTCCGGCGAGGTAGATGATGATCGAGAAGGCCGAGGCCTGCCAGACCGCCAGCACCACGATCGCCACCCACGCCCAGTCGGCGTTCGCGAGGATGTTCTCGCCGATCACCGGGATCGCGCCGAGGATCTGCGGCAGCGAGTTCGCGAAGAGGTACTGGAACACGTAGCCGATGACCAGGGTCGAGAGCACGTAGGGGATGAAGTAGATCCCGCGGAACGCCGTCTGGAACCTGATCCGCGCGTTGAGGGCGACGGCGATGGCGAGCGAGATCACGTTCACCAGCACGGTCGCCACGATCGCGAAGCCGAAGGTGAACCCGTAGGCCTTCCAGACGCGGTCGTCCTGGAGGAGCGCGAGGTAGTTCGAGGCGCCGATCAGATCCCACGAGCCGTAGCCCGCGTAGTCCGTGAAGCTGAAGAAGATTCCGGTGAGGACCGGGACCGTGTGGAGCACGAAGAAGAGCAGGACGGCGGGGACCGTCATCCAGTAGAAGGTCTTCGAGGTGCGGCCGATGGTGCGCTTGCGGCGCGCGGGCGGCGGAGGAGTGGTCGCCACCGCCTGCGCGGCGGCCGTCGTGGTCGTGGTCATGGGGTCACTTCCTGGTCGTGCGTGCCGCGACTTTGCGCCACTCACTGTCGAGGGTCCGGAGCGCCGCGTCGGCGTCCCCGCTGGCGAGGAACGCCTGGAGCGTGGGGTTGAGCGGGATGCTCGCGGGGATCTGGTGGTCGACGAAGCCGATCAGCCGTCCCTGCTCGAAGTAGGGCTGCAGCTCGGCCAGCGTGGGGTCCGAGTTGGGTGCGGCGCCGACCAGCGGCGAGAAGGCGGCCTGGCTCGCGACGTACGGCTCGACGACTCCGGGGGTCAGCAGGAAGTCGACGAAGCGGCGGGCCGCGTCGAGCTTCGGAGTGCCGCGGCCGATGGCGACGGCCACGTCGACGCCCGAGGTGACCCGCGTGTCCGCCGGGTCGTCGAGCACCGGGTAGGGGAAGACGCCGAGGTCGATGTCCGGGTTGTTCGTGCGCACCGGGTTGATCGCCCAGATGCCCTGCGGGTACATGGCCGCCTCGCCCGCGGCGAAGGCCTGGTTGCCGTCGTCGTAGCCGCGGCCGAACGAGCCCTCCTGCGTGTACGAGAAGAGCTGCCCGAGCCGCTCCATCGTCGTCGCGTAGTCCTTCGAGAACGAGACGGGGGAGTCGGGGCCGAGCGCCGCTCCCTCCTCGCGCATCGCGTCGAAGAAGCCGTCCGGCTGCAGCTGCCCGCCGAGCGCGTTGAAGGCGGGGGCGCCGGTCCAGTTGTCGAGCAGGGCGCCGTAGAAGGGAGTGATCCCGGCGGCGGTGAGCGTCTCGCAGACGGCGATCAGCTCGTCCCAGGTGGTCGGCACCTCGATCCCGTTCTCGGCGAAGATCGTGCGGTTGTAGAGGATCCCGTCCGCGTTGTTCGCGAAGGCGAGCGCGTTCACCTCCTTCCCCTCGAAGCTGCCGAGGGCGGCGAGGATGTCGAGGGCCGCCGGGTTCACCCGCTCGACCAGCTCGTCGCCGGTGAAGTCGTGGAACACGCCGGCCTTCGCGAGGTCGGCGTAGTAGCCGCTGCCGTTCAGGGTCAGCACGTCCGGCACCTTGTCCTTGACGAGCAGGGTGCGGATGGCCGTGTCGGGGTCGGGCACGTTGTTGGCGATGACCCGGATGTCCGGGTTGGCCGCCTCGAACTCGCGGATGATCCGCGCGAAGTCCTCCACCGCCTCCGCCTTGAACTGGAAGAAGTCGAGCGTGGTCACTCCGTCGCCGGCGCCGGGGGAGGCGCAGGAGGCGAGGGCGGCGGCGGACGCCGCGGCGAGCGGCACCGAGAGGAACAGCCGCCGGGAGAACCCGGGGGGATGCGGATGAGCGGACATGCGGCGCCTCCTTGCGCGTGGGGACAGGTCTCAGGGCGCGCTCGACCGCGGAGGGCGGTGCGAGAGCAGGTGCGGCGGCCGTGGAGCGGGTCGGCTCCGGAGCCGGGAGGGCGGGTCAGAGGGCGGTGAGCACGAGCACGACGAGCTGCTCCGGATCGAGGACGGGGGCCTGGAGCCCGACAGTGCCCAGTACGCGGCCGCGGAGCGCGGTCCCGTGCTCGGCCCAGCCGAGCGGCGACTGCCCGGGGCCGCCGAGCGGCGACGTGACTGGGGCGAGCGCTACGGAGTAGGTGCGCTCCGGGTCCAGGCCCGGGAGCGTGATCCGTCCGGGCGGGTAGGTCTCGCCGGTGCGCAGCTGGGTGAAGGTGAAGAGGGCGGCGGAGCGGTCGGCGGCGACGACTCCGGAGAGCGAGGCGGCGTCGTCGGCGAGGTCGGCGCGCACGACCGTCCCGGTGTGCAGCAGCGCCCGGTGCTCGCGGTGGAAGGCGACCCAGGCGGTCAGCTCCTCCTCGACGGCGGGGGCGAGATCCGAGACGTCCCACTCGATGCCGAGGTGGCCGGGCAGCGCGGTGCCGGCGCGGAAGGCGAGCGAGTGGGTGCGCTGCGTCGAGTGCGACCGCGGCCCTCCGATGTGCTGCCCCATCAGCTCGGGCGGCACCACCAGTTGGGTGAAGGGCTGGATGGTCTGCCGCTCGAGCGGGTCGATGCAGTCGCTCGTCCAGATGCGGTCGGTGCGGGCGAGGATCCCGAGGTCGACGCGGGCGCCCCCGGAGGCGCACGACTCGATCTCGACGCCGGGATGCCGGGACCGCAGCTCGTCGAGCAGGCGGTAGAGCGCGAGCACGTTCTCGTGGACGGCGGAGCGACCGGTGGCGGGCGAGACCGCCTCGATCACGTCGCGGTTGTGGTCCCACTTGAGGTACGCGATCGGGTACTCGATCAGCAGCGCGTCGAGGGCGTCGAGCACGTGCTCGAACGCGCCGCGCTGCGAGAGATCGAGCACCTGCTGCTGCCGCCCCGAGGCCGGGAGATGGCCGGCCGGGCCGAGGATCCACTCCGGGTGCGCGCGGGCCAGGTCGGAGTCGGGGCTGATCATCTCGGGCTCCACCCAGAGGCCGAACTGCATGCCCAGGCCGGTGACGACGTCCGTCAGCGGGGTGAGGCCCTCCGGCCAGACCGCGGGATCGACGGTCCAGTCGCCGAGCGCGGCGGTGTCGTCGCGGCGGCCGAGGAACCAGCCGTCGTCGAGCACGAAGCGCTCGACCCCGATCCGCGCGGCCCGCTCGGCGAGGGCGGTGAGGCGAGCGAGGTCGTGGTCGAAGTAGACGGCCTCCCAGGTGTTGAGGGTGACGGGCCGCGGAGCGACGGGGTGCTGCGGGCGGGCGCGGAGCGACGCGTGGAACCGGGCCTGCAGAGCGCTGAGCCCGTCGCCCCAGGAGCCGTAGGCGACCGGGGTCTCGTAGCTCTCGCCCTGCGCGAGCTCGATCTCGGCGGGCCGCAGCAGCTCGCCGGCCGCGAGGAGCGAGACGCCCTCGACGGTGCGCTCGGCGCGGAGCGAGGTGTCGCCGCTCCAGCCCAGGTGGACGCCGTGCACGAGCCCGCGCTCCCAGCCGAAGCCGGGCGTGCCCGCGGCGAGGAGGAGGGTCGCGTCGGCGCCGGGGCGGCCGCGGCGGGTGCGGCGTGTGTGCTCGCCGATGGTCAGCGGGCGGCGCTGCGGGTGGCGCTCGCGGAGGTGGTGCCCGGTGGTGTCGAGGATCTCGCGCGCGGTCGCGGGGAGCGGGAAGCCGAGCTCGAAGCGCTCGAGGCGGAACGGGCGGGCGTCGAGGTTCTCGACCCGGGCGCGCTGGGTGAGCAGGCCGGCCGCGTCGACCTCGAGGTCCACGGTCAGCCGGACGCCCGCGCCAGTGGCGACGGTCCGGAGGGCGGAGCCGAGCGCCTCGATGCTCTCGACCTCGAAGCGCTCCGACGCGGCCGCGCGCTCGTGGGTGCCCTCGAAGGTGGGGGCGTGCTGCCAGCCGTCGGCCTCGACGGCGACGAGGCCGAACGGCGCGAAGGCGTCGAGCCCGCCCGAGACGCGCTGGGGGAGGGCGGCGTCTGCCAGGGCGGATAGTTCGGCGGCGGAAAGATCTCCGAGCGCGGCGCCCCAGTGCACGATAGTGGGGAAGGTGACGAGGCGGGCGTCGACGACGACGCTGGTGCCCCCGTCCTGCAAGTGGAAGAGGCGCGATTCCCGGCCGGAGAGGGTCACGGAGTCGTTCGTGGGGGCGATGCTGCGGTGCATGGCTTATTTCTAGAGCAGAAGTAATAGGGGTGTCAAGAGCGGCGCGAGTGGCCGGATCTGTTCCTGGGGCGGCGCGCTACCGGTAGCTTTCTACCAGGCCGGAAAGAAGGAGCCCCGTGACCGACACCATCGTCGCCGAGGACGCCTCCGGGAGCTCCTCCGAGCTCCTGGCGCGCGAGGTCCTGATCCACGGTCCCGTCTCGCGGGCCGAGCTCGGCCGCCGCCTCGGCCTCTCGCCCGCCAGCCTGACCCGGCTCGCGCGCCCGTTCCTCGACGGCGGCCTGGTCGTCGAGGGCCCCGAGCAGAGCACCGGAGTCGGCCGCCCCGCCCGCCCGCTCGACATCCGCGCCGA
The DNA here is from genome assembly GCF_002932315.1 of Rathayibacter sp. AY1C9. NCBI lineage: Bacteria > Bacillati > Actinomycetota > Actinomycetes > Micrococcales > Microbacteriaceae > Rathayibacter > Rathayibacter sp. AY1C9. Next base: position 5,907 of record NZ_PSVZ01000039.1, read on the forward strand.
CGCGCTGAGCTTCGCGGGCGTGAAGATCACCGGCACCGAGGTCCTCGCCGTCCGCACCGACCTGCGCGCGCGCACCGAGCGGGAGCTGGTCCGCCCGCTGCCGGGCACGGAGCCCGCCGACGTGATCGCCGCGATCGTCTCGGTCGTCGACGAGCTCGGCGGCCCCTCCGCCTTCGCCGGCCTGGGCGTGACGCTCGGCGGGAGCATCGCCGCCGACGGCCGGGTGAGCCGCGCGCCGTTCCTCGGCTGGCGCGACGTCGACCTCGCCGCTCCGCTCTCCGCTGCCCTCGGGCTGCCGGTCGCCCTCGAGAACGACGTGGTCGCGCTCACGGGAGCCGAGCACTGGTTCGGGCGAGGCCGCGGCATCCCGCACTTCGCGGTGCTCACCGTCGGCGCGGGCGTGGGCTACGGACTGGTGGTGCACGACCGGGTGGTCGCGCCCCCGGAGGCGGGGCTCGGCCTGGGCGGCCACTACCCGCTGGATCCCACCGGGCCCGTCTGCGAGGCCGGCCACCGCGGCTGCTCGACCGCGATGCTCAGCCTGCCCTCGCTCCTCCGCCAGCTCTTCGTCGCCACCGGCCGCGAGCTGACCCTGGCCGAGGGCTTCGCCGCCGCTCGCGCGGGCGACCCCGGTGCCGAGCGCATCCTCGCCGACTCCGGCAACGCGCTCGGGACGATGATCGCCGCGATCGGCAACCTCTCGATGTCCGGCACGGTGATCCTGGCCGGGGAGGGTGTCGCCCTCTACTCGGAGCAGGCCGCGGTGGTGGACGCCGCGATCGCGGCCACGCGCGACCCGGACGCTCCGCCCCTGGCGCTGCTCGTCGACGACGGCGGGCTCGTGGAGTGGGCGCGCGGCGCGGCGGCCGTCGCGATCCAGCGGCTGCTGCCGCGGATCGCGCTCGGGACGCTGGGGTAGCGGGGCTCCGCGGCGCGCGGGTGCTCGGGGTGCCGGGTCTCCGCGCCCAGTGGGCCGTCGGCACGCTCGCCCGGCGGGTCTCAGCGCCGCGGAGGCTCGGGATGTCGGCCCGGCGGGTGTCCGCTCCGGGCGGGTACCGGGACGCCGGCCTCGCGGGCTAGACGCCGAGCGCCGAGCCGGGCAGGTCGCTCTGCAGGCCGTCGACGATCCGGCCGAACGCCGCGATCGCCTGGTCGTCGCCGAGACGGCCGGAGTCGACTCCTCCGGCGATGCGCAGGACCTCGGTCCGGCGCTCCGCCCGCTCCACCGCGTCGAGCCCGGAGGCCCCGATCGCTGCGGATGCGCGCACTCGCGCGACGATCGTGCCGACGTGCCATCTGCCGCGTGCCATCTGTCTCCTCCTGAAATCCCCGCCTCTCTTCGGAGCGGACGCACACCCGGATGGGTGCGCGTCCCCGGGTCCTCACCCCCTGTCGCTCCGGCGATGCGTCACGAACGGTTGTCATCCGGCCGCCGTGGCGACCGTTCGTGACGCATCGATCGAGCCGGGGGTGCCGGAGCGCCCGCTCGCGGAGAGGGGGCCGGGGCGCCAGACTGACGGCGAGCGGAGGGAGGCACGATGCGACGCCTCCGCGCCCTCGCCGCCGCGCTGCTCCTCCTGCCCGCCCTCGCGGCCTGCGCGCCGGCAGGCGCGACAGGCGCCCCGAGCGGCACCGCGGCGGCCACCGCGGCTGCGATCACCGCCACCCCGGCTCAGGCCACCCCCGATCCGGCCCGCTCCTCCGCCCCGGCTCCCGGGGTCACCGTCTCCGTCCAGCAGAACCGCTCCGACATCGCCGGCGGCACCATGGCCTTCGAGGTCCACAACGGCAGCGGCGTCCCGATCGAGGTCACCGCGGCCCGCCTCACGGACCCGCGCCTCGCCGCCCCGCTCACCTGGACCGGCGGCACGGGCGTCCCCGACGGGACCTCGCGAGACCTCCGCGTCGACCTGCCCGAGCCCGCCTGCCCTGCCGCGGAGGCGCCCGCTGCGCTCGAGGTCGTCCTCGCCATCGACGGCCACGGCGAGCGCGCGTACCCCGCCGACGACCCGTTCTCGTTCGTCGACGCTCTCGCCCGGTCCGGATGCTTCGCCCGCACCGTCGACGCCGACCTCGCCCTGCGGATCGACACGTCCGGAGGCGCCGCGCACGAGCCGGCGCGCCTCACCATCACCGCCGACGTCCGGGGCACCCCCCTCGTGCTCCGCAGCGTCGACGCCACGATCCTGCTGCAGCCGCCCGACGCCGCCGACGCCTGGACCCTCGACCGCTCCGTGCCCGCCGGGACCCTCGACTCCGTGGTCCTGGACGCCGTCCCCACCCGCTGCGACACCCACGCGCTCGCCGAGGACAAGGTCGGCACCCGCCTGCCGATGACCGTCGAGACCGCGGGCCGGCAGGGCACCGTCGTCGTCGCCGCGACCCCCGAGCAGAAGGGCGAGCTCTACGCGTTCATCACCGCGTACTGCTCGTCCTGAGCAGGGGTGGCGGGCGGTCCGGGGACGCGGACGTCGGCGCCGCGGACGCGTCTCGCCGTCCACCTCGGCCGTCACTCGCCGCCGCTCGCCCGCATCGGCAGGTTGCGCCGTCGGCCGCGCCGAGCCGGTCCCGCCCGCCGTGGGACGAGCCCGGCCTGCCCCGCCCGGCTCGGCTCGGCTCAGCCCGCTCGACTCAGCTCAGCCCGGTTCAGCGCCCCGCTCCGCTGTGCGCGCCCCAGCCGCGCCCGTCCGTTTCACGCCGGCGCCGTGCTCAGCGCCTGCAGCCCCGTCACCCGCAGCAGGTCGAGCCGCGCCTCGTCCTCGCTGCCCGGCGCCACCGTGTAGACGACGATCCGCAGGTCGGTGCCCGGAGCCGTGAGCACGTCGCAGTCGATCGTGATCGGTCCGACGGGCGTCCGCGTCACCGTCTTCCGGCTCGCGCGGTGCTCGGCGATGCGCGCCTCCGCCCAGCGCCGCTCGAACTCGGGCGACTCCTCGCGCAGCCGGGCGACGAGGGCGGCGAGCGCCGGATCGCGCGGGTAGCGCCCGGTCGCCGCGCGCAGGTCGGCCGCGAGGTCGCTCGCGAAGTCCTCCTCGTGCTGCGCGTCGAACTCGGTGCCCGCGTGGCCCGAGGTGAAGTGCCGCCAGACGAGGTTCCGCTCCAGCCCGGTGAACACCGAGGGGTCGCCGTTGAGGGCGGCCCAGAGCGGGTTCCACAGCAGGATGTCGTGGGCCGCCGTGAACACCGCGAGCGGCACGTCGCCCAGGCGGTCGACGATCCGCTGCACGCCCGGGCTCACGTGCTGCGGCACGACGCCCGGCGAGGGGACGGCGGCGCCAGCGACCCGGTAGAGGTGGTCGCGCTCGCTGTCCGTGAGCCGGAGCGCCACCGCGAGAGAGCGGAGCATCGACGGCGACGGGTTCCGTGCGCGTCCCTGCTCGAGCCGCACGAGGTAGTCGACGCTCACGCCCGAGAGCGCCGCCAGCTCCTCGCGGCGCAGGCCCGTGGCGCGGCGGCCCGAGCCCGCGGGCAGGCCGACGTCGGCGGGACGGATGCGGTCGCGCCACGAGCGCAGCACCGTGGCGAACTCCTCCATGCCGCCCATCCTCCTCCGCCCGCCGTCGCCGAGCCAGGTACTGCCGGTCCCCCCGTCGAGCGCGGCCTGGTCGAGGCCCGACCACCCGCGCAGGATGGGCCCATGACCACGACACTCATCACCGGAGCGAACCGCTCCCTCGGCCTCGAGACCGCCCGCCGACTCCTCGAGGCGGGCCACACCGTCTACGCCGGCATGCGCGACACCGCCGACGGCGACGCCGCCCGCGCGCTCGGCGCTCACCCCGTCCGCCTCGACGTCACCGATCAGGCGAGCGTCCACTCCGCGATCGCCTCCCTGCCCGGGCTCGACGTGCTCGTCAACAACGCCGGCGTGCTCGGCACCTCGTTCGGCGTCGACGACCTCACCCCGGAGGCGATGGCGGGCGTCCTCGAGACGAACGTCGTCGGCATCGTCCTCGTCACACAGGCCGCGCTCCCGCTGCTGCGGGCCTCCGCGGCCCCGGTCGTCGTGAACGTGGCGTCCGGAGTCGGCTGGCCGCGCTGGCTGAGCACCGAGGGCCACGACGAGTTCCCCGTCACCGCGATCCCCTACGCGGCGTCGAAGGCGGCGGTCGTCGCGCTCACCGTGCAGTACGCGAAGAACCTGCCGGCGATGCGGATCAACGCGAGCGACCCCGGATACACCGCGACCGACTTCAACGGACACGGCGGGCACCAGACCGTCACCGAGGGCACGGACGCGACCGTCGCGCTCGCCCTGCTCGGCTCCGACGGGCCGACGGGCGAGTTCCACGACCGGCGCGGGCGCATCGAGTACTGAGCGGCGGGGAGGGCGGGCGCGACCGGCCGGACACCGGCCCGGACCCGGCAGGCGTCCACGTGCCCGTTCGAGGAGCCGCTGCCCCGAGCGCGGCGTGCGTCCACGTGCCCGTTCGAGAAGATCCCGGCCCGACCCTACGTGCGTCCGCGCACGCCCGAGACGCGGTGAGGTCCCCGAACCCGCCCTCGGCGCACCGGCCAGCACATGGTGATGAGGTGTCCTGTCTGCGCGGTCACCGGTCCTCGGTGCTGGGCTGTGAGTGACGGCCGGAGCCGGGACGCTGCCCACCGCGTGACAGAGGGCCGGATGAACCGCCGGCCCGACGGTGCGTGCTCGCTCCGGTGCGCCTACCGACTCACCGCGTCTCGTGTCAGCTCTGCAGCTCGACCCCCCAGTTCGTCCTCTGGACGTCGGCGTCGAGCCCGCGCAGCTCGCGCGCCACGGCGTCGGCCTGCTCGCGCAGCTCCCGCACCGGCAGCGCGGGCAGGCGGCGCAGCTCGCTCCGGAGCTGGCGGTAGCCGCGCTCGCCGGCGGCCGCGTCGGCCGCGCGGGTCAGGAGGCTGTGCCGGGCGCGCAGGGCCTCGCGCCGGGCGAGCGCCGCGGTCAGCACCTCTCCGGTGGGAGTGGTGGCCGTCGCGTTGGTGAGGTTGATCGCCGTGACCAGCCGCTCGAGCTCGCCCAGTGCGCGCGTGCAGTCGGCGAGCAGCTCGGCCGGGTCCTCGGTCGGCTCCTCCCCCTCCTGGTAGGAGGCGTTCGCGACGATCCGCGACTGGAGGGCCTCGATCCGCTTCTGCAGGTCGGCCCGCTCGAGGAGTGCTTCGGCGAGAGTCATGCGACCAGGCAAGCACACATCGACGCGACCCGCGCCCCTAGGCTGCGACCGTGCCGCTGCAGAACCATCCCGGAGACGTCGAGTTCCCCGTCCGACCCCGGCTGCGCTACGCGCGGGCGGCCGATGCGCACCGGCGCGGTCAGGGCGCCGGACGCCGCGCGCTCCTGGTGACCGCCTTCGCGGCTCCGGTGGGCCTGGTCGGCTTCGCGTGGGGGCTCGCGCTCGGCGGCGGCGAGAGCGTCGTCGCGTTCACGGCGTTCGCGTTCGCTCTGGCCTTCGGGCTGCTCGCCGCCACGGTCGGCTTCCAGCAGTGGGATGCGCGCGCGCCGCGCCGCGAGCAGCTCGCCTACCTCGGCGCGGCCGGCTCGCCGACCCCGTCCCTCCGCCAGCAGCAGCTGCTCGCGCTCGACGCGGTCAGCGACTTCTCGTTCGCCGGCTGGAACTCCTCCCTCGCGTTCCAGCCCTCCTGGGCCGAGCTCCCGGAGGAGCTGCGGCGCCGCTACGCCGACGGAGCGAAGGGAGCGCCGTGGCAGCAGCTGCCGCTGCATCCGCTCGTCGAGCACCGGGTCGCGCTCGACCGCGACTTCCGCATCGCCTCGGCCGACGACGTCGAGCTGCTGGTCGCCGACGTGCTCACCCGCGGGCCGCTCTCGACCCGCTTCGCCGAGGTCTCGGCCTCCGGCGACGCGGAGCGGATGCGCTCCCGGGTCGCCGCGCTCACGGGCGGCAGCGAGTTCCACCTCCTCGAGCTCGCTCAGGCGGTCGACGGGCGTCCGCCGCTGCTCCTGCTCGCGGGCGACGCCGAGCGCACGATCGGCGCGATCCGCTACGCCTACGTCGCCGGCTACCTCCCGACGGCACGGGCCTGGGAGCTGCTGGCCGCGGTCGGCGACCGCGTCTTCGAGCGCTACTCCGGCTGGGACGCCTACTGGGCCGACGCGGCCCTCGCGATCGCCTTCCGCACCGACTCGCTCGGCGCCGTGCAGCACCACCACCGTCTGCGCGCGGAGCTCGCGGCCTCGGGGTGGCCGGCGGCGTCGGTGCCGTACCCGGGCTGAGCGCGGGGCGGCTGCGGAGACGGTGCGACCGAGCTGGAGCGTCCGGACCGGAGGCGTGCTCCCGCGCGGTGACCTCCCTCGCCCACGGGGCTGTCGACGCGGAGAGAGCTGCGGCCCCGGCGTCAGCCCAGCTTCGAGGCGGGCACCGTCTCGAGGTGGAGCAGGTCGCGGCGCAGGCGCTGCGAGCGGACGTAGCTGCTCAGCACGTGCTCGGGCGAGGGCGGGGAGTCGCTCCCGCCGAGGAGGGCGCGCGCGGTCGTGAGGCGTGCGCGGCGGATCTCGTCGAACACGGTGGTGCCGTTCCGCGCGAAGGTGCGCTGCAGCGTCCGCTTCGGGACGCCGAGGCGCTCGCAGATCTCCTGGACCGAGAGGCGGGGGTCGGTGGACATCGCGGCGATCAGGGCGAGGGCGCGCGTGTAGACGTCCTCGCTGCTCTCGCGCGGCAGCGAGGTCGCCAGCACAGCGCCCGCCAGCTGCTCGACGGCGGCCCGCACCAGGGGGAAGGCGGGGGAGTCGGCGTCGAGGGTGGAGCCGAAGGTCGCGTTGACGGTCGAGAGCAGGATTCCGCGGCTGGCCGCGTCGGCCTCGGTGACGACGGCGCCACGGTCGGCCGAGTCGACCAGGCCCAGCAGCGGGCGGTCGAGGGCGATCTCGGTGCGGGCGCTCGGGGTGTCGGTCACGATCGTGAACGGGGAGTCGCAGTGGAGGAAGGCGATGTCACCCGGCGCGACGCGGACCTCGAGCGCCGCCGGATCGTCCGGCTGGATCACGAGCGCGCCCTCGAGCGGGATGATCAGGCGGACGCCCGGGCCGGCGGCGGAGGTGCGGTGCAGGCGGGCCGGCGAGTGCCAGATCCGGAGCACGTCGACGCCGTCGCTGCAGAGGGTGTCGGCCACGATGCGGAACGCGCCGTTCGCGCGGACGTCGACGCCGCTCTGCGCCAGCCACGCGGCCGCCGCCGTGTCCCGGCGGGACACCCCGCGATCGACGATCGGTCGGCTGCCTTCTGCGATTCCCCTCACGGCGGAGTCCTTTCCTCTGGCGCGTCCTCCGTACGACGCGATCCCTCTACCCTGGCCGATCCGGCCCGGTGGTGAGAAGTCTTCATGCGATCGCATCGTCGCTCACCTCCACCGCAAGGTGTCGGATCCCGCCATCGGGGGACGGAACCTGACCTCGGGAGTGCGCCTCGGATCGACGTGGACCTCGAGCGCGGCGACGTCGGTGAAGGGCCGGTCGTCGCTCGTGCGGCCCCGCAGCACGATGGAGTGGCGGAGCGTCCGGGGCGCCCGCAGCGGCGTGATCGTGTAGTGCGCGACGGCCACGAACCCCGCTCCCGGGGCGACCCGCTCGGGCCGGCCGACGACGGTGACCGGGGCCTCGTCGTAGTCGAGCTCGGCGCCCGAGCCGTCGGTGAAGGAGCCGCAGAACAGGGCGAGGTCGTGCAGGGCGGAGGTGCCGGAGTTGTGGAACTGCATCCAGAAGGTGATCACGGCGACGGAGCCGCACGCGGGCGCGAGCCGCACCGCGCTGCCGTCGAGGACGAGGTGCGGAGGCGCATCGAGCGTCGGAGCTCCGAGCATCAGCCGCGCCGCCTGACGCCCGCCGCCGGTGCGGCCACCGGTTCCGCTGCGCGTCCCGCCAGCTGCAGGAGGCCGCACGCGGCGACCACTCCGACGAGGGCGGCCGCCCAGCTCAGGTCCTGCTGGTCGAACTCCCGGAGGTGCGCCGGGACGCCCGTGAATCCGAGGATCCCCTGGGCCGCGGCGACGGTGGCGAAGGCGAGCATCGCGGCCGTGGCGGCGACCGCGGCCGGGGCGGGCGGGTCGCCCTCCGAGTCCTGGGCGAAGCGGCGGACGGCGTGCGCGAGGGCGAGTGCGCAGAGGGCTGCGGCGACGAGGGCGGCCGCGGTGTAGGCCGGGCCGGCGGCCAGGAGGAGGAGGGCGCCGACGACGACCCGCAGGCAGGCCGGGAGGACACCGGGAGCGCTGCATCCGCGCGCGCCCGGGCCTCCGCCGAGGGCCGCGGCGAGGGCGCGGGACTCCTCGAGGCGCCTCCGGACGCCATGAGGACCGGCGGCGCGGAGCAGGGCGGTCGCGCCCGAGGCGAGCAGCGCGACGCCGACGAGCAGGGGGAAGACGAGGGCTGCGGCGGGCAGGGCGGGGGCGGCGGTGACCAGGAGGGCGAGCGCTCCGAGGACGACGCCGCGCCGGGGCAGTCCCAGCTCGGCGGCCCCGGCC
>NZ_PSVZ01000004.1:0-193056 GCF_002932315.1 Rathayibacter sp. AY1C9
GTACTGCTCGGCGAGCTCGCGCAGGCGGCGCTTGCCGTCGGCCGTGGGGAGGAGGACGGGGAGTCGGCGTCCGGGGAGGAGCGTCAGGACGCGTCCTTCACCATCCCGCGGACCGAGAGCTGGACGACCAGCGGCCGGTGGTCGCTCCCGGCGTCGTCGCGGTCGTCGACGACCTGGTAGCCCGAGACCTCCCAGCGTCCCGAGAAGAGGACGTGGTCGATCGGCGCGCCGAGCGCGGGCGGGACCGAGGACGGCCAGGTGCCCAGGGCGGCGCCGCCCGCGACGGTCCCCGCGTCGCGGCAGCCGCCCAGCGCGGCCGAGCCCGGCAGCCCGGTCCAGTGGTCGGCGGTGGAGTTCAGATCGCCGAGGACCACGACGTCCTCCTCCGCGGAGCAGAGCGCGGAGACCGAGAGCAGATCGCTCCGCCACTCCGCGAGGCGCGAGGGGATCGGCGCCATGGTGTGCACCGCGGCGAGGACGGGGCGCTCGGGGGTGTCGGGGCGCGCGACGAGGGACGGCGTCGATCCGGTGACGACCGCGGCGGTGTCGACGCTGTAGCCGCCGAGCGAGGGGGAGAGCAGCAGGGCCGCCCCGTCGTCGGCGCCCGACCCGGCGTAGTGGAGGGTCATCGACATCCCCTGGGCGCTGAGCGCGTTCACGACGTCCTGCGCGTGCGTCTGCGAGACCTCGAGGAGGGCGATGCCGTCGACCGCGCTCTCCCGGGCGAGCGAGGCGATCGTGTCGACGGGCACGCCGTCGTGCAGCACGTTCCAGGTCGCGAGGCGCACGTCGGCGAGGCGGTGGGCGCGCGGAGCGGCGGAGTCGTAGCCCCGCGCTCCCTGCACTCCCGCGAGCACGAGCGCGAAGACGACGCCGAGCGCCGCGAGGGCCAGCGCGAGGCGCCTGACCGGAGCGACGAGGACCGCGATCACGACCAGGACAGCGGCGAGCCCGACGGCCGCCGCGCCCGTCGCGAGCCGGAACGGCACCAGCTGGGCGAAGGGGGCCTCCCGGGCGATCCCGAAGAAGCCGGGCGCCGCGACCACCAGCAGAGCGATCGCCACGATCACCGCCACCGCGGTCTTCACCAGTCTCGTCCCCATCGCCGCCCAGGCTACTAGGGCATCGGAGGGCTCGCAGGCGGCGCGTCTACGATGAGCGCATGCATGTCGACGGGGGCCGTTACGACCTCCACACCCACTCCGTCGTCTCCGACGGCACCGAGACTCCGGCCGTCCTGGTGCGGGCCGCGGCCGCGGCCGGGCTCGCCGGAGTGGCGCTCACCGACCACGACACGACCGGCGGCTGGGCCGAAGCGCTCGCCGCGGCCGAGGAGGCGGGCATCGACCTGCTGCCCGGCATGGAGCTCTCCTCCCGCGTCGGCTGGGCCAGCGTCCACGTCCTCGCGTACCTCGTCGATCCGGCGGATCCGGGGCTCGTGGCCGAGACCGCGCGCATCCGCTCGGCCCGCACGCACCGCGCGGAGGCGATCGTCACCGCGATCGCGGCCGACTACGACCTCACCTGGGACGACGTCCTCGCCCAGACCAGCCCGGGCACGACCATCGGGCGTCCGCACATCGCCGACGCGCTCGTCGCCCGCGGCCTGGCCACCGACCGCTCCGCGGCCTTCGCGGGGATCCTCGACTGGCGCGGCGGCTACTACCGCCCGCACTACGCGCCCGACCCGGTCGACGCCGTGCGCCTGGTCCGCGCGGCGGGCGGGGTCCCGCTCATCGCGCACCCGGCCGCGAGCGCCCGCGGGATCGCGGTCGAGTCGATCCTCCCGCAGCTCGTCGACGCCGGCCTGTTCGGCCTCGAGGTCGAGCACCGCGAGAACACGGCCGACGGCAAGCGCCGCCTGCGCGAGCTCGCCGAGCAGTACTCGCTCGTCACCACGGGCTCGAGCGACTACCACGGCACGGGCAAGCCCAACCGCCTGGGCGAGAACACGACCGCGCGCGCGACAGTCGACGCGATCCGCTCCTCCGCCCGCTGAGTCGCGGAGAGCCGCTGACAGGCGGAGAGCCGCCGGATCACCGTGACCGCTGAGGGGCGGAGAGCCGCTGAGTCGCGTGGGGACACCGCTGAGTCGCGGGAGAGCCGCTGAGACGCCGAGAGCCCGCCCTCCCGCGACGGATCGCGGGGGGACGGGCTCGGGGCGCGGAGGCTCAGGCCTGCGCGTCGGGGCGCGGCGAGCGGCGGCGCGACCGGGTGCGGCGGCGCGGCTCGCTGTTGCCGTCGTGGTGCTCCTTGCTCTCGCTCGAGGGAGCGGGGCCGGTCTGCTGCGGAGCGGTCGAGTCGGCGGAGTCGGAGCGGGTGCGGCGACGCGGCGGCCGGTCGCCCCGCTCGGAGCGCTCGCCGCGGTCGGAGCGCTCGCCCCGGTCCGGGCGCGCGTCGGCCTTCGCCTCGGCGGGGATCGGGGTCGGCTTCAGCCGTCCCTTGGTCCCCGCGGGGATGTCGAGGTCGGTGTAGAGGTGCGGCGACGACGAGTAGGTCTCGACCGGGTCGGGCTGGCCGAACTCCAGCGCCCGGTTGATGAGGGCCCACTTGTGCAGGTCCTCCCAGTCGACGAAGGTCACCGCGATGCCGGTCTTGCCCGCGCGCCCGGTGCGGCCGACGCGGTGCAGGTAGGTCTGGTCGTCGTCCGGGATCGTGTGGTTGATCACGTGGGTGACGTCGTTCACGTCGATGCCGCGCGCGGCGACGTCGGTGGCGATCAGGATGTCCTTCTTGCCGGCCTTGAACGCCGCCATCGCGCGCTCGCGCTGCTCCTGGTTGAGGTCTCCGTGCACGGCCGCCGCGTTGAAGCCGCGGTCGTTGAGCTCCTCGACGATGCGGGCCGCGGCGCGCTTCGTGCGGGTGAAGATGACGGTCTTGCCGCGGCCCTCGGACTGCAGGATGCGCGCGATGACCTCGTCCTTGTCGAGCGAGTGCGCCCGGTAGACGATGTGCTTGATGTTCGCCTGCGTGATGCCCTCGTCGGGGTCGGTCGCGCGGATGTGGATGGGCTTGTTCATGAAGCGGCGCGCGAGCGCGACGATCGCGCCCGGCATCGTCGCCGAGAAGAGCATGGTGTGGCGGGTGGGCGGCGTCTGCGCGAACAGCTTCTCGATGTCCGAGAGGAAGCCCAGGTCGAGCATCTTGTCGGCCTCGTCGAGGACCATCACCTGCACGTTGGCGAGCGAGAGCAGGCGCTGCCCGGCGAGGTCGAGGAGCCGGCCGGGCGTGCCGACGACGATCTGCGCGCCGGCCTTCAGCTGCTCGATCTGGCCCTCGTAGGCCTTGCCGCCGTAGATCGAGACGATCTTGGTCGGCCGGTTGGAGGCGGCCAGCTCGATGTCCTCGGTGACCTGCACGGCGAGCTCTCGGGTCGGGACGACGATGAGCGCCTTGACGCCCGGCTCCGGGTCGGTGCCGAGGGCCTGGATGAGGGGGAGGCCGAAGCCGAAGGTCTTGCCGGTGCCGGTCTTGGCCTGGCCGATGATGTCCTGCTTCTGCAGGGCCAGGGGGATCGTCTGCTCCTGGATGGGGAACGGCTCGAGGATGCCCTTGGCGGCGAGTGCGGCGACGATGTCGTCGTCGATGTTCAGATCGGAGAAAGTCACGGAGTGAAGCGCCTGTCGTGTCGAACGGTCTACGCCCCTGTACGACTCCGGGCGCAGGGTCACCGATCCAGCGCCGGTGACATCCCGGCGAGTCTACTGCTCCCGGCCCCGCCGGCCCCGGAACCCCGCTCCTCCGGCGCCCTATGCTGAGGAAATGGCTGCCTGGTTCCGACGTCGACGTCCCCTGCTCGAGGTGCCCCGCCTGACGCCCCGCGGGGAGTCGAGCCAGAAGCGCGACCGCGTCGACCTCGCCGACCTCACCCCCGAGGTGCTGCCCTACCTCGGCCAGGTCGCCTACCTCCAGCTCGCGGTGTTCGAGGTGCTGGCGCGCGCCGTCGCCGAGACCGACGACCTCGCGGACAAGGAGGCCATCTCCTCCGCCGCCGGCACGGCGCTCGCGAAGCACCACGCCGTCGTCGCCGAGCTGCGCCGCCGCGACGTGGAGCCCGGCGAGGCCATGGCGCCGTTCCGCCCAGCGATCGACACCTTCGAGCGGCTCACCCGCGGCGCGGACCTCCACGAGACGCTGCTCTCGGCGTACATCACGGCGGGCCTGCTCGACGACTTCTTCATCCGCCTCACCGGCGGGCTGCCCACCGACGTGGGGCCGCGCATCGCGCAGACGCTCGGCGCGGACACGGGCGTCGACGGCGTGATCGCGATCCTCCGCCGCGAGATCGCCGCGGACGAGCGCCTGGGCTCGCGCCTGGCCGTCTGGGGCCGCCGCCTGGTGGGCGACACCCTCCTCGTGGCGCGCTCCGCGCTGATGGGGTCGGGCAACCACGACTCCGACGAGTCGCGGATCGAGCCGGTGTTCACCGAGCTCATCGCCTCGCACACGCGCCGGATGGACGCGCTGGGGCTCACGGCCTGACGGTTCCCGGCGTCGCACTGCCCCGGAATCCGGAACGACGGAGGCGCGGAAGTCCGAGGACTCCCGCGCCTCCGGCTCGGATCAGGGGGCGACGCGTCCCGAGAGCATCGCATGCAGGGAGGCCTCGTCGCGGCGGGCGCGGCTGCGCCCGAGCGAGAGGCCGACCGGGACGACGACCACGGCGGTCGCGACGAGGGACAGGACCCAGATCAGGCCGCCGTCCCACGGCAGGCCCGCCCAGGTCAGTGCGACCCAGACGACTGCGGCGACGAGGCCGCCGATCGCCGGGACCAGCACGGAGCCGTGCAGGTGCCGGTGCGGCAGCCCGTAGCGCGCGGCGAGACCGATCAGGACCCCGAACAGGGTGATGAAGAGGAGCTCCACGACGTGTCCGCCCGGGACGCTCTAGGCGACGAAGCCGACGCGGCGCGACTCCTCGGAGCCGACCTCGACGAAGGCGATGGTGGCGGTCGGGACGATGTAGATCTTGCCCTTCTCGTCGCGGAGGCGGAGGACGGCGGTGCCGGCCTCGAGAGCGGTGGTCACCGTCTTCTCGACCTCGGTCACGGACATCGACGACTCGAAGTTGAGCTCGCGCGGGGTGTTGACCATTCCAATACGGATTTCCACCAGCAGTGCCTTTCGGGAGGGGACGAGGGTGTCAGGATACGGGACCGCGCTCGGACGACCGCGCCGGTTTCGCGGTGAGCGGAGCGGGCGGCCGGGGCTCCCGGCGGGGACGGGCGGGAGTGTCGGACCCGGTGGCTACCGTGGTCGTGTGACCGCTCCCGCGACCCCCGCTCCCTCCACCGCAGCTTCCGTCGGCGAGGCGCTCCCGGGCGAGCCCGCGGTCGTGCTGGACGACTCCCAGCGCGCGGTGCTCGCGCTGCCCGAGGGCCGCAGCGCCGCCGTGCTCGGGGCGCCGGGGACGGGCAAGACCACGACGGTCGTCGAGCTGGTCGCCGAGCGCGTCCTCGAGCGGGGGTACCCGCCCGAGTCGGTCGTGGTGCTCGCGGCCAGCCGCACCGCCGCCACCGCCCTGCGCGACGTGCTCGCCCTGCGGCTGGGAGTGCCGACCCGGGGCCCGCTCGCCCGGACCGCGACCTCGCTCGCGTTCGAGGCGGTCACCTCCTCCGCTAAGGAGCGCGGCCTCGAGCGGCCGACCCTCCTGACCGGCGGCGAGCAGGACGCCCTCCTCTCGGAGCTCGTCGAGGGCCACCTCGAGGAGGGGACCGGCCCGCGGTGGCCGGAGGAGTTCAGCCCCGAGGTGCTGCGGCTGCGGACCTTCCGGACCGAGCTCCGCGAGTTCGGGATGCGTGCGACCGAGCACGGGCTCGACTCGGACGCGATCCGCGCCCTCGGGGTCGACGCCGAGCGAGGGGAGTGGAGCGCGGCGGCCGACGTGCTCGACGAGCTGCGCGAGGTGGTCGAGTGGATGGCGCCCCAGGCGGGCACCCGTCTGGACGCGGCGGAGTTCGCGGCCTACGCGGCCGAGGCGATCCGCGCCGGCGAGGGCGGCGAGCGGATCGACGCGCTGCGCCTCGTCGTCGTCGACGACCTCCAGGAGGCGAGCGAGTCGACGCTCGTGCTGCTGCGGGCGCTGACGGAGCGCGGGGTGACCGTGATCGCGCTGGGCGACCCGGACGTGGCGACCAGCGCCTACCGCGGCGCGGCCTCCGACACGCTCGGCCGGTTCGCCACGAGCATCGGCGCGTCCGACGTCGAGACGCTGGTGCTCGCGCGCGTGCACCGCCACTCGGCCGCGCTGCGGGCGGTCGTGTCGGCGGCCACCGAGCGGATCGGCACCGCGGCGGCCGGCCGGCAGCGGGCGGCGGTCGCGGCTCCGGCCCCCGAGGCGGGCCCGGCACCCGTCCTGGTGCTGCACGCCCCGACGGCGGCGCGCGAGGCGGCGACGGTGGCGCGGCTGCTGCGCGAGCGGCGGCTGCGCGACGGAGTGGCGTGGCGGCGGATGGCGGTCGTCGTCCGCTCCGGAGCCGCGGTCCAGCCGCTGGTGAAGGCGCTCGCGGTGGCGGAGGTGCCGACCCGCTCCGTGCTCGCCGGACGGGCGCTGCGCGACGATCACGCGGCCCGGGCGCTGCTCGTGCTGGTCGGCGTCGCGATCGGCGAGCGGCCCCTCGACGCGGAGCTCGCGGCGGACCTGCTGCTCGGCCCGTTCGGCGGGGTCGACCGGCTGGGGCTGCGCAGGCTCCGGCTCGCGCTCCGGGCGGAGGAGCTGGCCGGCGGCGGCATCCGCGCGAGCGACCCGCTGCTGGTCGAGGCCCTCGCCGCGCCCGGCCGATTCGCGACCATCGACTCCGCTCCCGCCCGGCAGGCCGAGCGGCTGGCCGTGACGATCGACCGGGTCCGCCGCCTGCACGAGGAGGGGGGCTCGATCGAGGAGCTCCTGTGGTCGGCGTGGGAGTCCAGCCGCGTCGCGTCCTCCTGGCGCGAGCTCGCCCTCGGCACCGGCCTGACCGCCGCCGAGGCCAACCGCAACCTCGACGGCGTGGTCGCCCTCTTCAGCGCCGCGCGCCGGTTCGTGGAGCGGGCGACCGGGCACTCCGCGGTCGGCTTCGTCACCGAGATCCTCGAGGCGGAGGTCCCCGAGGACACGCTCGCTCCGCGCTCCGTCGAGGACGCGGTCCTCATCGGCACGCCCTCCTCCGTCGTCGGCCTCGAGTTCGACGTCGTGGTGGTGGCGCGACTGCAGGACGGCGTCTGGCCCAACCTCCGCCAGCGCGGCTCGCTGCTCGATCCGGACGGCCTGCTGCGGCACGCCCGCGGCGAGGGCGGACTGCCGCTCGACGCCCGCAAGGCCACTCTCGACGACGAGCTCCGGATGTTCGCCCTGGCCGCCTCCCGCGCCCGGCGGCAGCTGGTGCTCAGCGCCGTCGCGGGCGAGGACGAGACGCCCTCCCTCTTCTTCCGGCTCACCCCGCCGGACGCGCCGCGGCTCGATCCGGCCTCCGCAGTGCCGCTCACGCTGCGCGGGGCGGTGGCGGCGCTGCGCCGGACCGCCACCACGCCGGACTCGACCGAGGCTCCCGCCGCCATCCGAGGGCTCAGCGCCCTGGCGCTCGCGGAGGTCCCGGGCGCCGACCCCTCCTCCTGGTCCGGGGTGCTCGAGCCCTCGACCACGGAGCCGCTCTTCGACGTCGGCGACCCCGAGCGTCCCGTCTCCGTCTCGCCGAGCCGCCTCGAGGCCTTCGAGCGGTCCCCTCTGGATTGGTTCGTCGACGCCGTCTCCGGCTCCACGACGAGCACGGCGATGGGGGTCGGCACCCTCGTGCACTGGGTCCTCGAGAACGCCGAGCGGCCCGATCCGCAGGAGCTGTGGGCGGCTCTCGAGTCGCGGTGGCCGGAGCTGGTCTTCGAGTCGCCCTGGCTGGGGGAGCGGCAGAAGCGCGTCACACGGCGGCTGATCGACGGCCTCGCGGGCTACCTCGCCGACTTCGAGCGCGGGGGAGGCGTGGTGCTCGGCCGCGAGCAGCAGTTCGAGCTCGACGTCCCGCCCGCCCGGGTGCGGGGCTCGATCGACCGCGTCGAGCGCGCGGCCGACGGCGCCGTCACGATCGTCGATCTCAAGACGGGCCGCAGCACCCCCCGCAAGGACGACATCGCCGAGCACGCGCAGCTGGGCAGCTATCAGCTCGCCGTCGCCGAAGGGGCGATCGAGGCGGCCGATCCGGCCGACGGGGGAGGCGCGAAGCTGCTCTTCGTGGCGACGGGCGTGCGCGGGAAGCCGTACCGCGAGGTGGTCCAGGAGCGCTTCGGCGAGGAGGAGCTGGAGCGGCTGCGCGATCGCGTCCGCGCCGCGGCCCTGGGCATGGCGGCGGCGGGCTTCTCGGGCCTGCTCGACGCGATCCCGTTCTCCCCCGGCGACGCCCTGCGGTACCGCATCCACGCGGTGCCCGAGGTCCCGGGGGACGGACTCCTGGCGATCGACGAGGTCGACGAGACAGAGGACCCGGAGGACTCCGAGGAGCCGGGTCCCGATGCTCCGGCCGATCCATCCGGCCCCGCCGACCCCGACCCCTCCGCCGTCCTCGAGGAGGAGCTGCCGTGATCGACGCCCTGACCATCGCCGAGCGCCTCGACCTGCGCCCGCCCACCGCCGAGCAGCGCGCCGTCATCGAGGCGCCGCTCGAGCCTGCCCTGGTGGTCGCCGGTGCCGGCAGCGGCAAGACCGAGACGATGGCGAACCGCGTCCTCTGGCTCCTCGCGAACGGCCACGCGGCGCCGTCGGAGGTGCTCGGCCTCACCTTCACCCGCAAGGCGGCGGCCGAGCTCGGCGAGCGCATCGGGCGGAGGATCGACCAGCTCGGCGCGGCGGGCCTGCTCCCGCTCGCGCCCGGGCAGTCGGCGCCCGACCCGTTCGAGGCCGCCACCGTCTCGACCTACAACGCCTTCGCGAACACGATCTTCCGCGACAACGCGGCCCTGATCGGCCGCGAGGGGGATGCGACCGTGCTCTCCGAGGCCTCCGCCTGGCATCTCGCGCGGGGAGTCGTGGCCGACACGGCCGATCCGCGCATCCTCGAGGTGGAGGCGGGCATCGACCGGCTGACCGACCTCGTCGTCTCGCTCGCGCACGACCTCGCCGACAACCTCGCCGATCCGGCCGCGGTCGCCGCGTTCGCCGAGGACTTCCTCCGCCTGGGCGAGCTCCCGCGTGGAGGCAGCGGCTCGGGGCTCTACCGCGAGCTCGAGAAGGCGCTGCAGGCCGTGGGCGCGCTGCCGGTGCTGACGGCGCTCGCCGAGCGGTTCCAGGAGGCGAAGGCCGAGCGCGGCTTCGTCGAGTTCTCGGACCAGGTGGCCCTCGCGCTGCGGATCGTCGACAGGGTGCCGCGGATCGTGGACGAGCACCGCGCGAGGTACCGGGTGGTGCTCCTCGACGAGTACCAGGACACCTCCGTGCTGCAGACCCGCCTCCTCTCGCGGCTCTTCGCCGGGCAGGGAGTGATGGCGGTGGGCGACCCGCACCAGTCGATCTACGGCTGGCGCGGTGCGAGCGCCGAGGGGCTCGGCCGCTTCGGCACCGATTTCGGGGGAGCGGGCCGCTTCTCCCTCAGCACGAGCTGGCGCAACGGCCGCCGCGTGCTGACCGCCGCGAACGCGATCGTGGAGCCGCTGTCGGCGGGGAGCGCGGTCGCGGTCGACACGCTGAGCGCGGGTCCTCAGGCCTCCGAGCACCCGGTCGAGCTCACCTTCCCCGAGACGATCGAGGAGGAGGCGGACGACGTCGCCGCCTGGTTCGCCGGGCGCCTGCGCCAGAGCGCCGAGCCGCCGTCGGCCGCGGTGCTCTTCCGGGCGCGCGCGCACATGGACCGCTTCGCCGCCGCGCTGGCGAAGCACGGCGTCCGGTACCACATCCTCGGCATCGGGGGCCTGTTGCGGCAGCCCGAGATCGCCGACCTCGTCGCCGCGCTCACCGTGGTCGAGGACCCGGCCGCCGGCAGCGAGCTCGTCCGCCTCCTGGCCGGCGCCCGCTGGCGTCTGGGCGTCCGCGATCTCAAGGCGCTGCGCGACCTCGCCTCGTGGCTCGCGGCGCGCGACCACGCGCACCGGCTGCTCCCGGAGGAGGTGCGCGAGCGGATGCGCGCGTCCGTCACCGAGGGCGAGGGCGGCTCGATCGTCGAGGCTCTCGACTTCATCGCGGCGCGCCGCCCCGGCGACGACGGGCGGATCGACCACTCCGCGCTCGGCGGGTTCAGCGCCGAGGGCCTGCGGCGCCTGCACGAGGCGGGCGCCCTGTTCGCCCGACTGCGCGCCCGGGCCGGGCTCGACCTCCTCGACTTCGTCACCCTGGTCGAGCAGGAGCTGGGCCTGGACATCGAGGTCGAGGCGAACGAGTCGCGCGGGGACGGCCGCGCCAACCTCGAGGCCTTCCGGGAGGCGGTGGCCGGGTACCTGCAGACGGACGACCGCGGCGCCGGCACCGGCTCCTCCCTCCGCGGATTCCTCCGCTGGCTCGTCCTCGCGGACAAGCGCGACGGCCTGGCCCCGCGACCGGAGGACCCGGAGCCGGGGACGGTGCAGCTGCTGACGATCCACGGCTCCAAGGGTCTGGAGTGGGACCTCGTCGCCGTCCCGCGGATGGTCGACGGCGAGCTCCCCGGCACGCCGGTCGAGGGCTTCCGCGGGTGGGTCAGACTGGGCGCGATGCCCTACGCGTTCCGCGGCGACGCCGCCGAGCTCCCCGATCTCGCCTGGCGCGGCTGCAGCACGCAGAAGGAGGTCGTCGACGCGATCGGAGCGTTCGGCGACACCCTCCGCGAGCGCAACGAGGCGGAGGAGCGGCGTCTCGCCTACGTGGCCGTCACGCGGGCGCGTCACCACCTCCTGCTCAGCGGCTCGTGGTGGGCCGGCCAGGCCAAGCCGCGCGGACCGGGCGTCTTCCTCCGCGACCTCGAGGAGGCCGGCACGATCCCGCCGCTGCCGACCGAGCCCGCGAACGAGGAGAACCCGCTCGAGCGGGCCCCGCGCACGTTCCGCTGGCCCCACGATCCGCTCGGCTCCCGCGGCGACCGGGTCCGCGCCGCCGCCGCCCGGGTCCGCAGCGCCGAGCCCGCTCTGCTCGGGGCGCGCGGCGACGACATCCGCCTGCTGCTCGCCGAGCGGGCGGTGCGGCTGGCCGGGGGCGAGCGCACGCCGCTGCCCACCCGCATCCCCGCCTCCCGGTTCAAGGACATCGTCAGCACGCCGGACGAGGTCGCGGCGCAGCTGCGCCGGCCGATGCCGGAGCGCCCCTACCGGCAGACCCGGCTCGGCACGACCTTCCACTCCTGGGTCGAGAACCGCTTCGGCGTCCAGGGCGGGGCGGAGGCGGTCGACACCTTCCCCGACGAGCTCGACGACGCCGGCCCCGCGAGCGTCGAGCAGGAGCGGCTCGACGCCCTGATCGCCACGTTCGAGCGCTCGGAGTGGGCCGACCGGCGCCCGGAGGCGGTCGAGATCGAGATCCACCTCCAGCTCGCCGGCCACGTCGTCGTCTGCAAGCTCGACGCGGTGTACCCGACGGAGGACGGCGTGCAGATCGTCGACTGGAAGACCGGGCGGGCGCCGAAGGACGCCGCCGACCTCGAGCTCAAGCAGTTCCAGCTCGCGCTGTACCGGCTCGCCTACTCGCGCTGGCGCGGAGTGCCGCTCGAGAGCGTCGACGCCGTGTTCTACTTCGTCGCCGACGACCTCGTGCTGCGGCCCGAGCGGTTCTACTCCGAGCGCGAGCTCGCGGAGTCGCTCTCCTCGGCGACGGGCGCGAGCCCGCGGCCGTGAGCGGAGGAGCTCGTGCGGGCTCCCGGCGTGCGGTTGAGCAGCTCCTCGACCTCCGAGACCGCCAGCACCGGGCCGGTGTCGGTCGAGAGGGGCGCGGAGAGGTCGCCGAGCACGCTGTCGACCAGCGTGTCGAGCATGGCGACCGCGTCGTCCACGATGGCGGAGTCGTCGGTCTCGGTGCCGTGCAGCAGCCAGCGGGCGAGTTCGAGCTCGGCGTAGAGCTGGGCGCGCTGGCGGATCGTGCGGTCCACTGCTCCCGCGCGCATCCGGGAGTAGGCGGAGAGCGCCGTCTCGGAGCCCGGGGCGCTCAGCAGCCAGTGCAGGTCGCGCGCCGGGTCGCCGACCCGCAGCGCCGCCCAGCCGAGCACGGCCGCGACGACGTCGCCGGAGCGGAGGAAGGAGTCGGCGGTCATCGAGCCGTTCACCACGGTCGGGTCGAACTGCCAGAGCGCCTCGTCGGAGGAGGCCGACTCCCAGCGCGCGACGAGCGCCGCCGGGACGTGGCCGGTGTCGGCCGCGCGCTCGATCACCGCGACCGTCTCGTTCACGCTGTCGCGCGCGGTCGCGATCGGCAGGCCCGCCTCCTGGACGAACGACACCGGGAGCGAGTGGATCGCCCCGACGGCCCGGCCGATCGAGTCCGCGAGCCCGCTCTGCGCGGCCACGTCGTCGATGAGGACGCGATCTCCCTCGAGGTACTCGTAGACGACCGCGCGGGTGCCGTCGAACGGCGTCTGACCCACGCTCTCCTGCAGATCGAAGGGCAGGCGGCTGCGGATGCCGGCGGTCAGCGCCCGGAGCGCGACGAGGTCGCCGAGCTGCTCCTGCTCCGCGAGCGCGGACGTGGGCACGCGCACGACGAGGCGGGCGCCCTCGCGCGTCGTCAGCAGGGCGGAGTCGAAGTCGCCGTGCGTCGAGGAGGTGAAGGGGCGCGCGGAGCGGACGTCGAGGCCCTCGACGGCCGAGGTGGCCAGCGCGGCTAGAGTGAGATGGGATCTGGCCATGGTTTCCAGGGTAGGCGGCTCGTGCCCGGCCGGCCCGCCGCCACGCGCTGTCCCGCCGATGCCGTCGAAGGCCCGCGACAGCGGTCCTCGCGGCCCCCGTCACGAAATGAGCCCCGGATGTCACTGCCCTTCGCCGATCGCCTCCCGCTCTCGCGACAGGCGGCCGACCGCGACGGCGTCGGACGCTCGCGGCCCGCGCTCTTCGACGAGCTGCTCGCCGATCCCGCCACCCGCGTGCTCGTCCTGAACCACGACCGGACCCTGGTCGAGGCCGACCGCCTCCTCCTGCGCCGCCCCGAAGACGTGACCGCCGGCACCCTCCGGATCTACCTCGGCCGCACGCTCGCCGAGGCCCCCGGCGAGCCGGTCGGAACCCCTGTCATCGCGACCGTCCTCACCGACGCGGCCGCCGCCGAGCTCGAGCCCGACGAGGAGCGGTGGAGCGGCCTGCGCCCGATCGCCGAGCGCCTGAGCGACCGCGACGCGGGCCTGTTCACCGAGGCTCTCGCCATCGCGAACTGGCACGCCTCGCACGGCTACTCGCCCCGCAACGGCGACCCGACCGTCGTCGAGCAGGGCGGCTGGGTCCGCCGCTCGCCCACCGACGGCAGCCAGGTCTTCCCGCGCACGGATCCGGCGATCATCGTCTGCGTCCTCGACGCGGACGACCGCCTCCTCCTCGGCTCGAACGCGATGTGGGGCACCGGCCGCTTCTCCCTGCTCGCCGGCTTCGTCGAGCCGGGCGAGTCGCTCGAGGCCGCCGTGATCCGCGAGATCGGCGAGGAGTCGGGCATGCGCGTCGTCGACCCGCAGTACCTCGGCTCGCAGCCCTGGCCCTTCCCCGCCTCCCTCATGGTCGGCTTCACCGCCCGCCTCGCCGAGGACCAGTCCCCGGATGATCTGCTCCCGGACGGCGAGGAGATCGTCGAGCTGCGCTGGTTCACCCGGCAGCAGCTGCACGACTCGCTCGAGTCCGTGCTGCTGCCCGGCCGCTCGTCCATCGCCCGCGCGATGATCGAGGACTGGTACGGAGGCGAGCTGGAGAACGGCCCGATCGCGTGACCCTGCTCGACGGACTCGACGAGGGGCAGCGCGAGGCGGCGGAGGCGCTGCTGGGGCCGGTCTGCGTGCTCGCGGGAGCGGGCACCGGCAAGACCCGGACGATCACGCACCGCATCGCGCACGGAGTGGCGACCGGCGTCTACACGCCCGGCCGCGTCATGGCCCTGACCTTCACCAGCCGCGCCGCGGCCGAGCTGCGCTCGCGCCTGCGGGTGCTCGGCGCCGGCGGTGTCCAGGCCCGCACCTTCCACGCCGCCGCCCTCTCGCAGCTCGGCTACTTCTGGCCGCAGCTGGTGGGGGGCACGATGCCCCAGCTGCTCGACGGCAAGGCCCGCCTGCTCGGGCACGCGGCCGAGCGGCTCCGCCTGAAGCTCGACACGGCGACGCTTCGCGACCTCTCGGCCGAGATCGAGTGGCGGAAGGTGTCCGCCCTCTCCCTCGAGCAGTACGCCGTCGCCGCCCGCACGCGCCCCCTGCCCGGACGGCTCACCCTGGAGCAGACGGTCGCGCTCGTGGACGAGTACGAGGGGCTGAAGGACCAGCGCCGCCAGATCGACTTCGAGGACGTCCTGCTCGTGACCGCCGGGATGCTCGAGTCCGAGCCCGCGATGGCGATGCAGGTGCGCGAGCAGTACCGCTTCTTCGTCGTCGACGAGTACCAGGACGTCTCGCCACTGCAGCAGCGGCTCCTGGAGCTCTGGCTCGGCGACCGGAGCGACCTCTGCGTCGTCGGCGACGCCAGCCAGACCATCTACTCCTTCGCGGGTGCGCGGGCCGACTATCTCCTCGACTTCCGGTCCCGCTGGCCGGCCGCCACCGTGGTGCGCCTGGAGGAGAACTACCGCTCGGCCGTGCCGATCGTGCAGACCGCGAACCGCCTCATGCGGGGCAGGCCCGGCGCCCTCTCGCTCCACGCCGTCGCCGCCGCCGAGGCGCCGGAGCCCGCGATCGACGCCTACCCGGACGACATCGCGGAGGCGCGCGGGATCGCGGCGCGGGTCGCGGCCGACATCGAGGCGGGGGTGCGCCCCTCCGACATCGCGGTCCTCTTCCGCACCAACAGCCAGTCGGCGGTCATCGAGCACGCCCTGCACGAGCGTGGAGTGAGCGCGCACATGCGCGGCGGCAAGCGCTTCTTCGACCTGCCCGAGGTGAAGCAGGCCGTGATGCAGCTGCGCGCGGCGTCCGTGTCGATCAGCGGCGAGCCGCTGTTCAAGTCGGTGAGCGACGTCCTCCGCTCGCTCGGCTGGAGCGCCGAGCCCCCGTCGGCGCCCGGTGCGGTGCGCGACCGGTGGGAGTCGCTGGACACGCTGGCCCGCCTCGTCGACGAGGCCCCTGCCGGATGGACCTTCCGCCAGTTCACCGACGACCTGATCGCACGCCAGCAGGTGCACCACGAGCCGGACCGCGGCGCGGTCACCCTCGCCACGCTGCACTCGGCGAAGGGCCTCGAGTGGGAGTCGGTGCACCTGATGGGGCTCGCCGAGGGCCTGCTGCCGATCTCGTACGCCGCCGGCCTCGAGGCGATCGACGAGGAGCGGCGCCTCCTCTACGTCGGCATCACCCGGGCCCGCCGGCGCCTGCGCCTCTCGTGGGCGCGCTCGACGGTCGGCCGCGTCACGCGGAGGGAGCCGTCGCGCTTCCTCGAAGAGCTCGGCACGCGCACTCGGGGTGCGGCTCCCGCTCCCGCACGGTGAACGCTCCGGAGGCGTCGCTGTAGACCCGCTCGGCCGCGCGGAGCCCTCGCCAGCCCGCGAGGAGCCGCCGCAGCACGGCGTCGGCGGCCGCCACGGCGATCGCCGCGCTCGCGAGCGGCGTGCGGGTGGGGGCTGAGCGGCCGAGCACCTGGATCACGAGGCGCGCGCGATCCGGGTCGAGGTCCATCCGGTCCCGCTCAGCGCAGTGCAGGCACGGTCCGGACCCCGGCTCCACCAGGGGTCCGAGGCGCACCGATTCGTCGCCGAACACCACCGCCAGGTGCGGCACATCGGCCGCGAGCCAGTGCGCGGCGCGGGCGGGGGCGACCGCGAAGTCGGCGATCAGCACGGCGAGGTCCGGCGTCCCGTCGTCGGCGAGCAACGAGCAGCCCTCGCTCCGGAGCAGCGTGCGCAGTGCGTCCGGTGCCGCGCCCGTCCCCTCGACGACGACCCGCGGTGCCGGGGGAGGGCCGGGCTCGACGCTGCGCAGCAGGACCGGCCGGAGCGCCTCGAGCACCTCGTCGACACGCGCCTCGCTCGCTCCGGCGCGCGCCGCGATCAGGCGGACGGTGCCGGCGCTGGTGCCCACGCGGAGGGCGTCGAGCAGCAGCTCCTCCGGGTAGCCGACGCCGTCCAGGACCGCGTGCGGCCGGTCGAGGCCGAGCTGCACCGCGGTCGCTGAGCGCCAGAGCAGGGGGAGTCGGGGATCGAGCCGGAGCACCATCCGGCGATCATGGCCGAGACCGGCCCGGCGCCGCGCGAGTTGTCCACAGGCGGGCGCCGGACGGGGGTCAGACGGGGCGGTCGCCCGTGGGGGAGGAGCCGCGGTCGTCGTCGTCCGGCGACCCGTCGTCGTCGGTCGTGTCCGGGGCGTCTCCGGAGGCGCCGTCGCCCTCGCGCGGCATCGTGCCGTTCAGCAGGTCCTCCAGCGCGCGGTCCATCTCGTCGGGCTCCGGGGTCTCGCCGCGGGCCTCGGCCGTGAGCCGGGCGACGAGCGCGCTCGGGTCGTCCAGGTCCTCCGAGCCGGGGAGCAGGTCGGGGTGCGACCAGAGGGAGTCGCGGGCCTCGGGCCCGACGGCGTCGGTCACGGCCTGCCACATCGCGGCGGCCTCGCGGAGGCGGCGCGGGCGCAGCTCCAGGCCGACGAGGGTGGCGAAGGCGGATTCGGCCGGCCCGCCGGAGGCGCGGCGGCGGCGGACCGTCTCGGCGATCGCCCCGGCGCTGGGCAGGCGAGTGGTCGCCGCCGCGGTGACGACGTCGACCCACCCCTCGATGAGGGCGAGGACGGTCTCGAGGCGGCCGTGCGCGGCGAGCTGCTCCTCCGTCTTCGGCGGGATGAGCGCGCCGGAGGTCATCGCGTCGCGGAGCTCCTCGGGGTTCGACGGGTCGAAGCCCTCGGCCAGCTCCTCGAGGCGGGTGGTGTCGATGCTGATCCCGCGCGCGAAGTCGGTGATCTGCGAGATGAGGGCGAGACGGAGCCACTTGCCGTGCCGGAAGAGGCGGGCGTGCGCGAGCTCGCGGACCGCCAGGTACAGCTGCACCTGGTCCAGCGGGATGTCGAGACCCTCGCCGAACGCGGCGACGTTCTGCGGCAGGATCGCCGCGTCGTTCTCCTCCAGCAGCGGGATGCCGATGTCGCCGCCCGAGACGACCTCGGCGGCGAGCTGCCCGACGACCTGGCCCAGCTGCAGGGCGAACAGGGTGCCGCCGATCCCGCGCATCATGCCCTCGGCACCGGCGATCATCGCCTGCATCTCCTCCGGGGCCTGCTCGCGGAGCACGCGGGTCAGCGCGTCCGAGATGCTCAGCGCCACCGGCTCGGCGAGCTGGGTCCAGACCGGCATCGTCAGGGAGATCCACTCGAGGCGGCTGATCGAGCGCGGCGTGCGGCTCAGCTCGGAGACGTACGCGACCTCGTCGAGCCAGAGCGCGGCGACGCCGAAGGCCGCGTCGATCGGGGCCCGCACGGAGTCGGACACCGGCGCGGACTCGGCGCGCGCGAGCTGCTTCGCCTGCTCGAGCGAGAGCGTCCAGTTGACGCCGCCGTCGCCGTTCTGCTGCATCGCGCTCTGCAGCTGCGAGAGCAGGTTCTGCAGGGCCACCGGGTCGTTCGGCAGGCCTGCCGCTCCTGCGAGCTGCGAGGGGTCGACCGGGCCGTTCCCCGAGAGGAACTGCCGCAGCATCTCCCGGAACTCGTCCTCGGAGCCGCCGCCCGCTCGGTCCGCACTGTCGCCATCGGCCATCGGGATCAGCCCTCCGTCGCTCACCTGAATCCGGTCGCCGCACCGCCTCCGCGGCCCTGCACAGGGCGCCGGTTCCGGCGCGACTCCCAGTCGTGCAAGCTACGTTAGCCCGAGCGCCCGGGGCCTCGGCGTGCAGAGCACCGCTCGGGCCCAGCCCGCTTCCGCCCGCCGCGAACATCCCGGCGGAGCCGCTCCACCCGTTGCCAGAAAGGCCCCCGTGTCGCTGTTCTCCGACGACCCGCGCCCCTCCTCCTCCTCGCGCCGCCCGTGGGTCGGACCGGTCGTCCTCCTCTCGGGTGTCGCCGTCGTGGTCGGTCTGGGCGTCGCGCCCGCCCCCTACGTGATCGAGCAGCCCGGCCCCGTGTTCGACACCCTGGGCAGCAGCAAGGACGTGCCCCTCATCTCGATCCCGGACCGCACCACCTACCCCACGGCCGGCACGCTCGACATGCTCACCGTGTCGGTCGTCGGCAACCCGCAGAGCCTGCCCACCTGGGTCGAGGTCGCGAGCGCCTGGTTCGACAGGACCAAGGCGGTCGTCCCGGTCGACGCGATATTCCCTCCCTCCTCCACGGTCGAGGAGCGCGACGAGGCGAACCAGGCCGAGATGACCGACTCCCAGCAGGAGGCGATCGCCGCCGCGCTCACCGAGCTCGGCTACCCCGTCGAGCAGCGCGTCTCGGTCGTGCAGGTGCCCGAGGGCTCCCCGGCCGAGGGCGTCCTGGAGGCGGGGGACGAGATCCTCGCGGTCGCGGGCACTCCTGTCGCCGACGCGACCGCCCTGCGCGCGACCCTGCAGACCCTCGGCACCGGCTCCCCGGTGCAGGTCAGCATCGAGCGCGAGGGCGTCCGGCAGGAGGTGGAGGTCACGCCGCGCGACTCGAACGGCGCCGCCGTCATCGGCGTCCTCCCCGGAGCGGCCTTCGACTTCCCGTTCGAGGTCGACATCCAGCTGGACGACGTGGGCGGGCCGAGCGCGGGCATGATGTTCGCCCTCGGGATCATCGACAAGCTCACCGAGGGCGAGCTCAACGGCGGGCGGAGCGTCGCCGGGACCGGCACGATCGACGCGGCCGGCGAGGTCGGCGCCATCGGCGGGATCCGCCAGAAGCTCTACGGGGCGGAGGGCGCCGGAGCCGAGTACTTCCTCGCCCCCGCGACCAACTGCAACGAGGTCGTCGGCCACGTCCCCGACGGGCTCGACGTGCTCGCGGTCTCGACCCTCGACGACGCCCTCGCCGCCCTGAAGGGCATCGCCGCGGGCGACACCTCCGGGCTGCCGGACTGCAGCACCGCCGCTCCCCTCGACTGATCCCGCCCGCCGACCCCGGGTCGACGCCCAGGTGAGCCGGACAGCCGTCGCATAGCATGGGTGGCCTCCCCTCACATCTCGACAGCAAGAGGCCCTCACGTGAGTTCCACAGCAACCGAAACCCCGCCGCGGAAGAGACGGAGCGTCCTCGCCGTCACTGTCGTGGTGGTGGCCGTCCTGGTGGTGGCGTTCTTCGTCTTCGCCGGTCTGTACACCGACATCCTCTGGTACGACCAGCTCGGCTTCCTCTCCGTGCTCACGACGCAGTGGGCGGCGGCGGGCGGTCTCTTCGTCATCGGCTTCGTCGCCATGGCGGTGCCGGTGTTCATCAGCCTGATGCTGGCTTACCGCCTCCGGCCGGTCTACGCGAAGCTCAACTCGCAGATCGACCGCTACCAGCAGGTCGTGGAGCCGCTGCGGCGCCTGGCCACCTTCGGGATCCCAGCGGTGCTCGGCCTCTTCGCCGGCGTCTCCTCCGCCACCCGCTGGCAGACGAGCCTCACCTTCTGGAACCGCACGCCCTCGGGCACCACGGATCCGCAGTTCGGCCTCGACACGTCGTTCTACCTCTTCGAGCTGCCCTTCTACCAGAGCATCGTCGGCTTCGCGTCGGCGGTCCTGCTGATCTCGGCGTTCGCGACCCTCGCCACCGGCTACCTCTACGGAGCGATCCGGGTGAACGGCCGCGAGATCCGCATCTCGAAGGCCTCGCGCATCCAGCTGGCGGTCATCGCCGCCCTCTACCTCGCCGTGCAGGCGGTCAGCCTCTGGCTCGACCAGTACGCGACGCTCGCGCAGCAGGGGCCCCGCATCACCGGCGCCACCTACTCCACCGTCAACGCGACGATCCCGGGCCTGCAGATCCTGGCCGGCATCGCGGCGCTGGTCGCGATCCTCTTCGTCGTCACCGCCTTCATCGGCCGCTGGCGCTTCCCGGTCATCGGCACCGCGCTGCTGATCGTGTCGAGCCTGCTCGTCGGCTCCCTCTACCCGTGGATCGTGCAGAAGTTCCAGGTCGAGCCCAACGAGCGCACGCTCGAGCAGCCCTTCATCCAGAACAACATCGACATGACGCGCCAGGCCTACGGCGTCAGCGACGTCGACGTCATCCCCTACGACGCGACCACCGACGCGGAGCCGGGCGCCCTGCGCTCGGACGCCGAGACCACCGCGAACATCCGCATCCTCGACCCCGCCGTCGTCACCGACGCGTTCTCGCAGCTGCAGCAGTTCCGCCAGTACTACAAGTTCGGCGACACGCAGAACGCGCTCGACGTCGACCGCTACTCCATCGACGGATCGACGCAGGACGCCGTGGTCGGCGTCCGCGAGCTGAACCTCAACGGCCTCGGCACCAACCAGACCTGGTACAACCAGACGCTGGTCTACACCCACGGCTACGGCCTGGTCGCCGCGTACGGCAACCAGCGCTCGGCCGACGGAGAGCCGGTGTTCATCGAGTCCGGTGTCCCGACGACGGGCGACCTCGGCGACTACGAGCCGCGGATCTACTTCGGCGAGAACTCCCCGCCGTACTCGATCGTGGGCGGCAACGACTCGCGCGACATCGAGCTCGACTACCCCTCGGGCACCGACGGCGCGCAGCAGACCTACACGACCTTCGACGGCGAGGGCGGCCCCGCTCTCGACAACGTCTTCAAGAAGCTCGTCTACGCGATCAAGTTCCAGTCCGAGCAGATCTTCTTGTCGGACGGCGTGAACGACGACTCGCAGATCCTCTACGACCGCGATCCCGTGCAGCGCGTCCAGAAGGTCGCGCCGTACCTCAAGCTCGACTCCGACGCCTACCCGACCGTCGTCGACGGCCGCGTGAAGTGGGTCGTCGACGGGTACACCACCTCGGCCGACTACCCGTACTCGGAGGTGCAGAGCCTCTCGCAGGCGATCGCCGACACGAACACGCAGCAGCAGTTCCCGACCGACGACGTCAACTACATCCGCAACTCGGTGAAGGCGACCGTCGACGCGTACGACGGCAGCGTCACGCTCTACGCGTGGGACACCGAGGACCCGATCCTGCAGACCTGGCAGAAGATCTTCCCGACCACGGTGAAGCCCGTGAGCGACATGTCGGGTGAGCTGCTCAGCCATGTCCGGTACCCGGAGGACCTCTTCAAGGTCCAGCGCGCGGTCCTCGGCACCTACCACGTGACCGACGCGGGCTCCTTCTACTCCCGCGAGGACGCCTGGGCGACGCCGAACGACCCGACCAGCGGAGCCGCGACCACGGCCGCCGCGACCGGCACCAGCCTGCAGCCGCCGTACTACCTGACGCTGCAGACGCCGGATCAGGACGTGCCGTCGTACTCGCTCTACTCGACGTACATCCCGGCGAGCGTCCAGGGCGCGCAGGCCAGCCGCAACGTGCTGACCGGCTACCTCGTGGCCGACTCCGACGCCGGCTCGACGGCGGGCTCCGTGGCCGACGGCTACGGCACGCTCCGCCTGCTCGAGCTGCCGAAGGACGACACGGTGCCCGGCCCCGGCCAGGTGCAGAACGCGTTCACCACCGACCCGACGGTCGCGAACGAGCTGAACATCCTCTCCCGCGGCGACACCACCGTCACGAGGGGCAACCTGCTCACGCTGCCGGTCGGCGGCGGCCTGCTCTACGTCCAGCCGATCTACGTGCGCTCCAACGGAGACACGAGCTTCCCGCTCCTGCAGAAGGTGCTGGTCGCGTTCGGTGACGACATCGCCTTCGAGGACACCCTCGACGCGGCCCTCGACAGCCTCTTCGGCGGCGACTCGGGAGCCGACGCGGGCGACACCGGCACGCCGACGACTCCGGACGCGGGCACCGGCACCTCGGGCGGCGACACCGGAGGCGACGCGGGCGGCACGACCGGCGGCACCGGCTCCACGCCGGCCACGGGCGACCAGACGGCGCTGCAGCAGGCGCTGAACGACGCGCGGGACGCCCTCACGGCTCGCGAGAACGCCCTCAAGGCGGGCGACCTCACCGCCTTCGCGGCGGCGGACGAGCAGCTGACCGAGGCGCTCTCGCGGGCGCTGCAGGCCGAGGGCGGCCAGTAGCCCGCATGGTGCAGGTCGACCGCGGCGAGCACCTCCGCTCGGGGGAGTGGCTCGAGCTGAACCGCACGTACTGGGAGGAGCGCACCGGCGAGGGTGCTCTCCACCCGGAGCTCGTCACCGCGGCGCTCCTCGACCCCGGTCCGAGGATCCTCCAGCTCGGCTCGGGCGACGGGCTCGACGCGCTCGAGCTCGCCGAGCGCGGCGCCCGCGTGGTGGGCGTCGACTTCTCGATGCCCGCCGTGCGCCGAGCACGCGCCGGCGCCGCGGACAGGGACCTCGCCGGCTCCGCCCGCTTCGTCTGCGCGAACCTCTACGAGCTGCGGCACATGCTGCCGGAGCCCGACTCGTTCGACGTCGTGCTCTGCAGCGCCGGCGTCGTCTCGTGGCTCCCCGACCTGGAGGAGTGGGCGCGGCTGGTGGAGTGGTTCGTCGCCCCCGGCGGCGCGGTGCTCGTCGCCCCGTCGTCGTCCGCTCTCGTCGACGCCGACGTCCGCACCTGGTCGCGCACCTCGTCCGAGCTCGCAGCCGCCCTGACGGCGGTCGGGCTGAGCGTGGACGGGAGCGCCGTGCTGCGCGCCGCCAAGCCCGCCTGAGACCGGAGCCCGCTCCCACCGCCGCGTCGATTTGCACCGGCGCCGGAACGCGTGTAATGTCTCTTCTTGTGCCGCGGGGTGGAGCAGTTCGGTAGCTCGCTGGGCTCATAACCCAGAGGTCGTAGGTTCAAATCCTGCCCCCGCAACAAGAAAGCGAAAGCCGGTCCTGAGAAGGGCCGGCTTTCGTCGTTAACACAGGTCGCGGACGTGCTGCCCGCGGCTGACAGTGCGCGGGCGGAGACCTCAGTCGCCCTCGATCACGCTCAGCACGTTGCCCGCCGGATCGCGGAACCAGCAGATCGTCGGCCCGTGGCCGCGCATCACTCCGTCCGCATCGGTCGGCAGCGACGGGTCGTCGTAGATCGCCGTGGTGACGCCTGCCGCGTGCAGCTCGGCGACCGCCGCGTCGACGTCCTCCACCGAGAAGTTCAGGATCGTGAACGACGCCGGCTCGTGGTCCGGCTTCGGGTACGCGATCGCGCGGCCTCCGCCCGGCAGCCGGATGTCGAGGATCCCCATCGCGTTCAGCTCGACCTCGAGCCCGAGCACTCCGCCGTAGAAGGCCCGCGCCGCCTCCACGTCGTCCACGCTGAAGCCGCTGAAGGCCCTCTCGCTCCGGATCATCGCCGTCCTCCGTCCCGCGGCCGCACCGTCGCGCCCGCTCCGCTCCGGACGCTACTCCGGTCGCCCGTCCGCGTCACCGTCGGATCCGCCCGCGGCGCCGCCGACCGCGAGGCGGTCTCGCGCGACCCGCATCCGCGGACCGGCCTCCCGACGCTCCGCGCCGACGCGTGTGCCGGACCGGCCCGCACGTTAGGCTCGACCCCGATGCGAGGGGTGCTGCTGTGAGGGACGAACGCGGGGACGACGGCTCGGACGAGGGGCTCGGCGACCGCCCGACCCGGCGGGGCCTGCGGCAGGCGCCGCACGCGCTGCCCGCGGCACGCGTCGCCACTCCGGTCCTCACTCCCGTCCGCCCCGTGCGGCGCCGCCGGGGCCGTGTCTTCCGCGCGACCGTCAGCACGGTCGCCCTCGCCGCCATCGCGGGCCTCGTGGCGGTCTCCGCGCTCCCCGCCTACTCCTTCGATCCGGCACCCGATTCGCAGGCCGCCGTCGAGGCCGCCGCCCGCGTGCAGGCGCTCGGCAACCAGAAGCTCACCGTCGCGCCGACCGCGGTCCAGGAGCAGGTCATCCGCGACTCCTTCACCGCACCGACCCAGGCCCAGCTCGACGAGGCGGCCGCCCAGGCGCGCGCGCTCGCCGCCGCCGAGCAGGCCGCCCGCGACGCCGAGACCGCCCGCCTCGCCCAGGAGGCGCAGGCCGCGGCAGGCACGACCGGCGCGGACGGCGCCGCCGCGGGCAGCGGCGGCACCAGCACCTCGGTCACGCCCCGCGAGGAGGGCGACGACTACCCCTGGCGCGACCAGCTCACCGACGACCAGGGCGGCGGCCTCTCGCCGCTGCGGTACTACTACCGCGAGTGCGTCGACTTCGTCGCGTGGCGGATCAACCGCGACCAGGGCTCGACGAGCGCACCCTTCAAGTGGACCTGGGGCAACATGACCCCGGGCGGAGGCAGCGCCTACGCGTGGGCCGGCCAGTGGGCCTCCCACGGCTGGGTGACCAGCAGCACGCCCGTCCCCGGCGCGGTCGCCTGGTTCACCGGCAACCACGTCGCCTACGTGCAGGCCGTCAACTCCGACGGCACGGTCTCGCTCGAGGAGTACAACTGGGGCAACGACCACGCGTACCACAAGCGCACCATCCCGGCCTCCCAGGTCGCCCTCTTCCTCTACCCGCCGAGCTGATGACCGGCGCCGTCGGCATGGCCGTGGCGCAGTTCGCCCCCTCGACGGACCGGGAGGCGAACATCGCGACGATCGGGCGCCTGGCCCGGATCGCCGCCGAGCGCGGCGCGAGCATGGTGGTGCTGCCGGAGTACAGCTCCGCCTTCACCGATCCGCTCGGGCCCGAGCTGGTCGCGGCGGGCGAGGCGCTCGACGGCCCGTTCGTCACGGCTCTCGCGGCGCTCGCGCGCGAGCTCCGGATCCACCTCGTGGCGGGCATGGTCGAGGCGGTGGACGGGCGCCGCATCGCGAACACGCTCGTCGCGCTCGACCCCGAGGGCGCGCTCGTGGCCCGCTACCGCAAGCTGCACCTGTACGACGCCTTCGGCCAGACCGAGTCGGAGTGGGTCGCCGCGGGGGAGATCGCCGCACCCGAGACGTTCGAGGTCGGCGGCCTCGTCGTCGGGCTGCAGACCTGCTACGACCTGCGCTTCCCGGAGGTCAGCCGCTGGCTGGTCGACGCCGGGGTCGACGTCATCGCGGCACCGGCCGAGTGGGTGCGCGGCCCGCTCAAGGAGGCGCACTGGCGGACGCTGGTCACCGCCCGCGCGCTCGAGAACACGGTGTACCTCGTCGCAGCCGACCAGACCCCGCCGATCGGGGTCGGCACGAGCATGATCGTCGATCCGATGGGCGTCGAGACCGTCACCCTCGGCGAGGTCGAGGATGTCGCCGTCGCCTGGGTCTCGCGCGAGCGGATCGACGCGGCGCGCGCGAAGAACCCCGCTCTGGCGCTGCGGCGCTTCCGGGTGCTGCCGCTCTGACCGCCGCCCCCGGCCCGACGGCGCCGGGCATCCGACCGAATCCGCTGAGGCCGGCTCCTCAGCGCGCCATGCGGGCGAGGCCCGCGACCGCGGTCTCCAGCACCTCGAACCGCTTGCAGAAGGCGAAGCGGACGAGCGAGCGGTAGGGAGCGGCGTCCTCGGGGCGGCAGAACGCCGACACGGGCACCGCCACCACTCCCGCGAGATCCGGGAGCGCCCGGCAGAGCTCGACCCCGTCGTCGTAGCCGAGCGATGCCGCGTCCGCGACGACGAAGTAGCCGCCCGAGGAGGGCGCGACGCCGAAGCCCGCAGCAGCCAGGCCCGCCGACAGCAGGTCCTTCTTGGCCGCAAGAGTCTGCGCCGCGCCGGTGAAGAAGGCGTCCGGGAGCCCGAGCCCGAGGGCGACGGCCCCCTGGAACGGCGAGCCGCTGACGTAGGTGAGGAACTGCTTCACGGCGAGGACGGCCGTGATCAGCTCGCGCGGGCCCGTCACCCAGCCGATCTTCCAGCCCGTGGTGCTGAAGGTCTTGCCCGCCGAGGAGACGGACAGCGTCCGCTCGAAGGCTCCGGGAAGGGAGGCCAGCGGGACGTGCGGGGTGTCGAAGCGCAGGTGCTCGTAGACCTCGTCCGTCAGGATCACGGCGTCGTGCCGCTCGGCGAGCCGCACGATCAGCTCGCGGGTCTCGGCCG
Organism: Rathayibacter sp. AY1C9; assembly: GCF_002932315.1. NCBI lineage: Bacteria > Bacillati > Actinomycetota > Actinomycetes > Micrococcales > Microbacteriaceae > Rathayibacter > Rathayibacter sp. AY1C9. The sequence continues at coordinate 26,027 of NZ_PSVZ01000004.1, forward strand.
GGAGGACGGCACCGGTCGGGTTGTGCGGGTCGTTCACCAGGATGACGCGCGTGCGGTCGCTCACTGCGGCGGTCAGCTCGTCGTGGTCGACCGCGAAGGAGGGGCCGCGCAGGAGCACGGTGCGATGCACCCCTCCGGCGAGGGCGATCAGGGCTCCGTAGGCGTCGTAGTGGGGCGTGAAGGTGACGACCTCGTCGCCCGGCTCGAGGAGGGCCAGCAGAGCCGCGGCCAGGGCCTCGGTGGCGCCCGTGGTGACGAGGACCTCGCCGTCGGGGTCGAGGGAGATCCCGGAGAAGCGCAGCCGGTGCGCGGCGATCGCCTCGCGCAGGACGGGGAAGCCGGGACCCGGCGGGTACTGGTTGAGCCCGGACGCGATGGCGTCGCGCGCGGCGTCGAGGATCTCGCGCGGGCCGTCCTCGTCCGGGAAGCCCTGGCCGAGGTTCACCGCTCCGGTGCGCAGGGCGAGCGCGCTCATCTCGCTGAAGACGGTGGCGGCGACCTCGCCACCGGGGCCGAGGAGGCCGGCGCCCGCCGCGGCGCGCGACCAGGATCCGGGAATGCTCACGTGCCCAGTGTGCCCGCTCGAGCAGTCCGGCCGGTTTCATTTCCCGCTCGCAGGCCCGTCATAAGAAACCCCCAGGTACGATCGCCAAGCTATCCCCGCTTGGAAGGAGCAGCACCCATGACCGAGAGTCACGAGGGTCCTCGTCAGCCGGAGGAACCCACCACGCCGACGGAGTCCGGCGCCCGAGAGGCGACCGAGCGCACCCCCGGCGAGAGCTCCGGAGCGTCGTCCTCGACCACCGGGCCCACCGAGCCGATCCACCGGGGCGGAGCGCACCGCGAGAGCGAGAACCCGACCGTCCCCTACCCCTCCTCCTCGGCCCCCCAGCCGCCGTACACGCCGAACGCGACGGCCGGCAACGAGGCGCAGCCCGTCTCCCAGCCCGCCCGCTACGGGCAGTACGCGCCGCCCGCCGCGAACACCCTGCACGGCTCCGAGGAGCCGCCCTCCTCGAGCCCCTTCGGCCCGGGCGCCGAGTACACCCCCGCCCCCACCGCCACGAAGCGCCGAGCCGGAGTGGGCGTCGTCGCGGCGCTCGCCATCGGCGCGGTCGTGGGCGGAGTCGCGGGAGCCGGCGTGTTCGGCCTCTGGTCCGCCTCCAACGGCGGCGGGACCCGCGTGGTCTCCGCCGGCGGCTCGCAGACGATCACGGTCAACAACGCCGAGGACGCGACGACCGCCACCGCGGTCGCCGCCAAGGCCACTCCGAGCGTCGTCACCATCGCGGTGAGCGGCAGCTCGTCCGCCGGCACCGGCTCCGGCATCGTGCTCTCGAAGGACGGCTACGTCCTGACCAACACCCACGTGGTCACCCTCGACGGCGAGATCGCGAACGGCACCGTCTCGGTCACGACCAGCGACGGCCGGATCTTCGACGCGACCGTCGTCGGCACCGACCCGACCCTCGACCTCGCCGTCATCAAGCTGACCGGCGCGACCGACCTCAGCCCGATGACGTTCGCGGACTCCACCAAGATCAACGTCGGCGACACGGCGGTCGCCATCGGCGCCCCGCTCGGCCTCTCCGGCACCGTGACCGACGGCATCGTCAGCGCGCTCAACCGCAGCATCCAGGTCGCCTCCTCGGCGGCTCCGGACGACTCGGGCGACAGCTCGAGCGGCGGCACCGAGAGCCCGTTCAACTTCGACATCCCGGGCCAGCAGGCGCCGACCCAGGCGAAGAGCACCATCTCGCTGCCCGTCATCCAGACCGACGCGGCGATCAACCCGGGCAACTCCGGCGGCGCGCTGCTCGACAGCGACGGCGAGCTGATCGGTGTGAACGTCGCGATCGCGAGCGCCGGCCAGTCCTCCTCGAGCGGCCAGTCCGGCAACATCGGAGTCGGATTCGCGATCCCCAGCGCGATCGCCGAGCGCATCGCGAAGGAGATCATCGCGAACGGCTCCGCCTCGCACGGCCTGCTCGGCGCGAGCGTCTCCGACTCGACCGCGGACGTCCTCGGCGCCCGCATCGAGGAGGTCTCCGGAGGCGGTGCCGCGCAGGCGGCCGGTCTCGCCAAGGGCGACATCATCACCGCGATCGACAGCACTCCGATCACGAGCGCGTCCGACCTCACCGCGCAGGTCCGCGCGCAGGCCGCGAACGCCGCGGTCGAGCTGACCTACGTCCGCAACGGCCAGAGCTACCAGGCGAAGGCGACGCTCGGCCAGATGGCCGCCGGCTGACCCTCCGCCGCCGCGCACAGCCCCTCGAGGATCCGTCCCCGGGGGGCTGTTCCGCGTCCGGGCCCGGCCCGGGGCGGGGCGGTCCCCGCTGGTAGGGTGGTGGATCCCTGCGCCCGCGCTCCTCCCGCACGAACTGGACCCATGCAGCACGAGATCCCGGAAGACGACCTCTCCGACCTGCCCGGCGTCTCCTACGTCATGCCCGTCCTCAACGAGGTCGCCCACGTGCGCGCCGCGGTCGACTCGCTGCTGCACCAGGACTACACCGGCCCCTTCGACGTCGTCCTCGCCGTCGCCCCGAGCATCGACGGCACGGAGGAGCTCGTCGCCGAGCTGAGCGCGGCCGATCCGCGGATCCGGGTCGTGCCGAACGAGGTCGGCTCCACTCCTGCGGGCCTCAACGCCGCGATCCGCGCCTCGCGCCACCCGGTCGTCGTCCGGGTCGACGCGCACTCCGTCCTGCCGCCCGAGTACGCGCGCACGGCGGTCGAGGCGCTGCAGCGCTCCGGAGCGGCGAACGTCGGCGGAGTGATGGCGGCGGAGGGCCTCACCCCGTTCCAGCGCGCGGTCGCCCGGGCGTACGGCTCCCGCATCGGCCTGGGCGGCACGCCCCACCACGTGGGAGGCGAGGAGGGCCCGGCCGACACGGTGTACCTCGGCGTCTTCCGCCGCTCCGCCCTCGAGCGCGCCGGCCTGTTCGACGAGCGCTTCAAGCGCGGGCAGGACTGGGAGCTGAACCGGCGGCTGCGCGAGCGCGGCGAGGTCGTCTGGTTCACTCCGCGCCTCACCGTCACCTACCGGCCGCGGCCCTCGATGCGCGCGCTGCTCCGGCAGTTCCTCTCGACCGGGATGTGGCGCGGCGAGCTCACCCGGATGTTCCCGGCCTCGCGGTCGCTGCGCTACTTCGCTCCGCCCGTGCTCGTCGCCATGCTCGCCATCGGGCTGCTCGTCGGGCTGGCGGGAGTCGTCCAGGCGCTCGCCGGAGCCGCGCCCTGGCTCCTGCTCGGGTTCGCGGTGCCCGCCGCCTACCTCCTCCTGGTGGCGGCGGCCACTCTCGTGGTCGCGCGGCCGGACGGCGCGCGTGCGATGCTGTGGTTCGCCGTGGTCATCCCGGCGGTCCACGTGGCCTGGGGGACCGGCTTCGTGCTCGGCTTCGCCGGGCTGACCAGCAACATCTCCGCCCACCGCCACCAGCCGCGGTCCGACTCGCCGAGGGGCGCATGACCACGACGACGAGACCCCGCTCCATCGCCGAGCTGCGCGCCGTCGCGCAGCCCCCGGAGGTGCGCGGGCGCCGCAACGCCGAGCACTGGACGGCGTCGCTCTACCTGCGCCGCTTCTCGCCCTACCTGACCTGGCTGCTGCTGAAGACCTCGATCTCGGCGAACGGCGTCACCGGGCTGATGATCCTGGTCGGCTGGAGCGCGGCGGCAGCCCTCCTGATCCCGGGGATCGCCGGAGCGGCGCTGGCGCTGCTCCTCGGCCAGCTGCAGATGCTGGTGGACTGCTGCGACGGCGAGGTCGCGCGCTGGCGCCGCACGTCCTCGCCGGCGGGCGTGTTCCTCGACAAGGTCGGGCACTACACGACCGAGGCGCTGATCCCGATCGCGCTCGGGCTGCGGGCGGCGGGCGTCCCGTTCGAGGCGCCGGCGGACTTCCTCTGGACCACGATCGGCTTCGCCCTGGCCCTGGTGATCGTCCTCAACAAGGCGCTCAACGACATGGTGCACGTGGCGCGTGCGAACGCCGGTCTCACGAAGCTGGCGGACACGAAGGGTGAGGCTGCGCCGTCCTCGTCCGGGCTGGCGAGGCTTCGCCGCGCGGCCCGCTTCCTGCCCTTCCACCGCCTCTACCACTCCGTCGAGCTGACGATGCTGGCCTTCGCGACCGCCCTCGTGGGCCTCGTCGTCGGAGCGGGCACGGCCGACCGGGTCCTCGTCGGGGCGCTGCTGCCGCTCGCCCTCCTCGCCCTGGTCGGCCACTTCGTCGCGATCATGGCGTCCAAGCGTGTCCGTTCCTGAGCCGCGGGTCGGCGTCGTCGTCCTGACGCAGGGGACCCGGCCCGACGACCTCGCCGCGGGGCTGGCCGGCGTCCTCGCGCAGGAGGGCGTCGAGCTGGACGTCGTCTGCGTCGGCAACGGCTGGGAGCCCGACGGCCTGCCCGAGGGAGTGCGCGCCCTGGCGCTGCCCGAGAACCTCGGCATCCCCGCGGGCCGGAACGCCGGAGTCGACGCCGTCGCGGGGGAGTACCTCTTCTTCCTCGACGACGACGCCCGGATCCCGTCTCCCCGCTTCCTCGTCGACGCGATCGCGCTGCTCGCCTCGAACCGCCGCATCGGCCTGGTGCAGCCCCGCGTCGACAGCACGGACGGCACGCCGAGCCCAAGGCGCTGGATCCCGCGGATCCTCAAGGGCGACCCCCGCCGCTCCGGCCCCGTCTTCTCGGTCTGGGAGGGAGCGGTCGTGCTGCGGCGCGATGTGTTCGCCCGGACGGGCGGCTGGGCGGCTCCGTTCTTCTACGCCCACGAGGGCATCGAGCTGGCCTGGCGGGTCTGGGACACGGGTCGCACCGCCTGGTACGCGGGAGAGCTCGTCGCCCAGCACCCGGTCATCCAGCCGACCCGGCACGCCGACTACTACCGGCTGAACGCGCGCAACCGCGTCTGGCTCGCCCGCCGCAACCTCGCCGCACCTCTGGCGCTCGTCTACGTGGGGTCCTGGACCGCGATCCAGTGCCTCCGCTGGCGTCGCGACCCGGCCGCCCTGCGCGCCTGGTTCGCCGGCTGGCGGGAGGGATGGCGCTCGGATCCGGGCGGCCGGCGCGTCCTCTCGGCCCGCACGGTGCTCCGGATGGCGTTCGCCGGGCGTCCGCCGATCGTCTAGCATCGGGGAATCCGCCCCCGCCGGGGCCCCCGAAAGGACGACGGTGTTCGATTCGACCCAGCTCTCCCCGCCCGAGCGCGCCGAGGCGGAGGCGACCCCTGCCGGACCGGACCTCCTGACGGCGGTCCGCGAGCGCCTCGGCGCCGTCGACGACGAGTTCTCCGGCCGCCTCGACGAGCACCTCCCGCGCCTGGTCGATCTGCTCGCCACGGTGTACGCCGGCCGCGACGACCTCGAGGACCAGCTGGTCGCGATCGTCGAGCTCGCCGCCGCCTCCTGGGAGGAGCGGCCCGAGGAGCTCCGCGCGCTCGACCGCGCCCGCGAGCAGCACCCGACCTGGTTCCTCTCGAACAAGGCTCTGGGCGGGGTCTGCTACGTCGACCGCTACGCGGGCGACCTCGAGGGGCTGCGCGCCGAGATCCCGTACCTCCGCGAGATCGGCCTGAACTACCTGCACCTGATGCCGCTCTTCGATGCGCCCGAGGGCGAGTCGGACGGGGGCTACGCGGTCTCGAGCTACCGGCGCGTGCGGCCGGACCTCGGCGACATGGAGCAGCTCCGCGGGCTGGCCTCCGAGCTGCGCGAGCAGGGCATCGCACTCGTGGTCGACTTCGTCTTCAACCACACCTCGAACGAGCACGAGTGGGCGCAGCGCGCGCTCGCCGGCGAGCAGCGCTTCGAGGACTACTACTGGATCTACCCGGACCGGGAGCAGCCCGACGCCTTCGAGCGCACGACGCGCGAGATCTTCCCGGACGACCATCCCGGCTCCTTCGTGCAGCTGGAGGACGGGCGCTGGGTCTGGGCCACGTTCCACCGCTACCAGTGGGACCTCAACTACTCCAACCCCGAGGTGTTCCGGGCGATGGCGGGAGAGATGCTCTTCCTCGCCAACCAGGGGATCGACGCCCTGAGGATGGACGCGGTCGCGTTCATCTGGAAGGAGCTCGGCACCACCTGCGAGTCGCAGCCGCAGGCGCACCTGCTGCTGCGCGCGTTCAACGAGGTCTGCCGCCTGGCCGCTCCGGCGCTGCTGTTCAAGTCCGAGGCGATCGTGCACCCCGACGAGGTGATCGAGTACATCGACGTCGAGGAGTGCCAGCTCTCGTACAACCCGCTGCAGATGGCGCTCACCTGGGAGGCGCTCGCCACCCGCGACGTCCGTCTCCTCTCGCAGGCCCTCGAGCGCCGGCACGCCCTCCCCGAGGGCACGGCCTGGGTCAACTACGTGCGCGGGCACGACGACATCGGCTGGACCTTCGCCGACGAGGACGCCGCCGAGCTCGGGATCGACGCGGCCGGCCACCGCCGGTTCCTCAACGACTTCTACACGGACCGGTTCGACGGCACGTTCGCCCGCGGAGTGCCGTTCCAGGAGAATCCGCGCACCGGCGACCGCCGCGTCTCGGGCACCACCGCGTCCCTCGCCGGAGTGGAGGCGGGCGACGCCTACGGGATCGACCGCGTGCTGCTCGCGCACTCGATCGCCCTGAGCACCGGCGGGCTGCCGCTGCTCTACCTCGGCGACGAGGTCGGCCAGCTCAACGACCACGGCTACCTCGACGACCCGACGACGGCCGGCGACTCGCGCTGGGTGAACCGTCCCCGCCGCCCCGCGGAGCGCTACGACGAGCGCGAGGTCCCGGGGACGGCCGCGAGCGAGGTCTTCGGCGGGCTGCTGCACCTCATCGCCGTGCGCAAGGCCGTTCCGATGTTCGCGGGCACCGAGCTGAGCGTCTTCGACCCGGTCAACGACCACGTGCTCGGCTACCAGCGCCCCGGCGACGGGGAGTCGGTGCTCGTGCTCGCGAACGTGTCGGACGAGGTCCAGGAGGTCGCGGCCGAGCGGTTCGTCGGGTTCGCCGCGGAGGCGGTCGACCTGGTCACCGAGATCGCGGTCGACCTGCGCGAGGGCTTCCGTCTCGCTCCGCTGCAGTTCGTCTGGCTGAGGGTGACCCCGGCCTGATCGGACCGTGCGAGGCCCCCGGCGTGGGGGCCGTCGCCGGTACCCTGGGGCGGATGACTCCCGCTCCCCGTGCCCTGATCGCCCGCCTCCGCACCGACGCGCGACTCGCGCGCAAGGTGGGCGGCGAGCTGCTCGCGGCTCGCCGGGCCCGCCACGCGGTGACCCGGCTGCTCGCGGAGCGCGGGCCGCTGCCCGAGGGCCGGTTCGAGATCGGCGTCTACTTCGCCGACGGCGACATCAACCTGTACCAGCTGCGGCAGTGGTACCGGCCGCTGGCCGAGCTGGCGGAGACGCACCCGGTCGTGCTGCTCAGCCGCAACGCCGGCGCCGCGGAGGTGCTGCTGCGCGAGAGCCCGGTCCCGGTCGCCTACGTCCGCTCCGTCGCCGACCTCGAGAGCACCATCGCGAGCCAGCCGCTGCGGATCGTGCTCTACGTCAACCAGAACGCCCGCAACTTCCAGATGATGCGCTACGGGCGCCGCTGGCACGTCTTCGTCAACCACGGCGAGAGCGACAAGATGTACATGACGACGAACCAGTTCAAGGCGTACGACTACAGCATGATCGCCGGGGACGCCGCCCTCGCCCGGCTGCGCCGCGTGCTCTGGGACTACGACTTCGACAGGCGCGCCCTCGCCATCGGCCGTCCTCAGGCGGACCACTTCGCCGGCGCCGTGCCGTTCACGCCCGACGAGCGCCGCGTGGTGCTCTACGCGCCGACCTGGGAGGGCGACCGCCCCGCCGCGGGCTACGGCTCGATCCGGAGCCACGGCACGGCCCTCGTGCGCGGGCTCCTGGCCGACCCGCGGTTCCGGCTCGTCTACCGCCCGCATCCCCGCAGCGGCGCGGTCGACTCCGACTACGCCGCGGCCGACCGGGCGATCGTCGCGATGATCGCCGCCGCCAACGCGGCCGATCCGCGCGCCGGTCACGTGCACGACACCGGTGCCGAGCTCGGCTGGCAGCTCGCCGCCGCCGACCTCGCGATCCTCGACGTGTCGGCGATGGTCTACGACCGGCTGGCCACGGGGCGCCCGCTGCTGGTCACCCGGCCCGTCAGCGCCGAGGCCGAGGTCGACGAGAGCGGCTACCTCGGCGACGCGGAGTGGCTGCACGCCGAGGACGCCTCCGCGATCATCGCGCGGATCGACAGCGCCGAGCACGATCCGGAGTCGGTCGAGCGGCTCGAGCGCTGGGTGCACCGCTACTTCGGCGACACGTCGCCCGGAGCGGCCACGCGGCGCTTCCACGAGGCGATCGAGCACCTGCTCACCGAGTGGGAGCGGCACGCCGCTCTGCACCGGGGCGACGGCGCGGTCGACGACCACGATCCGGAGGGCTGAGCGGGCGGGAGCACCGCTCGAACGGCCGCGTCAAGGGTGGGCCGGTCGCCGGGCGGCCTCCCGGCGCCCCGCTACGCTCGTCCCATGATGACCCCGCGCGCCTTCGCCCGCTCCCGCCGGCGCCGGTCGGCACCCGCCCAGCCCGCGGTCGAGCCGGACATCGTGGTCTCCGCCGACCCGGAGAAGCCGGTCTTCACGATCCGCTCCTTCCGCATCGGCCTGTTCGGCGCGCTCGGCGTGCTGGTGGCGCTCGTCCTGGGCGGCCTCGTCGTGCAGCTGGGCACGGTGCTGACCTACATCTTCGTGGCGCTGTTCTTCGCGCTCGGCCTCGATCCGCTGGTCTCCTGGCTCGAGAGCAAGCGCCTGCCGAGGCCGCTCGCGATCACGGCGGTCTTCGCCGCGGTGGTGCTGATCTTCGCCGGCCTGCTGGTCTACATCATCCCGATCCTGGTCGAGCAGCTGACGATGTTCGTCACGAGCGCCCCGCAGATCGTCACCGACATCGCCTCGCAGCAGTGGGTGCTCGACCTCGAGCAGCAGCTGCGCGGCGTGATCGACATCGACGAGCTGATCGAGAGCGTCCAGAGCTTCATCGGCAACCCCAACAACCTGCTCTCGCTCGGCGGCGGACTGATCGCGGTCGGGACCGGGATCGCCAGCGGCGTGACCGGCGCCGTCATCGTGCTGATCCTGACGCTGTACTTCCTCGCGTCGCTGCGCTCGATGAAGGCCGTCGCCTACCGCTTCGCCCCCGCCTCGCACCGCGCGAAGGCGCACGAGGTCGGCGACGAGATCACCGGCGCCGTGGGCCGCTACGTGGTCGGCCAGGTCTCGCTCGCCGGCGTGAACGGCGTGCTCACGTTCATCCTGCTGCTCTCGATCGGCGCCCCGGTGCCGGCGCTGCTGGCCTGCGTCGCGTTCCTCGGCTCCCTGATCCCGCTGGTCGGCACGCTCTCGGGCGCCGTGATCATCTCGCTCGCCTGCCTCCTGGCTTCGCCGCTGACCGCGCTGGTCGCTGCGATCTACTACCTCGTCTACATGCAGGTCGAGGCGTACCTCCTCAGCCCCCGCATCATGAACAAGGCCGTCTCGGTCCCCGGTGCGGTCGTCGTGATCGCGGCGGTGGCGGGCGGCACCATCGCGGGCGTGCTCGGCGCCCTGGTCGCGATCCCGGTCGCGGCCTCGGTGATCATCGTCGTGCAGAAGGTCGTCTTCCCCCGTCAGGACGCCAAGTAGCGGACCGCACCGCGACGGCCGGTCCGCTCAGCGCCAGGGCGGCACCGCGCCGTCGACCGCAGCGCTGAAGCGGCGGACCGACTCCGGGACCGCGACGCCCTCCTCCGCCGGCACCGGCGCGAGCGTGCGGGTGACCAGCGGCACGACGCCCGCCCAGACCCCGGCCTCCGGCTCGTCGCCGGCTCCGTGCGCGCGCACCTTCAGGCTCGCCTCGGCCAGGGGGAGGCGCAGCACCAGCGTGGCCGCGATCTCGCGGGCGGAGCTCGCTCGCACCTCCTCGTCGCGCCCCGGGAGGAGACGTGCCACCAGCAGATCGAGGGCCCGCGCCTTCTCCTCGCCCTCCAGCGCCTCGGCCCGGCCGATCACCATCGCCGAGCGGTAGTTCATCGAGCTGTCGAAGGTGGAGCGGGCGACGACCAGTCCGTCGACCAGCGTGACCGAGGCGGTGAGGAGCGAGTGCCGCGCCGCCTCCCGCAGCAGTCCTCCGCCGCTCGACCCGTGCAGCAGGAGGGAGTCGCCGTCGCGGGCGAAGAGGATCGGCAGCACGATCGCGGCGCCGTCCCGCACGACGGCGACGTGGGCGACGAGCGCCTCGTCGAGCAGGGCGTGCAGCTCGGCGGGATCGGTGCGCTGGCGGTCGCGGAGACGGGAGAAGCGGGTGCGGTCGGTGACGGGGAGGCTGTCCATGTCGGAATCGTCCCGCGCCGACTGGATCTGCCAGGATGCCACTGGGCCGCGATCGGAGTGGTCCAGAGCGGAGCGGTCGATGGCGTCGGGCGATCTGGAGATCCCGCTCCTCCTCGGGCCGTCGCCGCGCGGCTCGGTCCGCGCCGGGCTCGCCGAGGCGCTGCGCCAGGCGGTGCTGGACGGGCGCTACCGGGCGGGCGATCCGATCCCGTCGAGCCGCGTGCTCGCCGAGCGGCTCGGCGTCTCGCGGGGCTCCGTCGTCGCCGCGGTGGATCAGCTGGTGGGGGAGGGCTACCTCGTCGCCCACCCGCGCGCAGCGGTGACGGTCGCCTCCGACGGACTGCTGGCGACGGCGCCGCAGGAGCCGCGGCCGGAGTCCCGGGAGACCGTCGTCCCGCCCGCCGCGGCGGACCTGAGGCCGGGCCGGCCGGACACCCGCGCCCTCGACACCCCGGAGTGGCGGGCCGCCTGGCGCCTGGCGCTCGCCTCGCCGCCCTCGGCGCCTCCTCGGGGTTCCGGGGACCCGGCCCTGCGGGAGCAGATCGCCGAGCAGCTGCGCCGGTCCCGCGGCGTCGACGTGCAGGCGTCGGACGTGGTGGTGACCAGCGGCACCGCGGGCGCCGTCGCGCTCCTGGCCCGCGCCGCCTCGGCCTCGCTCGGACGCGAGGTGCGCGTCGCCGTCGAGGACCCCGGCTACCCGGCCGTCCGGCGCCGCCTGCGCGCCGACGGGCACGAGGTCGTCGGCGTCCCGGTGCGCGGCGACGGCATCGACCTCGACGCTCTCGCGAGCTCCGGCGCGGACGTGGTCGTCGTGACTCCGTCGCACCAGTACCCGACCGGAGGCAGGCTCGCCCTCGCCGAGCGCCTGGAGCTGGTGCGCCGCGCGTCGGCCGGCCCCCTGCTCGTGGTGGAGGACGACTACGACAGCGAGTTCCGCTACGTCGGCGCCCCGCTGCCCGCGCTCGCCTCGCTCGACTCCGGCGGCGGAGTCGCCCATGTCGGGTCGTTCTCGAAGACCGTCTCGCCGTGGCTCCGCATCGCCTACCTGGCCGTTCCGCCGGCGTCCTGGCTCCGCGGGGCGCTGGCCGGCCTCGACGACGAGAAGGACGCCTCCGCCTCGGGTCCGACGCAGGCGGCGCTCGCGCAGTTCATGGCGAGCGGGGCGTTCCGGAGGCATCTCACGCGCTCGAGACGGCGCTACGCCCACCGCCGTGAGCTGGTCCACGCATTCGGGGAGTCGGTGCCGTGGGGGCGCGCAAGCGGACTCGACGGGGGTCTGCACGTCGTCCTCTCCCTGCCCGCGCCTCTGGACGCGCACGCCGTCGCGGCCGCGCTGCTCCGGGAGGGACTGATCGTCGCCACTCTGCACGAGTACGCCCTGTCGGGACGGGCCGCGACCGAGGCGCTGGTCCTCGGCTACGGCCATGTCGGCGACCTCGAGCTCGCTGCGGCGCTGGACCTCGTCGACCGGACCGTCCGCGCGCTCGCCGCCGGGGCCGTCCGTGGTATCCCTGGAGGATGACCCGCGACTCCGCCCTGCACATCACCGACGATCCCGACGCCGACGCGCTGCTCAGCCGCGACCCGCTGGCGCTGCTGATCGGGATGCTCCTCGACCAGCAGGTCGCGATGGAGACGGCCTTCTCCGGGCCCCGCAAGATCGAGGAGCGCCTCGAGGCGGAGGGGGCCTCCTTCGACGCCGCGTCGATCGCGGGCTTCGACGAGGACGCGTTCTCGGAGCTCTGCCGGACTCCGCCCGCGATCCACCGCTACCCGGCGAGCATGGCGGGGCGCGTGCAGGTCCTCTGCCGCGCTCTGGCCGACGACTGGGACGGCGACGCCGCGGCGGTCTGGACGCGCGACGAGCCCGACGGCCGCACGGTCCTCGCGCGTCTGAAGGCGCTGCCCGGCTTCGGCGAGCAGAAGGCGCGGATCTTCCTCGCCCTGCTCGGCAAGCAGCGCGGATTCTCGGGGGAGGGCTGGCGCTCGGCCGCGGGCGCCTACGGAGAGGAGGGCGCCTTCCGCTCGGTCGCCGACATCGTCTCTCCGGAGTCGCTGACGAAGGTCCGCGCCACCAAGCAGGCCGCGAAGGCCGCCGCCAAGGCGGAGAAGTAGGGCCGGGGGCGGCGGCCGGATGGATCGAGCGCTCGACGACGGTCCCGGTCGCCGTCTCCGCAGTCGCAGGCCGAGCAGCCTGACCCGATGATCCCCGCCGCCACCGCCCGGCTGCGCTTCCGCGAGATGACCGCCGAGGACCTCCCCGACATGGCGGACCTGCTCGGCGACCCGGTCGTGATGCGGTACTACCCCGCGCCGAAGGACCGCGAGCAGGCAGCCGCCTGGATCGAGTGGAACCGGCGCAACTACCGCGAGCACGGCTTCGGGCTGTGGATCATCGAGACCCTCGACGGCGAGTTCGTCGGCGACTGCGGGTTGACCTGGCAGCGCGTCGACGGCGGGATCGAGCTCGAGGTCGGCTACCACGTGCGGGCCGGTCTGCACGGCCGCGGCTACGCCACCGAGGCGGCTGCGGCCTGCCGCGACCTCGCGCTCGCCCACCGCCTCGCGGGACGACTCGTGGCGCTCGTGCACCCGGACAACGCCGCCTCGAGGCGCGTCGCCGAGAAGACCGGCCTCCGCGTGATCGCCGAGGACCGCGACGGCGGCGGACTCGTCCGCACCGTGCTCGGGATGCCGCTCGTCGGGCCCGGGCGCCGGCCTCGGGAACGCTGACCGAACGCCTCCGACGGCTCCGGACCACCGCGCGCGGAGCAGGCCCTGGGCTGGAGCAGATCCTGAGCTAGATCCGGTCCTCCAGCGCCGCGATCAGCGCCGCGCGGTCCTCGCGGAGGATCGAGGCCCCGCCCCCCGGCACGGTCCGCACCTCGACGCCGCGGCCGGCGAGGACGCCGCCCAGCGAGCCGTGGCCCAGCGGGTCCTCCGGCATCACGGCGAGCGTCGCCACGGGGAACGTCTCGGGGGCCTCGGCCGCACCCCGTGCCGTCAGCCCGACGGCGGAGTCCTGCTCCCAGAGCGCGTGGGCCGACACGTCGAGCTCGATCTGCTCGTCCGTCCAGATCGGGTGGCGGTGGCGGAGGGAGTCGGCGTCGCCCTTCTCGACGTGCGCGACCGAGCCGCCGCGGTGGAGCGCGCTCGTCAGTCCCCGGGCGTCCGAGAACGCGGGGTCGAGCAGGACGAGCCCGTCGGCGCCGTACTCGGGGGCGAGCCGGGCGGCGACGACGGCGCCGAGGCCGTGGCCGATGACGAGGTCGGGGGTCTGCAGCACCGAGGCGCGGACGTCCGACGCCCAGCGCTCCGGCGAGTACACGGGCGATGCCGGCGAGCCGCCGTGACCGGCGAGATCGGGGGCCACCACGCGGTAGCCGTGCTCGTGCAGCGTCGGGACCAGGGCGTACCAGATCCGGGAGTCGGAGCCGAGGCCGTGGAGGAGGAGCGCCGTCCGCTCGCCCGTTCCGCCGTAGTCGCGGACGAACAGCGCCAGCGGCTCGGCCGGCGCGGCGGCCAGCGCCTTCCGCTCGGCGCGGGTCGGCTCGAGCACGAGGGTGTTGCCGAACGCCTGCGGTGCCGGCCCGAACGCATCGCGCGCGCTGTGGATCACCTTGCGGCCGAGCATCGCGTTGCCGACGCCGCCCAGTGCCGCTCCGATCCCGAACGGCATCGCCCGGCCGACCAGGCCCGCGCCCTGCTGGGCGAGGAAGTGCTTGGCGAAGGACTTCTTCGCGCGGTCCGCCAGCTCGCCCACGAGGAAGGACGGCAGGCCCTTCGTGACCACGGAGCCCCAGTACTGGTTGAGGCCGCTGCCCCCGCCGACGGCCTGCCCGGCCACCTGGCGCACCATCTCGCTGCCGGAGGAGCCCATCATCAGCGTGAGCACGAGGGCCCGCGCGCGGTCCGGGTCCTCGAGCGGGATCCCGTGCACCTCCGTCACCGACTGCGCGAAGAGCGCGCTCGCCTCCAGGAACCCTGCGGCTCCCGCGCCGGAGAGAGCCACCGAGGCGGCCGTGCCGATGCCGGGGACGACGGCGGTCGCCCCGATCGCCGCGCCTCCCGCGGCCACGCTCGAGAGGTACTGCCGCTCGAGCGACGTGATGATCTGCTCCGGAGTCGCCCCGGGACGCCGGCGCCGTAGCAGGCGGATGTTCGCCAGCACGGCCGGGCGCTGCACCGCGAGGAGCCGGTCGAGCAGCTTCGCCAGCTGAGCGTTCTCGGAGCCGTCGGCCTGCTCCACCTCGCCGGCCCTCTCCACGGCGCGCTCGCGCTTGCGGTCCTTCTGGGCCATGTCGTGCACTCCTGCGTCCTCGGGCGCCGCGTGCGGGAGGGGTCAGTCGTCGGAGACGGTGCCCTGGACGGGCGGGCCCTCGGCCGGCGCCGTGCTGCTCCGCGGTGTCGGCGCGTAGTCCTCAGCGTAACGCGCGAGCACCTCCTCGATCGGCGCGTCCAGCACCAGGCGGCCCTTGTCCAGGTAGAGGCCGCGCGTGCAGAAGCGGCGGAGGTCGCGCTCATTGTGCGAGACGAAGAAGAGGGTGCGGCCGGAGGCGAGCAGCTCCTCGATCCGCGCGTAGCACTTCTCGCGGAACGCCCTGTCGCCGACCGCGAGCACCTCGTCCACCAGGATGATCGGCTCCTCGAGCCGCGACACGACGGAGAAGGCGATGCGCACCTTCATCCCGCTCGAGAGGTGCTTGTAGGGGGTGTCGAGGAAGTCGCCGATCTCGGCGAACTCGATGATCGAGTCGAAGCGCGCGTCGACCTCGCGCTTGGACATCCCGTGGAGACCCGCGGTCAGGTAGACGTTCTCGCGGACGCTCAGGTCGGCCACGAAGCCGCCGGTGATCTCGATGAGCGGAGCGACGCCCCCGCGCACCTCCACCGCGCCCTCGTCCGGCAGCACCACGCCGGCGACGAGCTTGAGCAGCGTCGACTTGCCCTGACCGTTCCGGCCGACGACACCGATCGCCTCGCCCGCCCGCACCTGCACGTCGAGCCCGCGCAGCGCCCAGAACTCGCCGGGCCGCGAGCGGCGGGAGCGGCCGGCGAAGAGGTCCTTGAAGGAGCGGCGGCCCCGCCGGTTGCGGCGGAAGCGGATCCCGAGGCCGCGGCACTCGATGACCACCGGGGCGTCGGCCATCACAGCTCCTTCAGCACCGCGCGCTCGGAGCGGCGGAAGACGACGAGGCCCAGCGCCAGCACGAGCACCGAGATGCCCGCGGAGGCGAGGATGAGCGGGACGTCGAGCTCGCTCTCGAAGAACGCGGAGCGGTAGAGGGCGAAGATCCCGCTGAGCGGGTTGAGCGCCGCGAGCGGCCGGATCTGCTCCGGCAGGTTGGCCGTGGAGTAGATGATCGGCGACGCGTAGAAGAGGAACCGGAGGACGAGCTTCACGGCCCGCTCCAGATCGCGGAAGAACACCACGAGGGGGGCCACCAGCAGACCCACGCCGAGCGTGAGCACCGCCTGCAGCAGGATCGCCACGGGGAACAGCAGCGCCGCCCAGGTCAGGTGCGCGCCGGCGATCACGGCGAAGAGCACCAGCACCGGCAGGCTCGCCACGAACTCGATGCCCTTCGAGAGCACGATCCGCCCGACCCAGATGGTCCGCGGGATCGACGTCGACCGCACCAGCTTCGCCTCGCGGAGGAACGCGCGGGTCGCGTCGGAGGTCGCCTGGTTGAACCACATCCACGGCAGCAGGCCCGCGAGCAGGAAGACGATGTACGGGTCCTCGCCGACGGTCCGCCGGAAGACGACGGTGAAGACGAAGAAGTAGATGCCCGACATCACGAGCGGGTCGAGAACCGACCAGACGTAGCCGAGCGCGCTCGTGGCGTACCGGACGGTGAGGTCGCGCCTGGTGAGCAGCCAGAGGGAGTGGCGGTAGCGCCAGGCCCGGGAGCGCCGGTGGCGCAGCGCCGTCTCGGTCGCGAGGGTGTCGGCCGTGCTCACTGCGCGACTCCTCCCGTCGGCTCCGCTCGAGCCGGGGGAGGAGCCGGGAGCGTCAGACGAAGAGGTTCGCGCGCTCGAGGTCCTCGGCGAAGTCCACCTCGACGGCGTAGAGGTCGGAGATGTCCATCGGCTCGACGAGCAGGCGGTCCTGCTCGATCGCCAACTCTATGCCACGCTCGAAGTAGTCCTGGGCGTCGACCCGGGCGAGCTGGCGCACCAGCGCGGCCTTGTCGGAGGCGGACACGTAGTTGATCCCGACCGCCTCGCCGAGTCCGCCGCGCACCGTCTTGGAGAGCTCCTGGATGAAGCCCTCGGCGCTCGTCGTGTACTTGACCTCCTCGTCCGACACCTTCGAGGTGTTGACGGTGACGAAGGAGACGTCCTTCGCGATCAGCGCGGCCGCGCGGTCGAGGATGCGCGGGTCGAAGACGACGTCGCCGTTCATCCAGAGCACGCCGCCCTGCCCGCTCGCCTGCAGTGCGCGGAGGAGGCTCTTGGAGGTGTTGGTCTGGTCGTACTGCTCGTTGTAGACGAACGTCGCCGAGGGAAAGGCCTCGATGATGTGCTCGAGCTTGTAGCCGACGACGATGCTCACCGGGATCTTCGTGCCGAAGGCGTGGTGGATGTTGTCGAACTGCTGCTGCATGATCGTGCGCCCGTCGCTGAGCGGCGTGAGCGGCTTGGGGAGGGAGCGGCCGAGCCGGCTGCCCATCCCTGCGGCGAGGATGACGACGGTGGCGGGGCTGCTGCTCGTCGAACCTGTGTGCATCATCGTGTGTTCTCCTCGAATTAACCGCTGCGTCTCGATCTGATCGACTCCTCGGGTAAAGACCTAGTGTACAGTTCACGCCCCCCGGGGCCAGGGTGGTTGACCTCTCGCCGTGTCGCCGGGTGTCGGCGCGGGCGCCGGGGGCCTGCGGGCGAGTTGGTACCGTAGCCGGATGACGTCCGTGACGAACGCCGAGCCCGCTGAGGGTGCCGCGGATCCGGACGGCGCCTCGCCCGTCGTCTTCGAGCTGCACCAGCTGACCCGGACCTTCGGGAGGACGGTGGCGGTCGACCGCATCGACCTGGCCGTCCGCGCGGGGACCTTCTACGGGATCATCGGCCCGAACGGCGCGGGCAAGACCACCACGCTCTCGATGATGACGGGCCTTCTGCGACCCGACACCGGCCGCGTCCTCGTGCACGGCGTCGACGTCTGGAAGGACCCGTCGGCCGCGAAGCCGCTGATCGGGGTCCTGCCCGACCGCCTCCGGCTGTTCGACCGGCTCACCGGCGCCCAGTTCCTCGCCTACTCCGCCGCGCTGCGCGGCATCGACCTCGCCACGGCGAAGCAGCGCACGGTCGAGCTGGCCGAGGCGCTCGGCCTCTCCGACGCGCTGGAGCGCCTGATCTCGGACTACTCCGCGGGGATGGCGAAGAAGGTCGCCCTCGCGGCGGCGATGATCCACGCCCCGCGCGTGCTGGTCCTCGACGAGCCGTTCGAGTCGGTGGACCCGGTCTCCTCGGCCGCCGTGATCACCGTGCTGCGCCGCTTCGTCGAGGGCGGCGGCACCGTCGTCCTCTCCAGCCACGGGCTCGACTTCATCGAGCGCGTCTGCGACGACGTGGCCGTGATCGTCGGCGGGCGCGTGCTCGCCTCCGGGACGGTCGCGGAGGTCGCCGGCACCGCGACGCTGGAGGAGCGCTTCCTCGAGCTCGCGGGCGGCAAGCAGATCGCCGAGGGGCTGCAGTGGCTGCACGACTTCTCCGGCTGAGGGTCGACGTCCTCCTGGGCGCGTTCCGCTCCGGGCCCGCGCGCTCGGCCGGCGCCGTCCTGGGCGTGCTCGTGGTCGTCGCGGTGACGGCCCTGCTGATCGCGGCGATAGGCGCTCTGCGCTCCTCGGACGCGGCGGCGGGCGCTCTCGTGACCGCCGGTGGCCTCGTCTCCGTCGGCTTCCTGGTGCTGCCCTTCCTGCTCGGCCCGCTCGACCCGATGGATCCGCGCGCGTTCCGCCTCTTCGGCCTTCCGCCGCTCCGCCTCGCCGGGGCGCTCGCCCTGGCCGGCCTCGTCTCGGTCCCCACGCTCGCCCTGCTGGTGGTCGGGCTCGCGAGCGCGCCGCTCGTCCCGGGCGCAGGCGCCTTCGCCGTGGTCGGCCCGCTCCTCGCGGTGGCGACGGCCTCGCTGTTCGCGCGGATCGGCCTCGCCGCCTCCTCCGCCCTCGTCCCCTCCCGGACCGCCCGCGAGCTGCTGGCCGTCCTCGGCCTGGTGCTGATGCTGGGCGGTCCCGCAGCCCTCGGCGCCGCCGCGCTGGTCGACACGGGGGACACCCCGGTGCTCGAGCGCTGGGGCGCGGCGATGGGGGCCACTCCGTTCGGCGCGGCGTGGATGATCGCCCCGGCCGCCCGGACCGGCGACGCGCTCGGCCCGCTCCTGCTGGCCCTGGCGACGCTCGTCGCGGCGGGCGCGCTCTGGTGGCTCGTCGTCCGCCTGCTGACGGAGCGCCCCGAGCGCACGCACCGGCCGCCGCGCGGCCTCCGGCTGGGCTGGTTCGACGTCCTCGGCTCGACCCGGACCGGCGCGATCGCGGCGCGCAGCATCACCTACTGGCTCCGGGATCCGCGCTATCAGGCGTCGCTCGTCGCCGTGCCGGTGCTGCCGGTCGCGGCCCTGCTGCTGCTCGCGGTCGTCGGCGTCCCCTTCCCGCTGCTCTCGCTGCTCCCGGTCCCGCTGATCGCGCTGTTCCTCGGCTGGTTCCTGCACAACGACGTCGCCTACGACGGCTCGGCGTTCTGGCTCCACGTGGCCGCGGGCGTCCGCGGATGGTCGGACCGGCTCGGCCGCGCCTTCCCGACCCTCCTGCTCGGCGTGCCGGTCGTCGTGCTCGGCTCGCTGATCAGCAGCGCGACCTCGGGTCTCCCCGATGCGCTGCCCGTCGTGCTCGCGGTGAACACCTGCCTCCTGCTCGTCCCCGCCGGCGTCGCCAGCGCCGTCTCTGCACGGCTCGCCTATCCGGCTCCGCGCCCGGGCGACAGCGCGTTCACGCAGCCGCAGGCCCCCGGAGCCAGCGGCGCCGGTCCGCAGTCCCTGGCGTTCGGCCTGGGGCTGCTCCTCTCGGCTCCGGCCGTGGTGCTCGGCGTCCGGGCCCTGTTCGTCGACCCGGAGGCGGCGGGCGACGCCGTGCTCGTCGGCTTCGGCAGCGCCGTGGTCGTCTTCGCCCTCGGCGTGCTCCTCGGCGGCCGGCTGTTCGAGCGCCGCGCGACCGAGCTGGTCGCGTTCACCAGCCGCTACTAGCGCCGCCCAATCCGGAGCGCACGGCCGCGGGCCCGGGCTCCGCGCGTAGGATCGTCGGCATGATTCCGCGCGTCCAGAACAGCAGCACCGACCCCCTCGAGGGAGGCGGAGGAACCGCCACGCTCGACCGCGAGCTCGAGGAGCTCCTCAACCAGGAGTCCATCGAGCCGGGCGACCACGAGCGCTTCTCCCACTACGTGCCGAAGGACAAGATCCTCGAGAGCGCCATCACCGGCAAGCCGGTCCGCGCGCTCTGCGGCAAGAAGTGGCTCCCTGGCCGCGACCCGGAGAAGTTCCCGGTGTGCCCGGCCTGCAAGGAGATCTACGCGAAGATGAAGTGAGCTCCCGCCCCGCTCACTCGTAGCGGGTCGGGATGACGGGCTCGCCGCGGCCGAGCCGGAGCGCGTCGATCGGAAGCTCGAGGACCGCGTTCGCGTGGTGCGCGCGGGCTGCCGCCACTCCCTCGATGCCGAGGTGCTCGGGACGGATCGTCCCGTCCTCGATCAGGGGGACGAGCAGCGCCCGCTCGCCCTCGCCGACGGCGCCCTCGGGGCCGGCGCCCACGTGCACGACCTCGGCCTCGGCGATCCCGTCGTCGGAGAGCAGACGGCCGGCGGCCTTCCGTCCGCCGATCGACGCCTTCGAGACCGACTTCTTCGCCACCGCGACCCACTCGCCCGCGTCGTCCTCGTGCGCGACCAGCTTGTAGACCATGCCCGCCGTCGGGTGGCCCGAGCCCGTCGCCACCGAGGTGCCGACGCCGTAGGAGTCGACCGGTGAGGCCGCGAGCGCGGCGATCCCGTACTCGTCGAGGTCGTTGGTGACGGTGATGCGCGTGCCGGTCGCGCCGAGCGCGTCCAGCTGCTGCCGGACGGCGGCCACCTGCTGGGGGAGGTCGCCGGAGTCGATGCGCACAGCGCCGAGGCCGGTGCCGGCGACGCGGACCGCCAGGTCGACGGCGGCCGTCACGTCGTAGGTGTCCACCAGGAGGGTCGTGCCGGGGCCGAGCGCGGCGACCTGCGCGCGGAACGCCTCCTCCTCCGAGTCGTGGAGGAGGGTGAAGGAGTGCGCGGAGGTGCCCATCGTGGGCACGCCGAAGCTGCGGCCCGCCTCCAGGTTCGAGGAGGCGCCGAATCCGGCGATGTAGGCGGCGCGAGCCGCGGCGACGGCGGACCGCTCGCCGGCGCGGCGCGAGCCCATCTCGGCGAGCGGTCGCCCGTCGGCGGCCGAGACCATCCGCGCGGCGGCGCTCGCCACGGCGCTGTCGTGGTTGAGGACGCTGAGCACCAGGGTCTCCAGCAGCACGCCGTCGGCGAAGGGCGCCTCGACGATGAGCACGGGGGAGCCCGGGAGGTAGACCTCGCCCTCGCGGTAGCCCCAGACGTCGCCCCGGAAGCGGTAGTCGGCGAGCCAGTCCAGCGTGCGGGAGTCGACGACGCGGTTCTCGCGGAGCCAGGACAGCTCGTCGTCGCCGAAGCGGAAGCGCGAGATCAGCTCGAGGAGCCGGCCGGTGCCCGCGAGCACGCCGTAGCGGCGTCCGGGCGGGAGGCTCCGGGCGAACACCTCGAACATGCAGCGGCGGTCGGCGGTGCCGCTGCCGAGGGCGCCCTCGACCATCGTGAGCTCGTACCGGTCGGTGAGGAAGGCCGTGGAGTCCATCCGCTCAGTGTTCCACGGCCGCCCCCGCGCGGCCCAGGCGCGGGTGCCGGGGCTTGCGCACGCCGCCGGGCCCGGGAACGGCGTGCGGCCGGGACCGGGCCGCAGGGCGCGGGTAGGCTGTTCCTCCGTGACGGACGCACCGCTGGGCATCTTCGACTCCGGGGTCGGCGGGCTCACCGTCGCCCGCTCCGTGATCGACCAGCTGCAGAACGAGTCGATCGTCTACCTCGGCGACACCGCGCACTCGCCCTACGGTCCCAAGCCGCTCGCCGACGTCCGCGCCTACGCCCTCGACACCCTCGACACGCTGGTCGACCAGGGCGCCAAGCTGCTCGTCATCGCCTGCAACACCGCCTCGGCCGCGATGATGCGCGACGCCCGCGAGCGCTACACGCTCGGCCGCGGCATCCCGGTGATCGAGGTCATCCAGCCCGCCGTCCGCAGCGCTGTCCGCGACACGCGCAACCGCCGCGTCGGCGTGATCGGCACGGTCGGGACGATCCGCTCCCGCGCCTACGACGACGCCTTCGTCGCCGCGCCCGACCTGCAGCTGTTCACCGCCGCCTGCCCGCGCTTCGTCGAGTTCGTCGAGGCGGGCGTCACCTGGAGCGACGAGCTGCTCGCGGTGGCGGAGGAGTACCTCGCGCCGCTCAAGGCCGCGGGGGTCGACACGCTCGTCCTCGGCTGCACGCACTACCCGCTGCTGCGCGGTGCCATCGCGTACGTGATGGGGCCGGACGTCCGCCTCGTCTCGAGCGCCGAGGAGACCGCGCTCGACGTCTACCGGACCCTCGTGGCGCACGGCCTGCAGCGCACCTCCGCCGCTCCTCCGACCTACCGGTGGGAGGAGACGGGCTCGAGCGACTTCGTCCGCCTCGCCCGCCGCTTCCTCGGTCCGGAGGTCTCGAGCGTCGACCTCGTCGAGACCGGCACCATCAACCTGCGCGAGCTCGACCGGGCCGCGCTCCCGCACGATCGAGGGAGACCCGAGTGACCGACAGCACCGCATCGAAGGCCGCGCGCAAGGACGGGCGGGCGCCCGACGAGCTGCGCACCGTGACGATCGAGCGCGGCTGGAGCACCCAGGCCGAGGGCTCCGCGCTCGTCTCGTTCGGGAACACCAGGGTGCTCTGCACCGCCTCCTTCACGAACGGCGTGCCGCGCTGGCTGCAGGGCAAGGGCAAGGGCTGGGTCACCGCCGAGTACGCGATGCTGCCCCGATCCACCAACTCCCGCATGGACCGCGAGTCGGTCAAGGGGAAGGTCGGCGGGCGCACGCACGAGATCTCGCGGCTGATCGGCCGGAGCCTGCGCGCGGTGGTCGACACGAAGGCGCTCGGCGAGAACACCCTCGTGATCGACTGCGACGTCCTCCAGGCCGACGGCGGCACCCGCACCGCGGCGATCACCGGCGCCTACGTGGCGATGGCCGACGCGATCGAATGGGCGCGCGGCAAGAAGTACGTGGGGCAGAAGGCGCAGCCGCTGATCGACAGCCTCTCGGCGGTGTCCGTCGGCATCATCGACGGCGTGCCGATGCTCGACCTGGCCTACGTCGAGGACGTGCGCGCCGAGACCGACATGAACGTCGTCGTCACCGGACGCGGCCTGTTCGTCGAGGTGCAGGGCACCGCCGAGGGGGCCCCGTTCGACCGCCGCGAGCTCGATGCCCTGCTCGACCTCGCGGTCGCCGGTGCCTCCGACCTCGCCCGCATCCAGGCCGAAGCGCTCGCCGCGGAGCCCGGAGCGTGAGCCTGGACCTCGTCCTCGCCACGCACAACGCGGGCAAGGTGGAGGAGTTCCGCGCCATGCTGGCCGGCGCGCTCCCCGGAGTCGGCGTCCGCGCCTACGACGGACCCGAGCCCGTCGAGGACGGCGTGAGCTTCGCCGAGAACGCGCTGACCAAAGCGCGCGCGGCGGCGGCGCACACCGGCCTCGTGGCGCTCGCGGACGACTCCGGGATCTGCGTCGACGTCCTCGGCGGCGCGCCGGGCATCTTCTCGGCCCGCTGGTCGGGACGCGCGCACGACGCGACGGCCAACCTCGAGCTCCTCCTGGCGCAGCTGCACGACGTGAAGGCGGAGCACCGCGGTGCGCACTTCAGCTGCACCATCGCCCTCGTGGTGCCGGACTCCGTGCTCCCCGGCGGGCAGGAGACTTTGGTCGAGGGCCGCTGGGACGGCGCGATCGCGACGGCGCCGCGCGGTGCGAACGGCCACGGCTACGACCCGGTGTTCGTCCCCGAGGCCGGGGCGCTCACGGCGGCCGAGCTCGCTCCTGAGCAGAAGAACGCCCGGAGCCACCGCGCCCGCGCCTTCACCGCGCTGCGCGCCGAGCTCGCCGCCCTGTCCGCCCGGCTCTGAGCCGGCGGGTTCCCACCGCGGGATGCCACTCCGGTGCACGCCTGTCGGCGTGCGGCGAGCCGGAGTGGCGTCTCGCGGAGGCGGAGGTCAGGACTTCGGGTGCTTGTCGTCCAGGGTGTCGGCGTCGAGCACGTAGGCGGCCGACTCGGTCGCGTCGGTCTCGGGGTCGGCGGCGAGCTTCGCCTTGCGCTGCTGCTGGAAGAAGTGGAACAGCGTCGGCACCAGCGCGAGCACGACCGCGCCGATCAGGATCACGTCGATGTAGTGCGAGACGAAGTCGGCGACCGGCGGGATGAAGGCGAGCAGCCACCCGATCAGGGTGACCCCGCTGCCCCAGATCAGGGCGCCGATGAGGTTGTAGAGGCTGTACTTGCGGTAGTTCATGTGGGCCACGCCGGCCGCGATCGGCGCGAAGGTGCGGACGATCGGCACGAAGCGCGCGAGGATCACGGCGAGGCCGCCGAAGCGCTCGAAGAACGCGTTGGTCCGCTTCACGTTCTCGATGCTGAAGAAGCCGGACTCCTTGCGCTCGAAGATGCGCGGGCCGGCCTTGTGCCCGATCAGGTAGCCGACCTCGCCGCCGACGAAGGCCGAGAACCCGACAGCCAGGCAGATGAGCCAGATCGGGATGCCGAGGCCGCCGTTCGACGCGTTCTCGTGCGCCAGCAGGCCCGTGATGATCAGCAGCGTGTCGCCCGGGAAGAGGAAGCCGATCAGCAGTCCGGTCTCGGCGAACACGATGAGGCAGACCACGAGCACGCCCCAGGGGCCGAACGAGGTCAGGATCGTCTCCGGATCGAGCCAGGGGACGAGGGCGGCGTGATGCAACGGATCTCCAGTCGACGGGGGCCGGTGGCCGGTCGGCGGTCACGCGAGCGCGCTCAGCGTACCGGCCGATCCCGTGCGGAAGGAGGGACTCGAACCCTCACGCCTCTCGGCACAGGAACCTAAATCCTGCGTGTCTGCCATTCCACCACTCCCGCGTGCGGGCTCCAGTGTAGGAGGAGGGCCCCGCGCCTCAGCCGCGGGAGGCCGCCCGGGGGAGGTACCGCGGGATCCAGCGGGCGAGCGCCCCCGCTCCGCCCAGACCGAGCACCCCCATCACGACGGCGGCGAAGGGGAGGGAGACCAGGGCGGTGAGTGCCGACACGACGATCGGGGCGGCGGCGTTGCCCGCGTCACCGGTGAAGCGGAACGCGCCGAGGAACGGGGCCGGATCGGCCGGGGGCGCGAGATCGGCGCCGATGGTCATCAGGATCCCGGAGCCGATGCCGTTCGCGGCCGCGAGCACGCAGGCCACGGCGACGAACCAGGGCACCGGATCGAGGGCGAGCACCGAGGCGGCGAGGGCGAGGTGGCCGAGCCCGAGGCCGAGCATCGAGGGGATCGCGGTGGCGCCCCGGCCGAAGCGGTCCATCAGCTGGCCGCCGGCGTAGAAGAGGGCGAAGTCGAGCGCGCCGGCGATGCCGATGATGATCGCGGTGTCGGTCTCGGCGAGCCCGATGCTCACCGCCCAGAGGGGGAGGATCAGCGTCCGGCTCGCCCGCAGCGCCCCGATCACGGCGGCGCCGGTCCCCATCCGAGCGAGGACCCCGCGGTGCTCGCGCAGCGTCCCGAGCAGCGACTGCGGCGACTCCGGGACGGTCGCCGATGCCTCCGCGGCGACCACGTCCTCCGGAGCGGCGCGGTCGGCCGCGGCCTGCGCCCGCCGCAGCACCGTCGCGGGGTCGGGCACGAGCAGCAGGACCACGACCGCCGCCACGCAGCAGACGATGTGCACCCAGAAGACGGACTCGACGGAGCCGGTGAGGTGCACCACCCCGGCCGCCAGGAACGGGCCGATCAGCCAGCCCGCGCGGAACGCCCCGGCGAGGGCGCTGAGCGCGCGGGCGCGGTGCGTGATCGGGACGAACGACGTCATGAACGCATGGCGCGCCAGCGCGAAGACCGCGGTCGCGAGGCCGATCACGAAGACGCCGATCGTCAGCCCGACCCACGACGTCGAGAGCAGGCACACCACGAGCCCCAGGATCGACGCGGCCGAGGCTCCGAGCATCGCGCCGCGCTCGCCGATCCGCGAGACGATCCAGCCGCTGGGGATGTCGCCCGCCAGCTCGCCGATCATGATCATCCCGGCCACGAGGCCCGCCAGGGCCAGCGTCGCACCGAGGTCGCCGGCCGCGGCCGGCAGGAGGGGGATGATCGCCCCCTCGCCGATGGAGAAGAGGAGGGTGGGGAGGAAGGTCGACAGCAGCAGCGGCCCGACGGGGAAGGGGCGCGGAGCGGTGCTGGTCACCGTCCCCAGGGTACGCCCGGGCCGGAGGGCGGCCCCCGGCCCCCGGTAGTCTGGACGCACCATGCTGGACAACGACTTCACCGAGCAGATCACTGCTCTCCGCTCCACCTTCGCCGACATCCGCGCCGTCATCGACGTGGACGGCCTCCGCTCGAAGATCGCCGAGCTCAGCGAGCAGGCCGGCGCCCCCGACCTGTGGGACGACACGGCCAACGCGCAGAAGGTGACCAGCGCCCTCAGCCACCGCCAGTCCGAGCTCGCGCGGATCACCGCGATCGACCGGCGCCTGGACGACCTCGAGGTGCTCGTCGAGATGGCGAACGAGGCCGAGGACGCCGAGTCCGAGCAGGAGGCGATCGCCGAGCTCTCCTCCCTCCAGAAGGTCATGGGCGAGCTCGAGGTGCAGACCCTGCTCGACGGCGAGTACGACGACCGCCCCGCCGTGGTGACCATCCGCGCGGGAGCGGGCGGCGTCGACGCCTCCGACTTCGCCGAGATGCTCATGCGCATGTACCTCCGCTGGGCCGAGAAGCACAAGTACGCGGCGACCGTCATGGACGCCAGCTACGCGGAGGAGGCGGGCATCAAGTCGGCCACCTTCCAGATCGACGCCCCCTACGCCTTCGGCACGCTCTCGGTCGAAGCCGGCACCCACCGCCTCGTGCGGATGAGCCCCTTCGGCGCCGCGGGCAAGCGCCAGACCTCCTTCGCCGCGGTCGAGGTCATCCCGCTGATGGAGGAGGCCGGGGCGATCGAGATCCCGGACAACGACATCCGCGTGGACGTCTTCCGCTCCTCCGGCCCCGGCGGCCAGTCGGTGAACACCACCGACTCCGCGGTGCGCCTCACCCACCTGCCCACCGGCACCGTCGTGTCGATGCAGAACGAGAAGAGCCAGATCCAGAACCGCGCCGCGGCGATGCGCGTGCTCCAGTCGCGGCTCCTGCTGCTGCAGAAGGAGCAGGAGGCGGCCACCAAGAAGGAGTTCGCCGGCACCATCACCGCGAGCTGGGGCGACCAGATGCGCAGCTACGTCCTCGCTCCGTACCAGATGGTGAAGGACCTGCGCACCGACCACGAGGTCGGCAACCCCTCGCACGTGTTCGACGGCGATCTGGACGGCTTCATCGCCGCCGGGATCCGCTGGCGGAAGTCCTCCTAGCGCGGCGCGGGCGCGTCCCCACCGACGCGCCGCGCGCCCCCTCGGCGGACTCTTCGGGATCGTCGCTTACCCTCGTACCGACATGATTCGCTTCGACAACGTCTCCAAGCAGTATCGGGGCGGCACGAGACCCGCCCTCAACGCCATCGATCTCGAGATCCTCCGGGGCGAGTTCGTCTTCCTCGTCGGCGCCTCCGGCTCCGGCAAGTCGAGCTGCCTCCGCCTGATCCTCAAGGAGGAGCGCCCCTCCTCCGGGTCGATCCACGTGCTCGGGCAGAACCTCGGCAAGATCTCGAGCCGCAAGGTCCCGTACTTCCGCCGCAACATGGGCGTCGTGTTCCAGGACTTCCGGCTGCTGCCGAACAAGTCGGTCTTCGACAACGTCGCGTTCAGCCTCCAGGTGATCGGCAAGTCGAAGGGCTACATCCAGGAGGCCGTCCCGGACACGCTCAAGATGGTGGGCCTCGCGGGCAAGGCGTCGCGCCTGCCCCACGAGCTCTCCGGCGGCGAGCAGCAGCGCGTGGCGATCGCCCGCGCCGTCGTCAACAAGCCGGCCGTCCTGCTGGCCGACGAGCCCACGGGCAACCTCGACCCGACCACGAGCGCCGGCATCATGGCGCTGCTCGAGCGGATCAACGCGGGCGGCACGACCGTGATCATGGCGACCCACGAGGCCGGCATCGTCGACCAGATGAAGCGCCGCGTCATCGAGCTCTCGGCAGGCAGCATCGTCCGCGACGAGAGCCAGGGCGGCTACGGCCAGACCGAGAGCATCACCGTCGTCCACGACGGCGTCGTGGTCGTGGCGGCCGACGACCACGCGGTCGCCGAGCAGCCCGCGCCCCCGGCGATCATCGACAGCGAGCTCGCGCCCGCCGAGGTCCCCGAGATCGACCTGCGCCAGGAGGCCCCGGCCCCGCCGCCCGAGCCGGCCCGCCTCT
Source organism: Rathayibacter sp. AY1C9 (assembly GCF_002932315.1). NCBI lineage: Bacteria > Bacillati > Actinomycetota > Actinomycetes > Micrococcales > Microbacteriaceae > Rathayibacter > Rathayibacter sp. AY1C9. The sequence goes on from NZ_PSVZ01000004.1 coordinate 54,055, forward strand.
CGCAGACCGCCGCCCAGCCCCGCGTCCCCGAGGGCCGCCGCTCCGCCGCCGTCGAGCCGGAGCGCGAGCCGGAGCCGGCCGCCGAGCCCGCCGCCGCCCCGCGCGTCGTCGAGCTGCAGAGCCAGACCGGTCCGATCTTCCTCCCCGCCGACACCGGCGCCCTGCCCGAGGAGTCGCTCGCCGCGCGCCTCGGCCTCCGCGCCCACGCGGGCGAGGGCGACGAGACCGGCGACGACCAGCAGAACGTAGGACCCGTCAAGTGAGATTCGCACTGATCTGGTCGGAGGTCGCCAGCGGCCTCCGGCGCAACGTCTCCATGGTCGTCTCGGTGATCCTGGTGACCTTCATCTCCCTCACCTTCGTCGGCACGGCGATCCTGCTCCAGATGCAGATCGGCCAGATGAAGAACTTCTGGTACGACAAGGCGCAGGTCGCGGTGTACATGTGCACCGCCACCTCCGGCGGCTCGAACTGCAGCGGCTCCGACGCCACCGCCGAGCAGATCGACGCGGTGCAGGGCCAGCTCGAGGGCGCCACGCTCGCGCCGTACATCGACCGCTCCTACTTCGAGGACCACGACCAGGCCTACGCGAACTTCCAGGAGCAGTTCGCGGGCAACCCGGTCGCCGAGTACGTCACTCCCGACCTGCTCAACCAGACCTTCTGGATCAACCTGAAGGACCCGACCCAGTCGGACGTCATCGTGGAGAGCCTGTCGAGCGTCTCGGGAGTCGAGAGCGTCACCGACCAGCGGCAGTACCTCGACCAGATCTTCTCGATCCTCAACGCGGCGAGCTACACGGCCATCGGCATCGCCGTCCTGATGCTCGTCGCGGCCGTGCTGCTCATCGCCACCACGATCCGCCTCTCGGCGTTCTCGCGGAGACGGGAGCTGGGCATCATGCGGCTCGTGGGGGCCTCGAACAGGTTCATCCAGACCCCGTTCATCCTCGAGGGGGTCTTCGCCGCGCTGGTCGGCTCGATCCTCGCGGGAGTCGCGGTGGTCGCCATCGTGCAGGTCTTCGTGCAGGGGTTCCTGGCGTACCGGATCCCGCTGACCTCCTTCGTGGGACTCGACGACGCTCTGATCGTCGTGCCGATCCTGATCGTGGTCGGCATCGTCCTGGCCGCCGTCTCGGCGAACGTCGCGATCGCGCGGTACCTGCGGGTCTGATCCCGGACCGGACGTATACTGGTGGGCTGTCCCGTTCGGGGCGGCCCAACGGTGCATCGCCCCGACGATGCCCGCCCCCTTCATCCGCTCGCGACCCGAGGAGCAGCCGTGCCCAGAGAACAGGGACAGAAGGTGGTCGCGACCAACCGTAAGGCGCGCCACGACTACCTCATCGAGGACACCTACGAGGCGGGCCTCGTGCTCACCGGCACCGAGGTGAAGTCCCTCCGGGCCGGCCGAGCCTCGCTGGTCGACGGCTACGCGTTCGTCGACGGGGGAGAGGCGTGGCTCGACGCCGTCCACATCAACGAGTGGGCCCAGGGCACCTGGACGAACCACCCGCCGCGCCGCAAGCGCAAGCTGCTGCTGCACAAGGCGCAGATCCTCAAGATCCACAACAAGGTGAAGGAGGGCGGGTACACGCTGATCCCGCTCTCGCTGTACTTCAGCGACGGCAAGGCCAAGGTCGAGCTTGCCGTGGCCAAGGGCAAGAAGGACTACGACAAGCGCCAGGTCCTCCGAGAGCGCCAGGACCGCCGCGAGGCGGACCGTGCGATGTCGACCCGCCGCCGCCTCGGCGAGTAGGCCCCGGCGGGCAATGTCCGACGGGTGCCGCGCAAGCCTCTTCTTCGCGCCCCGTGCTTTGGGAGACTGGGGCGCGTGACCTCCCCCGAGAACAGCGCCCCCGCCGCCCTGAGCGCCGCCGACGAGAAGACGCGGTGGCGCGCCTTCGCGGTGAGCGTCGGAGTCGCGGCCATCACGATCCTCGACCTCTCGAAGGTCAACGTCGGCCTGCCGTCGATCGAGCGCTCGCTCGGAGCGGACGCGAGCCAGCTGCAGCTGATCGTCGCGGGCTACGCGCTCGCCTTCGGACTGGCGCTCGTGCCGGCCGGTCGGCTGGGCGACATCCGCTCGCGCCGCCTGCTGTTCCTCATCGGGCTGACCGCGTTCACGGTGACGAGCCTGCTCTGCGCGCTCGCGCCGTCGATCGAGCTGCTCGTCGTCGCGCGCTTCCTGCAGGGCGTCGCCGCGGGCATCCAGATGCCCCAGGTCCTCGGGCTGGTGCAGCAGATGTTCACCGGCGCCGAGCGGGCCCGGGCCTTCGGGGTCTTCGGCGCGACCATCGGCCTGTCGACCGCCTTCGGCCCGACCCTCGGCGGCCTCCTGATCGCGATCGGCGGCGAGCAGGACGGCTGGCGCCTGCTGTTCTGGATGAACATCCCGCTGGGCGTCGCCGCGCTGGTCTTCGCCTGGAAGCTCATCCCGAAGAAGCGCTCGCGGCCCGAGGGAGACCGGTCCCTCGACCCGGTCGGCCTGCTCCTGCTGGCGGTCGCGATCTTCGCGTTCATGCTGCCGTTCCTGCTGACCACGGGCTCCTCCTCGGACTCGCCCTACCGCTGGTTCTGGCTGGTGCTCGCCGCGGCCGCCGCCGCCGTCTTCGTGCGCTGGGAGGCGCACTACGCCGCGTCGGGGCGGACGCCCGTCATCGACTTCCGCATCTTCCGGACCAGCTCCTATCGCAACGGCATCCTGGTCGCGACCTCTTACTTCGCCGCGATCCCGGCGACCTTCCTCCTCACCACGCTCTTCCTCCAGCAGGGGCTCGGCCTCGAGCCGGTGTTCGCCGGCATGGTGAGCATCCCGTTCGCGCTGACCTCGGCGGTGACCGCCTGGTACGGCGGCAAGCTCGTGCAGCGCTACGGCCGCGCACTGGTGGTGCTCGGCATCGTGCTCGTGGTCATCGGCTTCACGCTCGTGCTGCTCGCCGCCGAGCTCCTCCCGGCCGAGACCGCCGCCTACGGCATGGGTGCCGCGATGCTCGTCGCCGGGGCCGGAGGCGGCTTCGTCGTGTCGCCGAACCAGACGCTCACCCTCGCCGAGATCCCGCCGGCGCAGGGCGGCGTGGCGGGCTCCGTGGGCCAGCTCGGCCAGCGCGTGGGCACCGCGGTCGGCACCGCCTGCGCCTCCGCCGTCTTCTTCGCGACCCTGGCGAGCGAGCAGGGGATGGCGGAGGGGCTGGACCGGTACCACGACGCCTTCCGCAACGGCTACTTCGTCACCCTCGGGCTGATCGCGCTCGCGCTCGTGCTGGGTCTGCTCGATCTGCGCCGCCGCCGGGTGACCGCCCGCGGAGCTGAGGTAGACTAGGACCCGTAACTCCACAGTGTGCGACGAACGACCCACTCCAGCGGCCTCCGGGCCGTCGAGTGCTCGCGGGGATGATCGGTTTCGACATTGCCTGCGAAACTGCGAGAAGCGGGTCGAGGATCCAGGGTCATCTCGTCAACGATCCCTGGAAAACACAGGTGCCGAACAGAAGCGCACCGACTTCGCTCTCGCTGCCTAAGCCAGAGTAGATAGTCCGTCAGCCCGTGGGTGCGTCCTCGCCCCGGATCCTGGCGTCATCTAGAGGACTTGCTGCGTCGTTACGCCTGAGGGCGACGCGGGACTTGCACTCGGGCTGGGCCCGTCGACCGATGCGCCGATGGTAACGGTCGGGGCCGAGCAGAACGCTCTCATCGGCTACACCCGTAGAAGGCGCAGAATCACAGCGATGGACGGGGGTTCGATTCCCCCCATCTCCACCACCGGTCGTCGTCGCACACTGGGAGCTCCGCTCCGCCGCCCTCACGACGGTCGCACGTCGAGCTGTCTGATCCGCCCGTAGAGGGTGAGCATCGCCAGCCGGTCGTCGTCGTCGTGCGCCGGGCCGGCGAGAGCCTGCGGCGGGGCCCAGTCCCGGTAGAGCACGCCCGGCGCCAGCACGGCGACGGCGGTGCCGGCCGGGTAGTGGGCGCTGCGGTCCACCGGCAGCTCGGCGAACGCGTCGGGCAGGAGCCGGTGCAGCACGTCCAGCAGAGGACGGAGCCGTGCTGCTCGCGCCTCGTGCACGGAGAGGGTCACGGCGTTCATCGCGGCGAGCGCGGCCACCAGGTGCTCGGCGGCGTCGTCGTCGTCGCACCGCTCGGTGACCAGCAGCGAGACCACACCGCGCGGCTTCAGCCAGCCGAGCGTGGCGGCCTCGTCGTCGCCGTCCACCGAGACGACGCGGTCGGAGGCGTGGGCGTAGTCGTGCAGGAGCCGCGACCAGACGTCGCCCGGGCCGGGCCCGTCGACCTGCGCGACCGCCTCCGCCGCGGCGAGCAGGGAGCTCTGCCGGTGGAGCCTCGGGAACAGGCTGTCCGCCGGTCCCCAGTGCTGCTCGGCCGTGCGCGAGCGCTCGGGGGGTTCCTGGTCGTGCCGGTCCTGCATGTCGACTCCTGAGCCGCCGGTCTCCGCGCCCCCTCGCGCCTGCCGTTCGTCCCTTCACCCTGCGCTCCGACGGAGCGCGTGTCAATGAGCCGAACGGGGGTCGATCGGAGCCGTGGTCAGCGAGCGGAGCCGAAGAGGCTGCCGGTGGTGGAGTCGTCGGCCGGATCGAGGACCGCGCAGACGATCGTGCGGTCTCCATGGCGCCAGCCGACCTCGGAGGGGACGAGCGAGCGGTACTCGAGGGCGGAGTCGCCGTAGGCGATCCCCATCACGGCGCCGAACTCCGGCTCGCAGCCCGCCTCGGCCTGGGCGAGCAGCGTGTTGCGGCTGGTGTAGCGGTCTCCGGGCTGCGCGAACGTGTGGAAGACCTCCAGTTCGTGCTCCTCGGCGCACGGGACGACGTCCACGTCGGCGATGCGGTCGTCGCCCGGGTCGGCCAGGCAGTCGCCGCGCCGCAACGAGAACACGTCGGTGACGCCGGCGGTCGCCACCGTGCCGCCCTCGTCACGCACGGCCTCCGGGCCGTCCGGCCCGACGACGGAGGAGCAGCCCGAGAGGAGCAGGAGGAGCGCCGCCGAGGCGAGCGCGGCCGTCCGGCTCCTCATCGCGGCGCCACGATCGCGAGCACCTCGTCGTGCAGCAGGCCGTTGGTGGCGACGGCGCTGCCGTGCCACGGCCCGTCCTCCCCGTCGGCGGAGGTGAAGCGGCCGCCCGCCTCCTGCACGATCGGCACCAGGGCCGCCAGGTCGTAGGGCTTCACGTCGAACTCGCCCGCACCGTCGAGGAGACCCTCGGCGACGAGCATGTAGGGCCACGCGTCCCCGTACGCCCGGTCGCGCCAGACGGCGCCCGCGAGCTCGAGCAGCTGCGGGAGACGGCCCGCGCCCTCCCACTGCTGAATGCTGTTGTAGCTGAAGGTCGCCGAGGCGAGCGTGTCGATCCCCGAGACGCGCAGCGGTCGCGGCTCGGCCCCGGCCTCCAGCTCGACGGCCCAGGCGCCGGAGCCCTCGGCCGCCCACCAGCGCGTGCCGAGAGCGGGAGCGGAGACGACTCCGACGACGGGGACGCCGTCGACCGCGAGCGCGATCAGGGTCGCCCAGATCGGGACGCCGCGGAGGAAGTGGGCGGTGCCGTCGATCGGGTCGAGGATCCACTGCCGCGAGGCCTCGCCCGAGGTGCCGAACTCCTCGCCGAGGATCGCGTCGTCCGGACGCTCGGCGGCGAGCAGCGCGCGGATCGCCTCCTCGACGGCGCGGTCGGCGTCGGTGACCGGGGTGCGGTCGAGCTTCGTGTCCACGACGAGGTCGAGCGCGCCGAACCGCTCCCGCGAGATCGCATCGGCCGCGTCCGCCAGGCGGAGGGCGAGTCGGAGGTCGTCGTCGAAGCTCTGGTCACTGCTCTGCGGGATCACGCGACCACGATACCGGTGGGTCCCGCGGAGCCTCCGATCGCTGCCGCGGGCGGTCCGTCGCACTCGATTTGACGAGACGGGGGGAGACGCTGGTAATGTGATCCCTCGGTTCGGCACGCACGATCAGCCGGCCGGAACGCACCTCTAGCTCAATCGGCAGAGCAACTGACTCTTAATCAGTGGGTTCTCGGTTCAAGTCCGAGGGGGTGCACCACCAGCCCCGCACCTCCTCGTGAGGTGCGGGGCTTCGTCGTTCCCGGACCGAGTCCGTTCCCGACCTCCTCGGAGCGCCCGCGGGGGGAGCGCCGGCCCGTACTCACTCGCTGGAGGGTGCGGCGGTCGACGGGTCGAGCAGCGGCAGGACTCCGCGGAAGCCGACGCTCGTGGAGCCGATCCCGACGTCGAGCGCGTCGGAGGCCCGGGCCTGGTCGTCTGCGGCGGCGGTCATGCTCAGGGTGATGCCCGTCCGCGTGGAGGTCCGGGCGACGGTGCTCCAGGCGAGGTCGACGTCTCCGTCCGCCGACGCCAACAGGCGCCTGAGCATCCGCACGGTGTCCGGCGCAGAATGCGGACCGACCCCCGTTCGCGTGGCAGGATCTCCGTTCGCTTCCGTTTCCCCTCCAGAAAGGACCGATGTGCCCGAAGACGTCCTCCCCGTGATCGGCTCGATCGCGCTCGCCGTGGTGATCGCGGTCGTGATCGCCGTGGTCGCGACCGCCGTCGTCGCCCTCGTGCTGCGCTCGGTCGGCAAGCGCAAGACCTGGGCGCGCCTGCTGATCCGGCGTCTGCGCATCCCGTTCCGCGTGCTGCTGATGACCATCGCGGTCTGGGCCGCGCTCGCCGCCACCGTGTCGGGCGACCCCTGGCCGGGTCTCGTGCAGCGGGTGTTCCAGATCGCCACGATCGGCGCGGCGGCGTGGGTGATCGGATCCCTGTTCGTGTTCCTCGAGGACCTGGGCGCCGAGCGCTACCGGACCGACACGGCCGACAACCGCCGGGCACGCCGCCTCCGCACGCAGATGACGATCATCCGGAGGGTCGCCGTGGCGGCCGTCGTGGTCATCGCGATCGGCGCCTCGCTGCTGACCTTCCCCGAGGCCCGTACGGCCGGTGCGAGCCTCCTGGCCTCGGCCGGCGTGCTCTCGATCGTGGCGGGCCTGGCCGCGCAGTCGAGCCTCACGAACATCTTCGCCGGGATGCAGCTCGCCTTCAGTGACGCCATCCGCCTGGACGACGTGGTGATCGTCGAGACCGAGTGGGGGCGGATCGAGGAGATCACGCTGACCTATGTCGTCGTCCACCTCTGGGACGACCGCCGCCTGGTGCTGCCCACGAACTACTTCACGACCCAGCCGTTCCAGAACTGGACCCGCACCGGGTCCGAGCTGCTCGGCGCCGTCGAGCTCGACCTGGACTGGCGGGTGAGCCCCGAGCAGATGCGCGACGAGCTGCACCGCATGCTCGAGGAGACGGACCTCTGGGACCGGCGCACCAGCGTGCTGCAGGTGACCGACGCGACGGGCGGCTTCGTCCGGATCCGGGTGCTCGTCACCGCGAAGGACGCGCCGACGCTCTTCGACCTGCGCTGCTACGTGCGCGAGCGGCTCGTCTCGTGGCTGCACGAGAACGACCCCGTCGCCCTGCCGCGTCAGCGCGTCGAGATGGAGCGGGAGCCCGCTCGCGCCGCGACCCCGCGCCGGCACGGGTCCTCCGCCCCGGACAACCTGTTCTCGGGCGACGAGCGCTCGAACGAGCGGGGGGCGATGTTCACAGGTCTCATCGACCTGCGGGACACCCCGAAGCGGGACACCCCGAAGCGGGAGCTGCCGCCGCGGGACTGACTCCTGCGAGGACGCCGCTCGCACGGCCGCACCCGGGGTGCGCGCGGCGAGCGGCGTCCCGCACTGCGGTCAGCGGTTCACGGAGCTCATGTCGGCGTAGCGGTCGCCGACGGGGGCCTCGAGCGAGCCGAGGACGTCGAGCTGCTCCGCGGTCAGCACGAGGGCATCCGCGGCGGCGTTCTCCTCGATGCGCGAGACGCGCTTGGTGCCCGGGATCGGAGCGATGTCCTCGCCCTGGGCGAGCAGCCAGGCGAGCGCCACCTGCGCGGCGGTCGCGTCCGCCTCTGCCGCCACACGGTCGACGGCCTCCACGATGCGGAGGTTCGCCTCCAGCGCTCCGTCGGCGAAGCGGGGGTTGTCGCGGCGGAAGTCGTCGCTGCCCAGCTCGGCGACCGAGCGGATGCTGCCCGTGAGGAAGCCGCGGCCCAGCGGCGAGTACGGGACGAAGCCGATGCCGAGCTCGCGGAGGACCGGCAGCACCTCCGCCTCGGGGTCGCGGGTCCAGAGCGAGTACTCGGACTGCACAGCGGTGACCGGGTGCACGGCGTGAGCGCGCCGGATCGTCGCGGGCGCCGCCTCCGAGAGGCCGTAGCCGCGGAGCTTGCCCTCCTGGATCAGCTCCGCGAAAGCCCCGGCGGTCTCCTCGACGGGGACGCCCGGGTCCATGCGGTGCTGGTAGTAGAGGTCGATGCGGTCGGTCCCGAGGCGCGCGAGCGAGCCCTCGACGGCGAGCCGCAGGTTCTCCGGGGAGCCGTCGAGTCCGCGGCCCCCGTCGCCGCGGTGGCGGATCATGCCGAACTTGCTCGCCAGCACGACCTCGTCGCGGCGGCCTGCCAGCGCTCGGCCGAGCAGCTCCTCGTTGGTGTACGGGCCGTAGATCTCGGCGGTGTCGAGGAACGTGACGCCCAGATCGAGGGCGCGGTGCACGGTGCGGATCGACTCCGCGTCGTCGGTGCCGGCGCCGGTGTAGAACGCCGACATGCCCATCGCGCCGAGACCGAGGCGCGAGACCTCGAGGGCGGCGACGTCGGATCCGAGGGTGATCGTCTTCATCAGTGGGTGGTCCTCTCCTGGTACGCCGCGATCTTGATGTCGATCGCGGCGAGGCTGGCGTGTGTCCGGGCGAGGTGCGCCTCGACCTCCTCGCGGTGCGTCCGGAGCAGCGCGAGGCGCTCCGGCTCCGTGGCGGGCCCGATCCGGAGGAGCCGGGCGTACTCGCGGATCCGCGCGATCGGCATCCCGGTCGCGCGGAGCTTGGTGAGGAAGTCGACCCAGCCGACGTCGGCCGGCCGGTAGCGGCGGTGCTGCGACGAGGCGCGCTCGACCGGGTCGAGCATGAGCCCGGCGCGCTCGTAGTAGCGCAGGGTGTGCACGGTGAGACCGGTGACGGCGGCGACCTGCGAGATCGACAGCACCTCCGGCTCGGCCGGGGCGGCGGTGGCGGTGGACATGGCGTCAACCTACGACTTCGAGTGCGCTCGAGGTCAAGCGGGAGCGGGCGACTCAGCCGACCTCGCGGCTGAAGCCCAGGAGGGCCTCGGCGATGCGGGCGTCCGCCTCCTCGTGGCTGATGGTCGCCACGCCGTCGCCCGCCTGCGGCCCGTACCAGCCGAAGTCGGCGTGGTTGGCGCCGTCGATCTCGACGAGGTCGGCGGAGGAGGGCAGCCGGACGCTCGCGTCGGCGACCTTCTCCGGCGTGCTGAGCCCGTCCTCCGATCCGCTGACACTGAGGACGGGGAGCCCGGAGCCCGAGAGGTCGTTCGCGCAGTAGCTGCCGAGCAGCACCAGGCCCGCCACCGCCGGGTCCTCGGCCCACTGGCAGGCCTTCACGCCGCCGAGGGAGTGGCCGCCGACGAGCCAGCGGTCGACGCCCTCGGCCTGGCTGGTGAAGGTCTCGAGCGAGCGGAGGTCGAAGAAGGCCAGGTGCAGGATCGGCCGCGTGATCACGACGGTCGCCCCGGCGTCGACCAGCGGAGCCAGGGTCGCCTCGTAGGAGGAGGCGTCGACCTTCGCTCCGGGGATGAAGACCAGGCCCGTGCCGGCCAGCTCGCCGGTCGAGGTCGGCGTCATCACGAGCGCGTCGTCCGTGCGCTCGACCGCGATCGCCGGATCGGCGCGCACACGGGCGAGGGCGTCCTCGTCGGGGCCGCTGACGATCGAGCTCCAGGTGAGGAAGCCGAGGACCGCGACTCCGAGGACTCCGCCGATGCTCGCGAGAACGACGCGGCGGCGCCTCATCGGGCTGCCGCGATCGCGTCGGCCGCCTGCACCAGGGCGAGGTGGGAGAGGGCCTGGGGAGTGTTCCCCGCGTGCCGGCGGCCCTCGACGTCGTACTCCTCCGAGAGGAGGCCCACGTCGTTGCAGAGCCCGACGAGCCGGTCCATCAGGGTCCGCGCGTCGTCGATCCGGCCGGAGTCGGCGTACTGCCGGACGAGCCAGAAGGAGCAGGCGAGGAACGGGTGCTCGCCGCCCGCGAGGCCGTCGACCGAGGACTCGGTCCGGTAGCGGTGCAGCAGGCCGTCCTGCAGGAGCACGCGCTCCAGCTCGGCGACGGTGCCCAGCATCCGCGGGTCGTCGGCGGGGACGAAGCCGACCATCGGCAGCACGAGGAGCGACGCGTCGACCTCGGGCGAGCCGTAGGACTGCACGAAGTGGCCGCGCTCGGCGTCGAAGCCCTGGGCCTCGATCTCGGCGCGCACCTCGTCGCGGAGGCGCTCCCAGGTCTCGACCGGACCGGGCAGGCCGTTCTCGCGCACGGCGCGGACGCCCCGATCGAGCGCGGCCCAGATCATGACCCGCGAGTGCGTGAAGTGCCGCGGCTCGCCCCGGATCTCCCAGATGCCGTTGTCCGGCCGCTGCCAGTTGGTCTCGACGAAGCCCAGGAGCGCGCGCTGGAGCGGCCAGGAGAACTCCGTCTCGTCCACTCCGGCCACGCGGGCCTCGTGCAGAGCGACCATCACCTCGCCGATCACGTCCGCCTGGTACTGGTCGACGGCGGCGTTCCCGATCCGCACGGGGGAGGCGCCGTCGTAGCCGGGCAGGCTCGGCATCTCCCGCTCGGGCAGGTCGCGCTCGCCGGCGAGGCCGTACATGATCTGCACGTCCTCCGGCGCGCCCGCGACCGCGCGGAGCAGCCAGGCCCGCCACTTCTGCGCCTCCTGCTCGAACCCGTGCGCGAGCAGGGCCTGCAGGGTGAGCGAGGCGTCGCGGAGCCAGACGTAGCGGTAGTCCCAGTTGCGGGCGCCGCCGAACTGCTCCGGGAGCGAGGTGGTCGCCGCCGCGACGATGCCGCCGGTCTCGTCGTCGGTGAGGGCGCGGAGGGTCAGCAGCGAGCGGACGACGGCGTCGCGGTGCGGGCCGTCGTAGTCGATCGCCGACGCCCACTCGGACCACCAGGAGAGCGTGCGCTCCAGCGCGCGGTCGACGTCGAGGCGCTTCGGCGCCCGCTGGTGCGAGGGGAACCACGCCATCGAGAGGTCGACGACCGCGTCCGCGTCGACGTCGAACTCCGCCGCGTGGGCGTGGTCGACGGCCTTCAACCGCACTCCGCGCACCACGACCGCGTCGGGCCCGGCGACGGCGACGAGCAGCGGATCCTCGTCCGTCCCCTCCTGCCGCACCCACGGCATGGTGCGGGCGTAGTCGAAGCGGATGCGCAGCTCCTGCCGCATCCGGACGGTCCCCGACACTCCGCGCACCCGGCGCACCAGCTCGGCGCGCTCGTCGCGCAGCGGCATCACGTCGACCACCTCGACGACGCCGGTGGGAGTCGTCCACCGGGTGACCAGCGCGAGCGTGTCGCCGAGGTAGTGGCGCTCGCTCGTCGCCTCCCCGTCCACCGGCCGCAGCGACCAGCGCCCCTGGTCGTCGCCGCCGAGGAGGGCGCCGAAGACGGAGGCGGAGTCGAAGCGCGGCAGGCACAGCCAGTCGATCCCCCCGTCGCGGGAGACGAGAGCGGCCGTGCGGCAGTCGGAGAGGACGGCGTAGTCCTCGATCGGGGAGACCATGCGGCGATCCTCTCAGGTGCGGCTGTGGCCTCCCAGTCAAGGCGGAGCGGGGCTCTTCAGCGCCGCCGTAGGGTGAGCCGCATGGCACAGACCGTCTCGACCCTGCTCATCCTCGGAGCGACGGGGGACCTGTCCTCGCGGCTCCTCCTCCCCGCCGTCGGCCAGCTGCTGACCCGCGAGACCGACCGGCGGGTCCATCTCGTCGGCGCGGGACGCGAGGACTGGACCCAGGAGCACTGGCACGAGGTGCTGACCGCCTCCTTCGCCACCGTCGAGGCGCAGGGCGAGGGCGTGGACGCGCTCACCTCCGGCACGCGCTACCAGCAGATCGACGTCACCGATCCGGAGGCGCTCGCCGCACTGCTCGCGAGCTGCGACGGTCCGGTGGCGGTCTACTTCGCCCTCCCGCCGGCGATCGCGGCGAAGGCCTGCGAGGCGCTCGCCGCCCACGACCTGCCGGAGGGCACCGTGCTGGCGCTGGAGAAGCCGTTCGGGACCGACGAGGCGAGCGCACACGCCCTCAACCAGCGCCTCGCCGCGCTGGTCCCCGAGGACCGCATCCACCGCGTCGACCACTTCCTCGGCCGCGCGACCGTGATGAACGTGCTCGGCCTGCGCTTCGCGAACCGGATCCTCGAGCCGCTGTGGTCGGCCGAGCACATCGAGAGCGTCGAGATCGTCTACGACGAGCAGCTGGCCCTCGAGGGGCGGGCGAGCTACTACGACGGCGCGGGCGCGCTGACCGACATGATCCAGAGCCACCTGCTGCAGGTCCTCGCGGTGATCGCGATGGAGCCGCCGTCCTCGCTCGACGCGGCCGACCTCCGGGACGCGAAGTCGATCGTCCTGCGCGCCACCCGCCTGCACGGCGACGACCCCGCCGCGAGCTCGCGCCGCGCCCGCTACACGGCGGGGACGATCGACGGACGCGAGCTGCCCGCCTACGCGGACGAGAAGGGCGTGGACCCCGCTCGCCGGACCGAGACGCTGGCCGAGCTGGTCGTCGAGATCGACACCTGGCGCTGGGCAGGCGTGCCGTTCACCCTCCGCTCCGGCAAGGCGCTCGGGGAGCGGCGGCGCGAAGTGGTCATCCGCTTCAAGCCGGTGCCGCACCTGCCCCGCGGCTTCGTGGGCACCGAGGCGCCGTCCGTGCTGCGGCTGTTCCTCGCGCCCGACCAGATGTCGCTCGAGCTGAACATCAACGGCCCCGGCGACCCGTACACGCTTGAGCGCGCCTCGCTGGAGGCGACCTTCGGCGCGGGCGAGCTGCTGGCGTACGGCGAGGTCATCTCGGGGATCCTTGACGACGACCCGTCGCTCTCGGTCCGCGGGGACGCCGCCGAGGAGTGCTGGCGCATCGTGCAGCCCGCGATCGACGCGTGGCACGCGGATCGAGTGCCGCTCGACGAGTACCCGGCGGGCAGCGAGGGCCCCGGGAGCTGGCCGACGCTCTGAAGGGCGGCCGGGGGAGGGTCGGCTACGGGGGATCTCGGGACGGCGGCGGTGCCGCCTCCTCGATCAGCGGGAAGGGCGACGTCGCTCGTCGGGTCGGCCGGAGGGCGAGCCCGCCGGCTGACCGCTCGGGTCAGGAGCGGGTCGCGACGGGGGTGTCGACGGCGACGTCGGCGGGGGCCGGCTCCGCCCAGACGGCGATCGGCTTCGGCTCCCAGGTGAGGGCGGCCGGCTCCACCGGGGGAGTGGAGGCGCGCATCGCGGGGATCGCCTCGGTGACCGGGGACGACGTCCGCTCGGCGCCGGCGCGGAGCTGCTCCTCCTGGATGGCGGCGGAGAGCTCGTGGGCGAGGGAGCGCGCGAGCATCCCGTGGAAGATCGGGTCGCGGTCGTCGTGGCTGCGGCGCGTGACGACCCAGGCGCCCTCGGATCCGACGAAGGCCGCGAGCCGCTCGTGGACGACGGCGAAGAGCTCGTCCTGCGTGAGGACGGGGGCCGCCTCGACGACCTCGGGGGCCGCCTTGCGGCGCCTCAGACGAAACCTCATGACGAACCCCGTTTCCCGTGCCGGCAGCGACTGGGAACAGTGTCGCCGCCACCGGGTCGGGAGACCGGCTGACACGCCGCCCCGCGGGGAGGCGGCGCGTCAGGAGGGCCTAGCGGTCGCGCTTCTTGCCGCGCTCCTCCTTGACGATCTCCTTCGAGTCGTAGGACACGGAGCCCAGGGCGACGGTGACCGAGATGGCCCAGCTGACCCACTGGAGGGCCAGGCGCCAGTCGCGCGGGCCCTTGCGCGTGGTCTGCAGGATCGACCAGCCGCCGACGATCGCGCTGATGACGCTGGAGTTGAGGATGAACTTGCGCATGCGTGTGCCTCCCGTGTTCACCCCGACGCTAGCGGGTGCGAAAGCTCTCAGAGGAACGCTTGACAGCACCGAGGGGTTGTCCCGCTACGGTGGACCGCCGCCGGGACCCGAATCCTCGAGCCGGGGCACGCCGAGGAGAACGGGAACGACATGCGCACGGCTGTGATCGGGGCGGTGCTGCTCCTCGTCGGGGCGGTGGCCGTCGTCACGGGGGTCCTCCCGATGGACGCGCTGGGCGAGCTGGTCGAGCGGACGGCGCCGATCCTCGGCTTCGTGGTCGCGGTGACCGTGGTCGCCGAGCTGGCCTCCGAGGCCGGCGTCTTCACCGTGGTCGCCGAGCGCTCCGCCGAGTGGGGCCGCGGGCGGACCGCGGTGCTCTGGCTGCTGGTGGTGGCGATGGCCGTCGTCAGCACGGTGTTCCTCTCGCTCGACACGACCGCCGTGCTCCTGACCCCGGTCGTGGTCCTGCTCGCGGCGCACGTGCGCGTCCCGCCCCTGCCGTTCGCGATGGCCACGGTCTGGCTGGCGAACTGCGCCTCCCTCCTCCTCCCCGTCTCGAACCTCACCAACCTGCTCGCGCAGCGGCGCCTGGGGGTCGAGGGCCCCTTCGCCTTCGCCGCGCTGACCGCGGTGCCCGCGCTCGTCGCGGCCGTCGTGCCCGTGCTGATCCTCGCGATCCGCTACCGGCGCGAGCTGGCCGGGCGCTACACCTCGGGGGAGCGGACGCCGGTGGAGGACCGGGTGCTGCTCATCGGCGCGGGGACCGTCGTGGCGCTGCTCCTGCCGGCGCTCGTCTCGGGCCTCGAGGTGTGGATCCCGGCGACGGTCGCCGCGGTCGCGCTGATCGTCCTCTTCGCGGTGCGCCGTCCCGCGGCGCTCACGCCCGCCCTCCTGCCGTGGCAGCTCGTCGTCTTCGCGGCGGGCCTCTTCGTGGCGATGGAGGCGGCGCACCAGCTCGGGCTGGGCGCGGCGCTCGCCGTGGTCGCGGGGGAGGGGAGCGGGACGCTCGACCTGCTGCGCCTCGCCGGCTCCGGCGCGGTCGCCTCCAACCTGGTCGACAACCTGCCCGCCTACCTCGCCCTCGAGCCCGTCGCGGCGGATCCGCTCCGCCTGGTCGCCCTGCTGATCGGCGTGAACGCCGGACCGTTGATCACCCCGTGGGCCTCGCTCGCCACCCTGCTCTGGCACCAGAGGCTGACCGCGCTGGGCGTGCACGTCTCGTGGCGCCAGTACGCGCTCCTCGGACTCGTCGCGGTCGTCCCGACGGTGGGCGGAGCGACGCTCGCCCTCGCCCTCGTGCAGGGCTGATCCCCCGTCCCCCGAGCGGGGCCGGCTGATAGCCTCGACGGGCACGACGACGGCTCGACCGACGAAAAGGGACCACCATTCCTCCGCACTCCGCCTCCGCCTCCTCCGCCGCTGACAGGACCGACGCCGGGACCTCGGGAGGGACCGAGCGCAACGCGTTCGTGGTCGTCTCGAACCGCCTCCCCGTGGACCGCGTCGTGGCCGAGGACGGCACCGCGTCCTGGAAGACCTCGCCCGGCGGGCTGGTCACCGCGCTCGAGCCCGTGATGCGCGCGAACGAGGGCGCCTGGGTCGGCTGGCCCGGCGTGGCCGACGAGGAGGTCGCCCCGTTCGTCGACAACGGCGTGCAGATCGTCCCCGTCGCCCTCAGCGCGCAGGAGCTCGAGGACTACTACGAGGGCTTCTCGAACGACACGCTCTGGCCGCTGTACCACGACGTGATCGCGCCCCCGACCTACCACCGCGACTGGTGGGACGCCTACGTGCGGGTCAACCAGCGCTTCGCCGAGGCGGCCGCGGCCGTGACGGAGGAGGACGGCGTGGTCTGGGTCCAGGACTACCAGCTCCAGCTCGTGCCCAAGATGCTGCGGGAGCTCCGGCCCGACGTCACGATCGGCTTCTTCAACCACATCCCGTTCCCGCCCTACGGGATCTTCGCGCAGCTCCCGTGGCGCCGGCAGATCGTCGAGGGCCTGCTCGGCGCCGACGTGATCGGCTTCCAGCGCCAGGGAGACGCGGGCAGCTTCCTCCGCGCGGTCCGGCGCCTGCTGGGCTACGACACCCGCAGCACGGTCGTCGAGGTCCCGGTCGAGGAGGAGGCCGTCGGCGGCACCCGCCGCGTCAACCGCTCGCGGCGCGGGGCGAGCGTGCGCCCGGTCGTCGCCCGGCACTTCCCGATCTCGATCGACTCCGCGTCGTTCGAGGCGATGGCGCGCACCCCCGAGATCCAGGCCCGCGCCGCCGAGATCCGCGCCGAGCTGGGCAACCCCGCGACGATCATGCTCGGCGTCGACCGGCTCGACTACACCAAGGGGATCGGCCACCGCCTGAAGGCCTTCGGCGAGCTCCTGGCGGACGGCCGCCTCACCTCCGAGGACGCGGTGCTGGTGCAGGTCGCGAGCCCGAGCCGCGAGCGCGTGGACACCTACCGGCAGCTGCGCGACGACATCGAGCTGCAGGTCGGCCGGATCAACGGCGACTACAGCACGCTCGGGCACCCGGCGATCAGCTACCTCCATCACGGCTACCCGCGCGAGGAGATGGTGGCGCTCTACCTCGCCGCCGACGTCATGCTCGTGACGGCCCTGCGCGACGGGATGAACCTCGTCGCGAAGGAGTACGTCGCGTCCCGCTTCGACAACGACGGCGTGCTCGTGCTGAGCGAGTTCGCCGGAGCGGCCGACGAGCTCAAGCAGGCCGTGCAGGTGAACCCGCACGACATCTCGGGGCTGAAGGACGCGATGGAGGCCTCGGCGCGGATGCCGCGCGTCGAGCGCACCCGGCGCATGCGCGCGCTCCGTCGCCGCGTGCTCGAGAACGACGTGGCGCGCTGGTCCGAGTCGTTCCTCTCCGCTCTCGCGGAGCACGCGGCCGGCCAGCAGCTCGACGTGCGGCCCGCCGCCCGCGGGCAGGAGGCGCCGCACGGCCAGGAGGCCGAGCACCGCGACGACTCGGCGCACGGACAGGCGGCCGAGCTCGAGCGGGAGGCCGCCGACGACCGCGAGCTCGACGGCGGCGCGCGATGAGCGAGGGAGTGCCCGAGCGGCTCGCGGCGGCGCTGCGGGAGCTCGCCGCGGCCGACCGGCTCCTGGTGGCCCTCGACTTCGACGGCACACTCGCGCCCGAGGTCGACGACCCCGCCCGCGCGCGGGCGCTCCCCGAGGCGCGCGAGGCCGTGCTGCGGCTCCTCGCCCTCCCCGGCACCCGGGTCGCGCTGGTCTCCGGCCGGGCGCTCGGGAGCCTGGAGGAGGTCTCGCAGCTGCCGGACGAGGCGCTGCTGGTCGGCTCCCACGGCATCGAGATCCGCCTCGACCCCGAGGAGGACGCGGTCCGGCTCGACGACGACGAGCTCGAGAAGGTGGGAGTGCTCGAGGACGTCCTGAAGGGCATCGCCCGCGGGATCGACAACGTCTGGATCGAGGACAAGCCGGCCGGCTTCGCCCTGCACACCCGCCTCGCGACCGAGCGCCACAGCCGCGTCGCCCACGTCGTCGCCCTCTCCGAGGCGCGCGCCGAGGTGCAGGGGGTCACCGTCCGCGAGGGGAAGAACGTCCTGGAGTTCTCGGTCCGCTCGACCACCAAGGGCGAGGCCGTGCAGCACCTCCGCCGCTACACCGGCGCGACCGCCGTCCTCTATGCGGGCGACGACGTGACGGACGAGGACGCCTTCGCGGTCCTCGGCTCCGGCGACGTCGGCATCAAGAGCGGCGAGGGCACCACCGCGGCCTCCTACCGGGTCCGCGGTCCCGAGCAGGTCGCGCACGCACTCCGGCTGCTGGCCGACCTGCGCGCGGAGTAGCAGCCCCCTTCCGGCGGTCAGCGCCGGCGGGTCCCGGATCGCCGACTCGCCGAGGACGGCCGTCCGCCGACGCGGGGAACGGCCGTTCGCGACGAGTCGGAGATCCGCGGGGACGTCCGCATCCGGTGCCGCTGCCGGAGGCCGGGGCAGGAACGGGTGCGCGGGCCGGTCCGGGTCCGCCCGGCGAGCAGGGGCACCGCGCGCGAGGCGGTAGCCTCATCGCATGCCGGAAATCGATTGGAAGCCCCGCTCGCGCACCGTCACGGACGGCATCGAGGCCACGACGTCGCGCGGGATGCTGCGGGCGGTCGGGATGGGCGATGACGACTGGGAGAAGCCCCAGATCGGCATCGCGTCCTCGTGGAACGAGATCACCCCCTGCAACCTCTCGCTCGAGCGCCTCGCGCGCTCCGCGAAGGAGGGCGTGCACTCCGGCGGCGGCTACCCGCTCCAGTTCGGCACCATCTCCGTCTCGGACGGCATCTCGATGGGCCACGAGGGCATGCACTTCTCGCTCGTCTCCCGCGAGGTCATCGCCGACTCCGTCGAGACCGTGATGATGGCCGAGCGCCTGGACGGCACCGTCATGCTGGCCGGCTGCGACAAGTCGCTGCCCGGCATGCTGATGGCCGCGGCCCGCCTCGACCTCGCCGCCGTGTTCGTCTACGCCGGCTCGATCGCCCCGGGCTGGGTCAAGCTCTCGGACGGCACGGAGAAGGACATCACGATCATCGACTCCTTCGAGGCCGTCGGCGGCGTCAAGGCCGGGATCATGTCCGAGGAGGACGCCAAGCGCATCGAGTGCGCCTTCGCCCCGGGCGAGGGCTCCTGCGGCGGCATGTACACCGCCAACACCATGGCCAGCGTCGCCGAGGCGCTCGGCATGAGCCTGCCCGGCTCCGCCTCGCCCGCCGCCGCCGACCGCCGCCGCGACTACTTCGCCCGCAAGTCCGGCGAGGCCGTCGTCGAGCTGCTGCGCAACGGCACCACGGCCCGCGACATCCTCACCAAGAAGGCGTTCGAGAACGCGATCGCGGTGGCGATGGCCTTCGGCGGGTCGACCAACGTCATCCTGCACCTGCTCGCGATCGCCAACGAGGCCGAGGTCGACCTCACGATCGACGACTTCAACCGCATCGGCGACACGATCCCGCACATCGGCGACCTCAAGCCCTTCGGCAAGTACGTCATGAACGACGTCGACCGCCACGGCGGCGTCCCGGCCGTGATGAAGGCGCTCCTGGACGCCGGGCTGCTCCACGGCGACTGCCTGACGGTCACCGGGAGGACGGTCGCCGAGAACCTCGCCGCGATGGACATCGCACCGCTGGACGGCGAGGTCATCCGCACCCTCGACAACCCGATCCACGCGACCGGCGGGCTCACCATCCTCAAGGGCTCGCTCGCCCCCGAGGGCGCGGTCGTCAAGACCGCCGGCTTCGACGCCTCCGTCTTCGAGGGTCCGGCCCGCGTGTTCGAGCGCGAGCGCGCCGCGATGGACGCTCTGACCGAGGGCCGGATCGAGAAGGGCGACGTGGTGGTCATCCGCTACGAGGGCCCCAAGGGCGGCCCCGGCATGCGCGAGATGCTCGCCATCACCGCCGCCATCAAGGGGGCCGGGCTCGGAAAAGATGTACTACTGTTGACGGACGGACGATTCTCAGGCGGCACAACCGGCCTGTGCATCGGCCACATAGCTCCCGAATCGGTGGACGCAGGTCCCATCGCATTCGTTCGCGACGGAGACCCGATTCGGGTCGACATCGCCGCTCGCTCGATCGACCTACTCGTCGACGAGTCCGAGCTCGCCGCCCGCCGAGAAGGCTGGGCCCCTCTCCCTCCGCGCTACACCCGCGGTGTCCTCGCCAAGTACGCCAAGCTCGTCCGCTCGGCAGCCGAGGGCGCCGTCACCGGGTGACCCGGCCCGCTCCGGCCGGCCGCGCACTCGCGTTCCCGGGCACTCGCCTCCGGCTCTGCCCGCCGCCGCACCACCTCCTGAAGGAATCGACACCCGCATGACTCCGGATCCGTCCGCCGTGCAGCCCGCACCGACGCCCCAGCCACCCCGACCCGCCTCCGCTCCCGGGGCCGCCCCCGCGGCCGAGGTCCTCACCGGAGCGCAGGCGGTCGTCCGCTCGCTCGAGATGCTCGGGATCGAGGACGTCTTCGGCCTGCCCGGCGGCGCGATCCTCCCGGTCTACGACCCGCTGATGGACTCCTCGAAGATCCGGCACATCCTGGTCCGCCACGAGCAGGGCGCCGGCCACGCCGCCGAGGGCTACGCCTCGGCGACCGGCAGGCTCGGCGTCTGCATCGCGACCTCGGGCCCCGGAGCGACCAACCTGGTCACCGCGATCGCGGACGCCTACATGGACTCCGTCCCGATGCTCGCGATCACCGGCCAGGTGTTCTCGACGCTCATGGGGACCGACGCGTTCCAGGAGGCGGACATCGTCGGCATCACGATGCCGATCACGAAGCACTCCATCCTCGTGACGCGTCCCGAGGACATCCCCTCGGCCCTCGCCTCCGCCGCGCTGATCGCCACCACCGGCCGCCCCGGCCCCGTGCTGGTCGACATCACGAAGGACGCGCAGCAGGACCAGGCGCCGTTCCTCTGGCCGCCGAAGATCGACCTGCCCGGCTACCGTCCGGTCACGAAGGCCCACGGCAAGCAGATCCAGGCCGCGGCCCAGCTGCTGGTCGAGTCGCGGAAGCCGGTGCTCTACGTGGGCGGCGGCATCATCCGCGCCCGCGCGGCCGCCGAGCTGAAGGCGTTCGCCGAGGCCTGCGGCGCCCCCGTGGTGACCACGCTGATGGCGCGCGGAGCGTTCCCGGACTCGCACGAGCAGCACCTGGGCATGCCCGGCATGCACGGCACCGTCCCCGCGGTGCTCGCGCTGCAGGAGGCGGACCTGATCCTCGCGCTGGGCTCGCGCTTCGACGACCGCGTGACCGGCAAGGCGGCGCTCTTCGCGCCCCACGCCAAGGTCGTGCACGTCGACATCGACCCGGCCGAGATCTCCAAGATCCGCACCGCCGACGTGCCGATCGTGGGCGACCTCAAGGACGTCCTCCCGGACCTCACCGACGCGTTCGCCAAGGCCTCCGCCGACGGCCGCGCCGACACCTCCGAGTGGTGGAGCTACCTCAAGGGCCTGCAGACGGAGTTCCCGCTCGGCTACACCGAGCCGAACGACGGCCTGCTCTCGCCGCAGTACGTCATCAAGCGCATCGGCGAGATCACCGGCCCCGAGGGCGTCTTCGCCTCCGGCGTCGGCCAGCACCAGATGTGGGCGGCGCAGTTCATCAAGTACGAGCGCCCCAACTCGTGGCTGAACTCCGGCGGCGCCGGCACCATGGGCTACTCCGTGCCCGCGGCGATGGGCGCCAAGGTCGGCGAGCCCGAGCGCACCGTGTGGGCGATCGACGGCGACGGCTGCTTCCAGATGACCAATCAGGAGCTCGCCACCTGCACGATCAACGACATCCCGATCAAGGTCGCGGTGATCAACAACTCCTCGCTCGGCATGGTGCGCCAGTGGCAGACCCTGTTCTACGAGGGCCGCTACTCCAACACCGACCTCAACACGGGTCACGACACCGTCCGGGTGCCCGACTTCGTGAAGCTCGCCGACGCCTACGGCGCGCTCGGCATCCGCGTCACGAAGCCGGAGGAGATCGACGACGCCATCCGCCTCGCCATCGCCACCAACGACCGGCCCGTGGTGATCGACTTCGTCGTCAGCCGCGACTCCATGGTCTGGCCGATGGTCCCGCAGGGCGTCTCCAACAGCTACGTCCAGTACGCCCGAGACCACAGCCCGACCTGGGACGACGAGGAGTAGACCCGCATGACGCACCACGTTCTCTCCCTGCTCGTCGAGGACAAGCCGGGACTGCTCACCCGTGTCGCCGGGCTGTTCGCCCGCCGCGGCTTCAACATCGAGTCGCTGGCGGTCGGTCCGACCGAGCTGGCCGGGCTCTCGCGCATCACGGTCGCCGTGGACGTCGAGGACCTGCCGCTCGAGCAGGTCACGAAGCAGCTCAACAAGCTCGTCAACGTGATCAAGATCGTCGAGCTCGACACCGACCAGTCGGTCCAGCGCGAGCACCTGCTCGTCAAGGTCCGCGTCGACAACGTCACGCGCTCGCAGGTGCTCGAGGCCGTCACGCTCTTCCGCGCCCGCGTGGTCGACGTCGCGACCGACGCCCTGGTGATCGAGGTCACCGGCGACACCGGCAAGACCAACGCGTTCCTGCGGGTGATCGAGCCCTACGGCATCAAGGAGATCGCGCAGTCGGGCCTGCTCGCCATCGGGCGCGGCTCCAAGTCGATCACCGAGCGCGTCTTCAAGAACTGACCGCGAACTCTCCACTACAGAAAAGGACTCACCACGTGACCGAGCTCATCTACGACGCCGACGCCGACCTCTCCATCATCCAGTCCAAGAAGGTCGCGATCGTCGGCTACGGCTCGCAGGGCCACGCGCACGCGCAGAACCTCCGCGACTCCGGCGTCCAGGTCGTCATCGCGCTGAAGGAGGGGTCGAAGTCGACCGCCAAGGCCGAGGACGACGGCTTCGAGGTCAAGAGCGTCGCCGACGCCGCGGCCTGGGCCGACCTGATCATGATCCTCGCGCCGGACCAGCACCAGCGCGCGATCTACAGCGAGCAGATCGCCTCCGCGCTGACCGAGGGCAAGACCCTCGCCTTCGCGCACGGCTTCAACATCCGCTTCGGCTACATCGAGGCGCCCGCGGGCGTCGACGTCATCCTCATCGCGCCGAAGGCCCCCGGCCACACCGTGCGCCGCGAGTTCGTCGCCGGCCGCGGCATCCCGGACATCATCGCCGTCGAGAACGACGCGACCGGCACCGCGTGGGAGACCGCGAAGTCCTACGCGAAGGCCATCGGCGGCACCCGCGCCGGCGTCATCAAGACCACCTTCACCGAGGAGACCGAGACCGACCTGTTCGGCGAGCAGGCCGTGCTCTGCGGCGGCACCTCGCAGCTCGTCCAGTACGGCTTCGAGACCCTCGTCGAGGCCGGCTACCAGCCCGAGATCGCCTACTTCGAGGTGCTGCACGAGCTCAAGCTCATCGTCGACCTCATGTGGGAGGGCGGCATCGCCAAGCAGCGCTGGAGCGTCTCCGACACCGCCGAGTACGGCGACTACGTCTCCGGCCCGCGCGTCATCGACCCGCGTGTGAAGGAGAACATGAAGGCCGTCCTCGGCGACATCCAGAGCGGCGCCTTCGCGAAGCGCTTCATCGGCGACCAGGACGCGGGCGGACCCGAGTTCCAGGAGCTGCGCGCCAAGGGCGAGAAGCACCCGATCGAGGAGACCGGCCGCGAGCTGCGGAAGCTCTTCGCCTGGAAGCAGACCGACGAGGACTACACCGACGGCAGCGTCGCGCGCTAGTCGCACCGCGTCGACCGGGGGAGCCCCGGCCCGACGAGGGACCCGTCCACCGGGATCCCCTCGCCGGGCCGGGGCTCCTCCGCGTCCGGGGCGCGACTACCGCTCGAGCTCGCGGACGAGACGGCGGAGACCGCCCTTCGGCGGGACGAGGACGGGGTCCGGCCACCGGGGCGAGAGGTGGTCGCCGAGCGTCACCCGGCGCAGCTTGCGGCCGACGAGGGGGAGGACCCAGTCGGCCGCCCAGCGGCGCTGCTCGCGCAGCCGCGCGCGGAGGCGGAGCGGCTCGGGAGCGTCCCAGGGCCCGGTCGAGATCGTGTGCGGCACGCCGAGCGTGTCGAGCACGCGGCCAGCCAGGACGCGGTGGCCGCGCTTGGAGAGGTGCATCCGGTCGGGCGACCAGAGCACGGGGGAGTGGAACTCCCGCATCGCCCAGTAGTCGACGAGGATCGCGCCCCGCTCGCGGGCGATCCGGCGGACGGCGCTGTTGTAGAGGTGGTTGCGGCGCAGGAACATCCGCGGGGCGGGCAGTCCCGGGATGTCGACGCCGGTGAAGAGCACGAGGGAGGCGCCGGTGGTCGCGAGCGCGTCGACGAGCGCCTCGTAGCGGGTGATCAGATCGACGGTGTCGGTGCCGAGGTCGAGGATGTCGTTGCCGCCCGCGTACAGCGTGATCAGGGTGGGGCGGAGGGCGAGGGCGGGCGCGAGCTGGTCCTCGGTGATCTGGGCGAGGCGCTTCGAGCGGACGGCGAGGTTCGCGTACTCCCAGCCCGGCTCGGCCTTCGCCAGACGCTCGGCGACGCGGTCGGCCCAGCCGCGCACCCCGTTCGGCAGGCGCGGGTGCGGGTCGCCGACCCCCTCCGTGAAGGAGTCGCCGAGGGCGACGAAGCGGCGGCGGCGGTCGTCCATCCGCTCAGCCTCGCCCCCGGGGGAGGACGCGGGGTGTCCGCCGGGTGTCGGGGAGGCGGCGGCGGGCTCCGAGCCTCCTGCGAGGTGCGCGCGGCTAGGGTGTTGCGGTGATCGATGGTGGACCGGGCCGCTCCCCGGAGGACGACGACGCGGCGACCCCGCCGGCGGACCGCGGGCCGGACGCCGGCCCGGAGGACGACGCCGACGACGAGGCCCTGGAGTGGGCGGGCGAGGGCGCGGACCCGACGCTCGCCGCGGGGACCGCGCGCGTGCGCCGGACGCCCCGCACGGTCGCGGGGGCGGGCCCGGCGGACGACGGCTCGGACGACGACGACTCCGAGGACGAGGACCCCGCCGACGAGGCCGCGTCCTCGTCCGCTCTGCTGATCGCCGCGGGCATCGCGGCCGGCCTCTACCTCCTGTACGCCATCGCCTGGGCGATCACGGCGACGCGGCAGTCGCCGGTCGCCGCGGCCGGCTTCGCGGGCGATGCGCTCGGCGGCGCCCTCTACTCGCTCGGGCTCTGGCTGGCGGTCCTGGCGCCGCCGGTGTGGTTCGCCGTGGCGCTCCTCGCCACCCGCGACGCCCGGGTGCGCATCCGCGTGCTCTGGCTGGTCGCCGGACTCGTCCTCCTCGCTCCGCTGCCGTTCCTGAAGGGGGCCTGATGACCGACTCGACCCGGGCCACCCTCGGCGGGACCGGCCGGCGCGACCGGCCCGGCCGGCGCCTGGCCGCCTCCGTCCTCGTCGCCGTGGTGTTCGCGCTCTTCCTCGCCTGGGACGTCTGGGAGGCGGTCGGCAACCTGATCGGCCTGCGCAGCTACGCGGCCTCCCTCGGCACCGACCTGAATCCGACGGGCTGGGCGGTGCTCCTGCTCGGCCTGGTGCTGCCGGTCGCCTGCTTCGTCGTCGCCGTCCTGCTCGGCCGCCGCCGGGGGCTCCCGGCGCGCGTCGGACTGCTCGCGGCGGCCCTCTGCCTCTCGGCGGCGCTCTCGCTCGACGTGCAGCTCGTCCTCGGCGTCGAGAGCCTGGTCTCGCTGAGCTGACCGGCGGCGTCACACGGCGCGGGGCGCGCGCACCCCTCCGCTACAGTGACGGGGGGCTGCCGACGCCCCCGCCTCGGTGCCCGCTCCGTCCCCTCTCCGAAGGAAGCGCCTCTCGTGACAAAGCCGGTCGTCCTGATCGCCGAAGAACTCTCGCCCGCCACCGTGGACGCGCTCGGTCCCGACTTCGAGATCCGCTCCGTGGACGGCACCGACCGCCCGGCGCTGCTCGAGGCCCTCGCCACGGCGCACGCGATCCTCGTGCGCTCCGCGACGCAGGTCGACGCGGAGGCGATCGCCGCGGCCCCCTCGCTCCAGGTGATCGCCCGCGCCGGTGTGGGCCTGGACAACGTCGACATCACCGCCGCGACCGCCGCGGGCGTCATGGTCGTGAACGCGCCGACCTCGAACATCATCTCGGCCGCCGAGCTCACCGTCGGCCACATCCTGAGCCTCGCCCGCCACATCCCCGCCGCGCACAGCGCGCTCGCGCAGGGCCTCTGGAAGCGCTCGAAGTACACGGGCGTCGAGCTCTACGAGAAGACCGTCGGCATCATCGGCCTCGGCCGCATCGGCGCGCTGATCACCGCGCGCCTGCAGGCCTTCGGTGTGAACGTCGTCGCCTACGACCCCTACGTGACCAGCGCCCGCGCGCAGCAGCTCGGCGTCACGCTCCTCTCCCTGGAGGAGCTGCTGGCCGAGAGCGACTTCATCACGATCCACATGCCGAGGACCCCCGAGACGACGGGCATGATCTCGGACGATCAGCTGGCGCTGATGAAGCCGTCGGCGTTCATCGTGAACGTGGCCCGCGGCGGCCTCATCGACGAGGACGCGCTGCACCGCGCGCTCGTCGCGAAGACCATCGCCGGCGCCGGACTCGACGTGTTCGTGAAGGAGCCGCCGACCGGATCGCCGCTGCTCGCCCTCGAGAACGTGGTCGTCACTCCGCACCTCGGGGCCTCGACCGACGAGGCGCAGGAGAAGGCCGGCGTCTCGGTCGCCCGCTCGGTGCGCCTCGCGCTCTCGGGTGAGCTCGTGCCGGACGCCGTGAACGTCGCCGGCGGCGTGATCGACGAGTACGTGCGCCCCGGCATCCCGCTGGTCGAGAAGCTCGGCCAGGTCTTCTCGGGCCTCGCGGACTCGCCGGTCACCTCCATCGACGTCGAGGTGCGAGGCGAGCTGGCCGGCTACGACGTGAAGGTCCTCAAGCTGGCGGCTCTCAAGGGCGTGTTCACCAACGTGGTCTCGGAGACGGTGTCCTACGTCAACGCGCCGGTGCTCGCGGAGCAGCGCGGCATCGAGGTGCGCCTGATCACGGAGCCGGTCTCGGACGAGTACCGCAACGTGATCACGCTGCGCGGCGCGCTCTCGGACGGCTCGCAGATCTCGGTCTCGGGCACGCTGACCGGCACCAAGCAGGTCGAGAAGATCGTGGCGATCAACGGCTACGACGTCGAGGTCCCCCTCGCGAAGCACCTCGTCGTCATGAGCTACGTCGACCGCCCCGGGATCGTCGCGGTCTACGGCCGCGAGTTCGGCGACGCCGCGGTCAACATCGCGGGCATGCAGATCGCGCGCACCGAGGCGGGCGGCAAGGCGCTCTCGGTGATCACCATCGACTCCCCCGCCCCGGACGGCCTGCTCGAGAAGGTCCGCGTCGCGATCGACGCCGACCTCATGCAGGAGATCGACATCACCGAGCAGTGAGCACGCGGCGGTTCGCTCAGGTCGACGTCTTCGGCGCCGCGCCGTTCCGGGGCAACCCGGTGGCGGTCGTCGTCGACGGCGACGGCGTGGGCGACGCCGCGATGGCGGAGTTCGCGCGCTGGACGAACCTCTCCGAGACGACCTTCCTCCTCCGCCCGAGCGATCCCGCGGCCGACTACCGGCTGCGGATCTTCACGCCGGGCGGGGAGCTGCCCTTCGCCGGGCACCCGACCCTCGGGAGCGCGCACGCCTGGCTCGCGGCCGGAGGGACGGCCCGCGCGGCGGGGGAGCTCGTGCAGGAGTGCGCCGCGGGTCTCGTCCGACTGCGGGTGACGGAGGAGGGCATCGCCTTCGCCGCCCCGCCCCGCCGGCGGACCGGACCGGTCGACGAGGCGACGCTCGAGCGGGTGGCTGCGGCTCTGCGGATCCCGCGCGCGGAGATCCTCGACCACGAGTGGGTCGACAACGGTCCCGGCTGGCTGGCCGTGCGGCTCGCCTCGGCGGAGCAGGTCCTCGCGCTGCGGCCGGACCAGGCTCTCCTCGCCGGGCTCCCCGTCGGCGTCGTGGGCGAGCATCCGGCGGGAGGCGAGTGCGCGGTCGAGGTGCGGGCGTTCATCCCCGACGCCGGTGTGTCCGAGGACCCGGTGACGGGGAGCCTCAATGCGGGGATCGCCCAGTGGCTGATCGGCAGCGGCGTGCTGCCCGAGCGCTACACGGCCGCTCAGGGGGCGGCGTTGGGCCGAGCCGGGCGCGTGCGCGTCGAGAGCACGGACGGCGCGATCTGGATCGGCGGCGCGACGGTGACCCTGATCGACGGAGTCGTCGAGCTGTAGCGGGTCCGCCGGGGCGGCGCGGCTCAGCTCCCGAGGAGGCGCTGGACGACCGCGAGGACGTCCTCGGCCTCGCCGCGCGACTGCGAGCCCGTGGGGAGCAGGGCGGAGTTGTAGTAGAGCCCGTCGCTCATCAGGACGATCGCCCGGGCGACGAGCGGGTCGCCCACGGCGTCGGCGACCACCTCGTTCCAGCTGTCGTGGATCCGCGCGAGGCCGCCGCTGGCGCGCTCGTCGTGCCCCTGCGCGATGCGCGACACGGCGAGGATCGTGCGGTCGAAGGCCGAGTCGGCGGCGAAGGAGGTGCGCAGCAGGTAGGCGACCACGCCCTCGGGAGCGGCGAGGCTCTGCGCGACGTCCGCCTCCCGCCGCGCGTCGAGGCGCTGCAGGAGCCCGTCGACGAGGGCGTCCTTCGAGGGGAAGTGGTAGAGCAGCCCGCCCTTGGAGACTCCGGCCTCGCGGGCGACGGCGTCGAGGGTCGCGGCGCGCTCGCCCTGCTCGATGAGGAGCTGCTCGAACGCGTCGAGGACGCGGTCGCGGGCGGGGGCAGGAGGCACGGCGACCATCCTACGGCGCATCAGTGGCGACTGTACCGGCCGGACGGTATACTCTCTCCGTTCTCCTCTGAAAGGTCGTCCCCGTGTCCGCGCGTACCGCTCCCGTCTCCACCCACGACACCGCCGGCGCCGCCGACCGGGTCGGGCGACGCGCCTGGGTGGCGCTCGCGGTGCTGATGCTCCCGGTGCTGCTGGTCTCGGTCGACAACACGGTGCTGAACTTCGCGCTCCCCTCGATCGCCGAGGATCTGGGGCCCTCCGGCACCGAGCTGCTGTGGATCGTCGACGCCTACCCGCTGGTGCTCGCGGGCCTGCTGGTGGCGATGGGCAGCCTCGGCGACCGCGTCGGGCGGCGGCGCCTCCTGCTGGTCGGCGCGGTCGGCTTCGCCGCCGTCTCGGTCGTGGCCGCGTTCGCTCCCACCGCCGCGGCGCTCATCGGCGCCCGCGCGGCACTGGGCTTCTTCGGCGCGATGCTGATGCCCTCGACGCTCTCGCTCCTGCGCAGCGTCTTCCCCGACCGCGACCAGCGCCGCCTCGCGATCGCGATCTGGGCGACCGGCTTCGCCGTGGGCTCGGGCATCGGCCCGCTGGTCGGCGGCGTGCTGCTCGAGCACTTCCCCTGGGGGTCGGTGTTCCTGCTCGCGGTGCCCGTGCTGCTCCCGCTGGTCGTCCTGGTGCCGATCCTGGTGCCGGAGTCGCGCGACCCGCAGCCCGGCCCGGTCGACGTGGTCAGCATCCTGCTGTCGCTGGCGACCATGGCGCCGGTCGTCTACGCGGTGAAGTCCTTCGCCGAGCACGGGATCGACGCGGTCGGCGTCGCGGCGCTCGTCGTGGGCGTCGTCTCGGGAGTTCTGTTCGTCCGCCGCCAGCAGCGCCGGGCCTCGCCGATGCTCGATCTCTCGCTCTTCCGCCGCGGCTCGTTCAGTGCGGCGATCGTGGTCAACCTCCTCAGCGTCACCGCGCTGGTCGGCGGGCTCTTCTTCCTCTCGCAGCACCTGCAGCTCGTGGTCGGGCTCTCGCCGCTGGAGGCGGGCCTCGTGCTCGTGCCGGGCCTCGCCGTGATGATCCTGGCCGGGCTCGGCGTGGTGCCGATCGCGCGCCGCGTCGCTCCGCGCCTCGTCGTCCCGGCCGGACTGCTGGTCTCGGCCGTCGGGTACATCCTGCTGGCCCTCGGCAGCGGGGCGCCCGGAGGAGCGTCCGCGCTCACCGTCGCCGTCGCCTTCGCGTTCCTCGGCCTGGGCATCGGTGCGGCCGAGACGGTGTCGAACGAGCTGATCCTGGCCAACGCGCCCGCCGACAAGGCCGGTGCGGCCTCCGCCGTCTCCGAGACCGCCTACGAGCTCGGCGCCGTCCTCGGCACCGCGACGCTCGGCACCGTCCTCACTGCCGTGTACCGCGGGGGAGTCGTGCTGCCCGAGGGCCTCGACGCCGCGCAGGCGCAGCAGGCCGGGGAGACCCTCGGCGGCGCCGTCTCGGTCGCCGGCGAGCTGCCCGCCGACTCCGCCGCGAGCCTCGTCGCGTCGGCGAGCGCGGCGTTCGACTCGGGCGTCGGCTGGTCGGCCTGGCTCGGTGTCGTCCTCGTGCTGGCCGCCGCCGCGGTCGGCGCCTGGCGCCTCCGCCGGAGCTGACGCTCCTCCTCTCCTCCCGAGGGAGGCCGCCCGGGACGCGCAGCGACTCCCGGGCGGCCCCTCGCCCGCCCGGCGGGGCGCGTGCCCCGGACCGCGGCGCGGGCGGGCCGCGAGTACGCTGGGGGGACTCCGACCCCGTACGCCTGAGGACCGCCATGCCCCGCACCGTGAAGCTCGCCGTCATCCCCGGAGACGGGATCGGGCCCGAGGTGACCGCCGAGGCCGTCAAGGTCCTCGACGCCGTCACCGCCGACTCCGACCTGGTGCTCGAGACGACCACCTTCTCGCTCGGCGCCGCCCGCTACCTCGAGACCGGCGACGTCCTCACCGACGAGGACCTCGCGGCGATCGCGGGGCACGATGCGATCCTCCTGGGCGCCGTCGGCGGAGCACCGGGCGACCCGCGCCTCCGGGACGCGAACATCGAGCGCGGACTGCTGCTGCGGCTGCGCTTCGAGCTCGACCACTACGTCAACCTGCGGCCCACCCGTCTCTACGCGGGCGTCCCCTCGCCGCTCGCGGCTCCCGGGGAGGTCGACTTCGTGGTCGTCCGCGAGGGCACCGAGGGGCCCTACGTCGGCACCGGCGGCTCGATCCGGCAGGGCACCCCGCACGAGGTCGCCAACGAGGTGTCGGTCAACACCGCCTACGGCGTCGAGCGCGTCGTCCGCCACGCGTTCGAGCTCGCCCGCACGCGTCGCTCCCGGCTGACGCTCGTGCACAAGACGAACGTCCTCGTCTTCTCCGGCTCGCTCTGGAAGCGGATCGTCGACGAGGTGGGGGCCGCCTTCGAGGACGTGGCCGTCGACTACCTCCACGTGGACGCCGCCACGATCTTCCTCGTGACCGACCCTGCTAGGTTCGACGTCATCGTCACCGACAACCTCTTCGGCGACATCCTGACCGATCTGGCCGGCGCGATCAGCGGCGGCATCGGACTCGCGGCCTCGGGCAACATCAACCCCGACGGCGCGTTCCCCAGCATGTTCGAGCCGGTCCACGGATCCGCGCCCGACATCGCCGGACGGCAGCTCGCCGACCCGACCGCCGCGATCCTCTCGGCCGCGATGCTGCTGGACCACCTCGGCCGGAGCGACGAGGCCGCCCGCGTCACCGCGGCCGTGACCGCCGACATCGAGTCGCGCGACGGCACCCCGCGCTCCACGGCCGCGATCGGCGACTCCGTCGTCGCCCGCCTCCGCTGATCCCCCGCAGAAGGACACCACCACGATGAGCACCGACTCCGCCCCCGCCGACCTCGCGTTCGAGGTGACCGCCGCCCCCGCGCCCCGCTCCGCCGAGGAGCGCGCCCGGATCCTCGCGAACCCCGGCTTCGGCATGCACTTCACCGACCACATGGTCGGCCTCCGCTGGACCCGCGCGGACGGCTGGCACAGCGCCCGCGTCGAGCCCTACGGCCCGCTCGCGCTCGATCCCGCCGCCGCCGTCCTGCACTACGCGCAGGAGATCTTCGAGGGGATGAAGGCCTACCGCCACGAGGACGGCTCCGTCTGGACCTTCCGCCCGGAGGCGAACGCGCGCCGCCTGCAGCGCTCGGCCCGCCGCCTCGCGCTGCCGGAGCTCCCGACGGACCTCTTCGTCGAGTCGCTGCGGCAGCTGATCGCGGTCGACGGCGACTGGGTCCCCTCGGAGCCGGAGACCAGCCTCTACCTGCGCCCGTTCATGTTCGCGCAGGAGGCGTTCCTCGGCGTGCGCGCGGCCGAGGACGTCGGCTACTACGTGATCGCCAGCCCCGCCGGCGCCTACTTCTCGGGCGGCGTCGCCCCCGTGTCGATCTGGCTCTCCACCTCCTACGCCCGGGCGGGCAAGGGCGGCACGGGAGCGGCGAAGACGGGTGGCAACTACGCCTCCTCCCTCCTCCCGCAGCAGGAGGCCTACAGCCACGGCTGCGCGCAGGTCCTCTTCCTCGACTCGCAGGAGTCGCAGTGGATCGAGGAGCTCGGCGGCATGAACGTGGTGCTGGTGAAGAAGGACGGCACGCTGGTCACCCCGGAATCGGACTCCATCCTCGAGGGCATCACGCGCGACAGCGTCCTGCAGCTTGCCGAGGACCGCGGCCACCGCGTCGAGCGGCGCCGCGTGAGCATCGACGAGTGGCGCGACGGGGTGGCCTCCGGCGACGTGGTCGAGGTGTTCGCCTGCGGGACCGCCGCCGTGATCACCCCGATCGCCGAGCTCAAGGGCGAGGGCTTCTCCGTCGGCCGCGAGGGCGCGCCCGCCGGGGAGCTCACGATGTCGCTCCGCGAGGAGCTGACCGGCATCCAGTACGGACGCCGCGAGGACACGCACGGATGGATGACGAGGCTGGACGCATGAAGATCGCACGATTCGCCACGCAGCGCGACGGGGACAACGGGGGAGCGATCCACTTCGGGATCGTGGACGAGGACGACCTGGTCGTGCTCGCCGGCGACCCGATGTTCGCCGGGTTCGACACCACGGGGGAGCGCATCCCGATCGCGGAGGCGAAGCTCCTCGCGCCGGTGATCCCGCGCTCCAAGGTCGTCGGCATCGGGAAGAACTACGCCGACCACGCGGCCGAGATGGGCGGCGACGCCCCGGCGGAGCCGCTGGTGTTCCTCAAGCCGAACACGTCGGTCATCGGCCCGGACGAGGCGATCGTCCTCCCCGAGGACAGCCAGCAGGTGGAGTTCGAGGGCGAGTTGGCGATCGTGATCGGCGCCGTGGCCCGCAACGTCCGCGCGGAGGACTACGAGGACGTGGTCTTCGGGTACACGATCGCCAACGACGTCACCGCGCGCGACCTCCAGCGCTCCGACGGCCAGTGGGCGCGGGCGAAGGGCTACGACACCTTCTGCCCGCTCGGTCCGGTCATCGAGACCGAGTTCGTCTGGAACGAGAGCGCGATCGAGACGCGCGTCAACGGGCGCGTGCAGCAGTCGGGCAGCACCGGCGACATGATCCACGGGGTGCCCGAGCTCGTGGCCTACGTCTCGCGCATCTTCACGCTCCTCCCCGGGGACGTGATCCTCACCGGGACGCCCGCCGGCGTCGGGCCGATCGCGAACGGGGACACCGTCGCGGTGGACGTCGAGGGCATCGGCACGCTGTTCAACCCGGTGGTCGTCCGGCGCTGAGCCCGGGCCCTCCTCCGCGGAGGGACGAGCGCCTCCGGCCCGCAAGGATCCTCGGATCCGGCGGGCCGGACGCGTCCGAGCGGGACGTCAGTCGGCGCTCGCCGGGTCGCTGCCGACCGCGCCCTCGGTCTCGTCCGGCAGGTCGGCGTCGCCGGAGACGGTGTCCCCTCCGCTGTCGCCGTCGGTCACGGCGTCCGTGACACCGCGGTCGATCGCGGTGCCCCCGGGAACGGCCTCCGCTGCGGAGGCGTCGGCCGCGTCCTCGCCGGGCAGCACCGTCTGCGCGCCGCCGGTGTTCGGGGCGGCGTCGCCGCCGGATCCGGGAAGGTCCTCGTTCACGCGTCGGGGCTCCAGCCCAGCACGCGACGGGCCCCTCCGCAGGACGTTGACAGCGCGGGGGCGAGGGGGCAGAGGCGGGCCGCGAGGCCGGGCGACGCGCCTTCACCGTGCTCCCCGGCGCTGTCAAGCGGACTGCCTCCGAGGCCGTCTGGTCGTAGCGTCGAGCTATGAACTCCTCCCGCACCGACTCCGTCAGCCGCATCGCCCGGGAGGACTTCGGCTGGTCGTCGCTGCTCCCCGGTCAGCGCGAGGCGATCGAGTCGGCGGCCTCCGGGCGCGACACGCTGCTGGTGCTGGCGACGGGCGGCGGCAAGTCCGCGGTCTACCAGATCGCCGGAGCCGAGCGCGGCGGCGTCGTCCTGGTCGTCTCCCCGCTCGTCGCCCTGCAGGCCGACCAGCTCGCCGCGATCGAGGCGGCTCCGGCGGCCCCGCCCGCCGTCGCGATCAACTCCTCCCAGGGCGCCGCGGCCGTCGCCCGCGCCTGGGACCGGATCGACGAGGGCGGCCCGCTCTACGTGCTCCTGGCGCCCGAGCAGCTCGCCAAGTCCGAGAACGTGGCGCGCCTGGCGGCCGCGGGAGTGTCGCTCCTGGTCGTCGACGAGGCGCACTGCGTCTCATCCTGGGGCCACGACTTCCGCCCCGACTACCTCCGCCTGGCCGATGTGCGCGGCGAGCTCGGCGACCCGCCGGTGCTCGCGATGACCGCCACCGCCTCCGGGCCGGTGCGCGACGAGATCATCGAGCGCCTCCGGATGACCGACCCCGAGATCCAGGTGCACGGCGTCGACCGTCCGGAGATCCGGCTGGTGGTGCACCGCCACGAGAGCGAGAACGAGAAGCGCGCCGCCGTGGTCGAGGAGGCCCGCAGCTGGACGGCTCCGGGCCTGGTCTACGTCGCCACCCGCAAGGAGACGGAGGCCTACGCGGCCGACATCGCGGCGGAGGGGCGCCGGGTCGCGGCGTACCACGCCGGACTCAAGGTGTCCGAGCGCAAGGTCGTGCACGAGCAGTGGCGCGCCGGCGAGCTCGACGTCGTCGTCGCGACCTCGGCCTTCGGGATGGGCATCGACCGGGCCGACGTCCGCTTCGTGCTGCACGCGACGACCACCGAGTCGCTCGACGCCTACTACCAGGAGATCGGCCGCGCGGGCCGCGACGGCGAGCCGGCCACGGGCGCGCTGCACTACCGCGCCGAGGATCTGGGTCTCCGCCGCTTCTTCGCCAAGCGCTCGGTCGACAAGGCCGCGCTGCGCGTGATCTGGGCGGCCGTCTCGGAGCAGCCGGGGCTCGACACCGCGGCTCTCGCGAAGGAGCTGGGGAAGCCGGCCCGCACGATCGCCCGGATCGTCAACGATCTCGCGGACGCGGGGCTGGTGGAGACCGGCTCCGGACTGCGCGCGACGCGCGAGGCCTCGGGCGACGAGGCCGTGCACGCGGTGAAGGAGGCTCTGGCCTCCCGCGAGCGGATCGCGGAGTCGCGCCTGTCGATGATGCGCGCCTACGCGGAGACCAGCCAGTGCCGCCGCCGAGTCCTGCTGGACTACTTCGGCGTGGAGTCGGCCGAGTGGTGCGGCAACTGCGACGGCTGCGAGCGGCACGAGGCGAGCGGCGAGACCGTCGAGGCGCCCGTGGACGCCCCTCTGAGCGTCGACGAGTCGGTGGAGCACCGCGAGTGGGGCGCCGGCACCGTGATGAGCGTGGAGGCCGACCGGGCGACGATCTTCTTCGAGTCCGAGGGCTACAAGGTGCTGTCGTTCCAGGCGCTCGAGTCCGGCGTCCTGCGCGAGCGCGAGCACGCCTCCGCCTGACCCCGGCTCTCCGCGCCGGCCGATCGCCGCTCGCGGGACGCCGCTCCGGTACGACAGGCACGGCGTGCCGTGCACCGGAGCGGCGTCCCGCGGAGGGGGTCAGACCTTCGAGACGGCCGAGCTCACGTCGGTGGGCTTCTCGTAGTCGCCGTCCGGGATCGCACGGAGGGCCTCGAGGACGTCGCCGTCCGCGCCCTCCTTCTCCGCGGTCTCGACGATCGTGTCCTTCGAGGCGGGGTAGTCGATGCCCGAGAGGTACTTCTGGATCTGGATCGGGTTGGGTGCGTCCATCGTGCTGTCCTTTCGTCGCCTTGCTGAGTGTTACGAGTGCTCTTCGGCGAAGAGCCGGTCGAAGGCGTCGACGCGCCGGTCGGTGACCGTCGTGGGCGTCTCGAGGTGCACGGCGCCGCTGGGCACGAGGCCCGCGCCGCCGAAGCGCTCCATGACGCGCCACTGCGCGGCGACGTCCTCACCGCTGTGCTCCGGGGGCAGCTGCTCCCAGAAGTCGAAGCCGCCGACGGCCAGGAGGGCGTCGCGGCGGTAGAGGACGCACGCGCCCAGCCAGGCGACCCGGTACGCGCGCCAGGCGCCCTCCGGGACGTCGAGGCGGGCGGCGACGTGCGTGAGATTCGCCGCGTTGTGCAGCGGCCAGCGCTCGAACTCAGGGGTTCCGCGCCGCACCCGCTCGGGCTCGACGCGCTCCTCCCAGGTCTCGAACGACTCGGTCTCGTGCGGGCGCACGTCCTCGAGGTAGGACAGGCCCTGCACCGCGGAGCCGACGAAGCCGCAGTCGAGGCGCTCGAGGGCCTCGTGCAGCCGCGAGAGCGTGCCCGGCTCGAGCCACACGTCGTCGTCGAGGAAGAGGACGGCCGGGGCGGTGGCGAGGGAGAGGAGGTAGTGCCTCTGCTCCGCGAGCCCGCGCCGGGGCAGGTGCCGGCGCACCACCGGAGCCCGGCCCTGCGCCTCCAGCACGCGCAGCATCGCGAGGATCGTCGGGTCGCTCTCGGCGACCGCGTCGTCGGACTGGTCGCTCACGATCACGCGGAAGGGCGGGTCGTCCTGAGCGGCGAGTCCGGCGAGCGTGGCGGCGAGCTCGGCACGGCGGCCGACCGTCGGCACCAGCACGTCGATCAGCGGCTGCCGGGGAGCCTCCGGGACCCCCCAGCGCCCGGACCACCGGCGGCTGGTCACGGCGCGGCCGATCGGATGCGCTGGACCATCTCGGTCGTGGAGTGCTCCGAGACGTAGCCGACCGTGGTGACGACGCCCCCGTAGGAGCGCACGACGGCCGCCTCCGCGAGCATGTCGGGGTTGTAGTCCCCGCCCTTCACGTAGACGTCGGGCTGCACGCGCTCGAGCAGCGGGATGGGGGTGTCTCCGCCGAAGAGCGTCACGTAGTCGACGCAGCCCAGCTCGGCGATCACGCCCGCGCGGTCGCCCTCCGGGTTGATCGGCCGTCCCTCGCCCTTCAGCCGCCGGACGGAGTCGTCGTCGTTCACCGCGACCACGAGCACGTCGCCGAGCTCGCGGGCCTGGCGGAGGTAGGCGGTGTGGCCGCGGTGCAGGACGTCGAAGCAGCCGTTGGTGAACACCACGCGGCGACCGCGGCGCGACTGCTCCGCGAGGACCTCGACGAGGGCGTCCTCGCCGAGCACGACGGCGCCGGGAGCGGCGAGGGAGGCGAGCAGGTCGTCGCCCGAGCAGACGGAGGTGCCGGGGCGCTGCACGACCACGTCGGCGGAGGCCTGCGCCAGATCGACGGCGGTGGCCAGGGAGCGGCCGGCGGCGAGGGCGAGGGTGGCGGTCGCGGCGAAGGTGTCGCCGGCGCCGGACGCCTGCTTCTCCTCCGCTGGCTGAGCGAAGGTGCGGCTGACCGTGCCGTCGGCGTCGAGGGCGGTGGAGCCGTCCCGGTCGAGGGTGACCACGACGTGCCGGGCGCCCGAGCGGGCGCGCAGGTCGTCCGCCGCGTCGCGCACGGCGGCGGCCCGCTCCGTCCCGCGGCCGAGGGAGCCGCCGAGCAGCCGCTCCGCCTCCTTGGCGTTCGGAGTGACGAGGTCCGGCCGGGCGAAGGCCCAGTCGGAGAGCTCGTGCGCGTCGACCACGAGGAGGCCGGGGCGCTCGACGGCGAGCAGGCGCTCGACGGCCTCGCGGAGGATCCCCGAGCCGTAGTCGCAGACCAGGACGGCGTCGGCGCCCGCGGCGGCCTCGGCGGCGGCACCGGCGAGCAGGGCCAGCTCGTCGTCGGCCGGGCGGTGCGGGCCGGAGTCGACGCGCAGCATCACGCTGTCGCCGCCGACCACGCGGGTCTTGATCGTCGTCGCGGCGCCGGTGCGGACGACCCGGGAGGTGTCCAGGCCGGCCCGGTCGAGGGCGCGCACGAGCCGGTCGCCCTCGGAGTCGCGTCCGGCCACACCGACCGTGCGGACGACGGCGCCCAGCGCGCGCAGGTTGGCGGCGGTGTTGGCGGCCCCGCCCGCGACGTCGACGACGTCCTCGAGCCGCAGGACCGGCGCGGGCGCCTCCCGCGTGACGCGCTCCGCCTCGCCGAGCCACCAGGAGTCGAGGATGAGGTCCCCGATCACGGCGACGACCGGTGGGCGCTCGTGGACGTGCGCCAGGAGGGCGCTCGCCCGCTGGAGCGCCGAGCCCTCGAGGCTCATCGCGCGCCTCCCGGCAGGACGGGCAGGCCGAAGTGCACGACCGTGGTGGTGGTCATCTCGTCGAGCAGCTCCGGGCCGTAGCCGAAGCCGGAGCCGGATGCTCCGCGGGGCTGGGCGCTGCCGCCCGGCGCTCCTCCGAAGACGCCGTTGACCTTGACTGTGCCGACCGGCAGCGTCGCCGCGGCGCGGTGAGCGTGCTCCATGTCGGCGGTGAGGATCGAGGCGGCCAGGCCGTAGGGGCTCGCGGCGGCCAGGTCCAGGCCCTCGTCGAAGGAGTCGACGACGCGGATCGGCGCGACGGGCCCGAAGGTCTCCTCCGTCATCACCAGCATCGACTCGGTGCAGTCGGCCAGGACGGTCGCGGGGTAGAAGGTGCCGTCCCCGGGAGTGCCGCCGGTGAGGGCGCGCGCGCCGCTGCCGAGCGCCTCCGTGACGTGCTCGTGGACGGCGTCGCGCATGCGGGCGTCGACGAGGCGGGGGAGCGGGCCCGCGCTCCAGCGGTCGGCCTCGGCGACCAGCGCCGCCGTGAACGCCTCGGCGATGTCGCGGTGCACGTAGATCCGCTCGACGGAGGTGCAGATCTGGCCGGCGTTGGCGAAGGCGCCCAGCGCGGCCTGCTCGGCGGCCCAGACCGGATCGACGTCGCGGTCGACGACGAGCGCGTCGTTGCCGCCGTTCTCGAGGATCACGTGCGCGCCGGTGACGGCGGCGACCCGGGCGAGCGCGCGGCCGGTGGCGGTCGAGCCGACGTGGGCGAGGACGTCGACGCCCTCGGTGCGCGCCAGCTCGTCGCCGACCGCCCCGTCGCCCTCGACCAGGGTCAGCACGCCCTCGGGCAGCGCCTCGGCGAGGATGCTCGTGAAGAGGGCGCCCGTGCCCGGACTGCGCTCGCTCGGCTTGTGCACGACGACGTCACCGGAGACGATCGCGGCGCCCAGGAGGCCCGCAGCGACGGCGACCGGGTCGTTCCACGGAGTGAGGGCGAGCACGACACCGCGCGGGTGCGGCAGGGCGAGATCGACGTTGAGCGCCCCTCCGCGCAGGCTCCTCCCGCGGTGCAGCGGGCCGAGCTCGGCGTACTGGAGCAGCGTGTCGACACCGGCGCGGACGCCGCCCAGGGCGTCGCCGGCGGGCTTGCCCGTCTCCTGCGTGTTGAGGTCGGCGAGCTCCTGCTCGCGCTCGGCCACGCGGTGGGCGGCGGCACGGAGCAGGGCGCCGCGCTCGGCGGGCGCGGTGGCGGCCCACGCGGGGAACGCGGTCCGCGCGCGGCGGACGGCGTCGGCGGCGGTCGTGGCGGGGGTCGTGATGTCGATGGTCACGGTCACCTCTCGGTCGGGGGCGCCCGCGGAGTGGCGGACGCATCCGTCCGGTACCCGGGTGGTGCGCGCCTAGACACGCCGCCTCGGGAATCCGCCCCCGGATCGGCGACGAGGGCTCGCCGCCGATCCGGTTTCGGATCGGTCCCGGCGGGGAAGTGGAGGAGTGCACCGTCCCCGGAGCGGCGCCCGCGCGCCCTCCGCACCTGAGAGGAACCCGTCGTGGTCGCCATCGCCCCCCTCCGAGAGCCCTTCGCCGGAGTCGAGAGGATCGCCGTCCTGCGCGGCGGCGGACTCGGCGACCTGCTGTTCGCGCTGCCCGCCGTCGACGCCCTCGCGGCCGCCTACCCGGGAGCCGAGATCACCCTGCTCGGGACGCCCGCGCACCGGGTCCTGCTGACGGGCGTCGAGTCGCCGATCGCCGACGTCGAGATCCTGCCGGTGGCGCAGGGCGTCCGCGACGGAGAGGGGGAGGACCCCCGGGTCGTCGAGGACTTCACCGAGCGGATGCGCGCGCGCCGCTTCGACCTGGCCGTGCAGCTGCACGGCGGCGGGCGCTACTCCAACCCGTTCCTCCAGCGCCTCGGCGCGCGCCACACGGTCGGGTCGCGCACCGACGACGCCGCGGAGCTCGAGCGCACGATCCCCTACGTCTACTACCAGCACGAGATGCTGCGGGCGCTCGAGATCGTCGGGCTGGCAGGAGCGCCCGCGACACGCCTCGAGCCGGCGCTCGCCGTGGATCCGGAGCGGCGGGACCGCCTCGCCGCGGCGCTGCCCGCGGGCGGACCGCTGGTGCTGATCCACCCCGGCGCGACCGATCCCCGCCGCCGCTGGCCCGCCGCCTCCTTCGCCGCCGTGGCGACGGAGCTGCTGGCGGACGGCGCGCGCGTGCTGGTGGTGGGCGACGCCTCGGACGTGCCCGCCGCCGACGAGATCGTCGCCGGAGCGCCGGGAGCGGTCTCCTGGGCGGGCGTCGTGGACCTTCCGGACCTCGCTCCGCTGCTCTCGCTCGCCGACCTCGTGCTCGGCAACGACTCCGGACCCCGCCATCTCGCCGCCGCGGTCGGCGCTCCGACGGTCGGGATCTTCTGGGTGGGCAACGCGATCAACGCCGCGGCCCTCGGGCGGCAGCGCCACCGGGTGCAGCTGAGCTGGACCACGCACTGCCCGGTCTGCGGGCGCGACGCCACGCAGGTCGGCTGGACCGCTCCGCGCTGCGAGCACGACGTCACGTTCGTCGGCGACGTGCGCGTCGAGGCGGTGCTCGAGGACGTCCGCGGGGTGCTCGCCTCCACCCGCTGAACCGCGAGACGCCACCTCGGTACGCGACGCGCCGGGGCGTGCGGACCGAGGCGGCGTCTCGCGGCGGGGGATCCGGGGCGCGCCCGGATCAGCGGATCACGGCCAGGACGGCTCCTCCTCGTGCGTGATGACGAGCTCGCGGACCTCGCAGCCGCGCGGCTGGCCGAGGACGAACATGACGGCGTTCGCCACGT
Organism: Rathayibacter sp. AY1C9; assembly: GCF_002932315.1. Taxonomy (NCBI): domain Bacteria; kingdom Bacillati; phylum Actinomycetota; class Actinomycetes; order Micrococcales; family Microbacteriaceae; genus Rathayibacter; species Rathayibacter sp. AY1C9. The sequence continues at coordinate 94,723 of NZ_PSVZ01000004.1, forward strand.
TCTCCGGGTCGTTCAGCAGCGCGTCCGGACCCGGCTTGTACTGCGCGTCGCGGTCGTCGAAGAAGCGCGTCTTCATGCCCGACGGGATCAGCGTGGTCACTCCGATCTCGCCCTTGGTCTCGGCCGCGAGCGCGCGGGTGAAGCCGAGCACGCCGAACTTCGAGGCGCAGTACGCGGTCGCGTCCGAGACGGCCTTGATCGCGAGCGAGGAGGCGACGGTGACGACGCGGCCGTGGGTCTCGGTGAGGAAGGGCAGGGCCGCCCGGACGACGGCCGCGGTGCCGAGGAGGTTGACGGAGATGACGCGCTCCCACTCCTCCGGCTCCACGTCCACGAGGCGGCCGCAGCGGTCGATGCCGGCCGCGGTCACGACGGCGTCGAGCCCGCCGTGCTCGCGGGCGATCTCGACGACCGCCTTCTCGGCCTCGCGGGTCTTCGCGACGTCGACCTGGTAGGCGGCGACGCCCTCCTTCACCGACGAGACGTCGCGGTCGAGCACGATCGGGGAGCCGCCGGCGGCGGCGACCGCGGCGGCGACGGCCGCACCGAGCCCGGAGGCTCCTCCGGTGATCAGGACGCGGCCGATGGGGGTGGGAGTGGTGCTCATGGTTTCCTTCCGGGGGTGGTCTGCGGGCCTCGTGGGCCGCGGGTCAGCCGACGCGCGCGAGCGCGGCGGCGAGATGGGTGGTCGAGCGGCCCGGGTGGTACGGCACGGTCAGGACCCGGCCGCCCCACTCCGCCACCGTCGCCGTCTCGGGGAGGGACTCGGCGGAGTAGTCGCCGCCCTTCACCCAGACGTCGGGGCGGATGCGGCGCAGCGCCTCGTCCGGCGTGTCCTCGCCGAAGACCAGCACGGCGTCGACGCACTCGAGCGCGAGCAGCAGGTCGACGCGGTCGTCCTCGGGGATGATCGGCCGCGCCGCGCCCTTGAGGCGCCGGACGGAGTCGTCCGAGTTGAGGCAGACGATCAGGCAGTCGCCGAGAGCGCGTGCTGCGGAGAGGGTGCGGGCGTGGCCGGCGTGGAGCAGGTCGAAGCAGCCGCCCGTCGCGACCACCGTTCCTCCTGCCGCGCGGACGGACTCGGCGACGCGCAGGGCGTCCACCCCGCCGCCGTGGAGGGGTGCGGGGTCGGCGGGAGCGGAGAGGGAGGCGACCCCTCCCGCGAGGAGGTAGGCGCCGGCTGCGGCGACCGCCGCCTGCACCGCCTCCGACGTGCTCGCACCCTCGGCGAGGGCGACGGCGGCGGAGGCGGCGAACCGGTCGCCCGCGCCGCACGGGTCGGTGGGCGGCACGGCGACGGCCGGTGCGACGACCGGGACGCCGGCGCCGCGGGAGCGCAGCAGTGCGCCGGAGGATCCCATCGTCACGGTGACCGCACCGCAGCCCCAGCGCTCGAGGAGGGTGGTCGCGGCGGACTCGGCGCGCGTCACTCCGCGGCCGACGGCTCCCGAGAAGGCGGTGGCCTCGGCCAGGTTCGGGGTGGCGAGGGAGGTGGCGGCGACCGGCTGCGAGCCTCGCGGGTGCGGATCCCACACCAGCGGCACGGTGAGCGCGTCGAGCGCCGTGCGGAGCGACGGCTCCTCGGTCAGGCGGCGGCCGTAGTCGGCGACGATCACGGCGTCGGCGTCGGCGAGCGCGGCGAGCATCGCGTCGGTGACGCCGGGGACGGGCGGCGTCTCGCAGCCGCGGTCGATCCGCACGACGGCCTGGCCGGAGGCGGCGACGCGGGTCTTCACCGGCGTCGGCGCTCCCGAGGGCCCGGCGACCAGGCGGACGCCGGACAGCTCGGCGCGCAGCTCCGCCACGTCCGGATCCGAGTCCTCGGCGAGCGCGGTCACCAGCGTCACCTCGTGCCCGTCGCGGGCGAGCATCCGGGCGACGAGCCCGGCACCGCCGGCGCGGGCGCTGCGGGCCGACACGTCGACCACGGGGACGGGGGCGTCCGGGCTCAGCCGCTCGGCGGGTCCGGAGAGGTCGACGTCGAGCATCACGTCGCCGACGACGACGAGGCGCAGGCGGCTCACGCGGCGGCCGCCGTCCGTGCGCGGATCCGGTGCTCGAAGGCCCGGCAGAGCGCGTGCACGAGCACCAGCTGCGCCTCCTGCACATTGGAGCCGTGGCCCTCGAGGGCGATCGCCTCGTCGCAGAGCTCGGTGAGCGGGTTCGGCCCCTCGCCGGTCAGCGCCCACGACCGGGCGCCCGCCGCACGGGCGGCCTCCGCGGCGTGGAGGAGGTTCGCGCTGCGTCCGCTGGTGGAGAGCAGCACCACGACGTCCCCCGCCCGGGCGTGCGCGGTGACCTGGCGCGAGAACACGTGGTCGAAGCCGTAGTCGTTGCCGATCGCGGTCAGGCTCGACGTCTCGGCGTGCAGCGAGATGGCGGAGAAGGGGACGCGGTCGCCGTCGAAGCGGCCGACGAGCTCGGCGGTGAGGTGCTGCGCCTCGGCCGCGGAGCCGCCGTTGCCCGCGGCGAGCAGGCGCGCGCCGGAGTGCAGGCGGTCGGCGAGCTCGACGCCCCAGGCGGCGATCCTGTCGGAGTGGCGCTCCAGCTGCGCGACCGCGTCGAGCGCGCGCGCCACGTGGTCGTCGACGAGGCGCCGGGCGGCGTCGGCCGGGGTGTCCAGAACGGTGTCGATGGTCGCGGTGTCGATGGTCATCGTCGCGGAGCCGCCTTCCGGGTGGTGGGGGATGAGGGTGCGCTCGTGGCGCCGGTGAGGAGCGACTCGTCGCCGAGGCCGGCGAGGGTCGTGACGTAGGCGCGCTCGGTGTCGGCGGCGACGCGGTCCCAGGAGTAGCGGGACTCGACGCGCTCGCGGCCGGCGGCCCCGTAGGCGCGGGCGCGGTCGGGGTCCTCCAGCAGCGAGCCGAGGGCGGCGGCCAGGGCGACCGGGTCGCGCGGAGGCACGTGGACCCCGGTGACGTCCTCGACCACGGTGTCGATCAGGCCGCCCACGGAGGAGGCGACGACCGGCACGCCGCAGGCCATCGCCTCGAGCGGAGTGATGCCGAACGGCTCGTACCAGGGCGCGCAGACCACGACGTCGGCCGAGCGGAGCATCGCGGGCATCTCGGTCTGCGAGAGCTGGCCGACGAAGTCGACGCGGTCCGCGACGCCGAGGCTCTCGGCCACGCCGTGCAGCCGCTGGTACTCGGGGTCCGCGGTCAGCGCGTCGCCGGAGCCGGAGCCCCCGACGACGACGAGCTCGGCGTCGTGTCCGGCCGCGACCAGGTGCGCGAGCGCCTCGATCGCGATGCCCATGCCCTTGCGCGGCACCAGGCGTCCGATGGTCATCAGCCGCGAGCGCTCGCCGCGGGGCGCGACCGGGCCCTCGACCGAGAACCGGTCGATGTCGACTCCGCAGGGCACCACCGAGATGCGCGAGGTCTGCACGCCGAGCCCCTTGAGCTCGAAGGCCTCGTCCGAGCAGGTGGCGACGACGCCGTCGGCCTTCTGGCCCACTCCGGGCTCGAGCCAGGCGCGCTCCTCGGGGCTGGTGTCGAGCGCACCCTGCTGGCGGCGCTTGACCACGCCCAGCGCGTGGAAGGTGTGGAGGACGGGCACGCGCCGCCCGGTGGCGCGCTCCACCCGCTCGGAGGCGTCGAGCGCGGCGACCCCGGACATCCAGAAGTGGCTGTGCACGAGGTCCGGCCGCTCCTGCAGCCACTCCTCGGCGAGGTCGACGGCGAAGTCGCCCATGAAGGGCAGCAGCTCGTCCTTGGAGACGCGGCGCGGCGGGCCGGCGTCGATGTGCACGACCTCGACTCCCGAGGTGAAGGGCACGCGCCGGGGCAGGGAGGTGTCGTCGCGGCGGGTGTAGACGACCACGCGGTGGCCGCGGCGGGCGAGCGCGTCGGCGAGCGCCGCCACGTGGACGTTCTGGCCGCCGGCGTCGACGCCGCCGAGGGTCGCCAGCGGGCTCGCGTGCTCCGAGACCATGGCGATCGTCAGCGCGGGCGCGGCGGAGAGGTGCTGCTTCATCGGGTGCTCCCTTCCAGAGCGGGCTCCGGCGACCGGCGTCCGGGGAGGTCGGCGAGGACTTCGTCCCAGTCGCGGTGGAACCGGGCGAGGCCGTAGCGCGCGAGCGCGGCCTCGCGGGCGACGGCGCCGGCGCGGGCGGCGCGGTCCGGGTCCTCGACGAGCGCCCGGGCCGAGGCGACGAGGGCGTCGAGGTCGTTCGAGACCGCTCCGGCCTCGGGCGGGACGGCGCGCCCCGCCTCCGTCACGTCGAGCGCGACGACGGGCATCCCGAGGTGCATCGCCTCCAGCAGCGCGAGGCCGAGGGAGGTCCAGCGGAACGGGTGCAGGTAGACCCGGCGGCGGGCCAGGGCCGCGTGCATCGCCTGCGTGCGGACGTCGCCGAGGACCGTCACGTCCTCCAGGCCCGGCAGCTCGGCGAGCCGGTCGGTCTTCATCCCGAAGACGTCCAGCGGAGCGACCGCGCCGAAGCGGGGGAGCAGGTCGGTCCCGGCGACCCGGCCCCGGCGGACGGGCTCGTTGACGACCACGCCGAAGTGCGGCAGCTCGCCGGTGTAGAGGGGACCCGGGTCGTGGATCCCGTGCTCGATCACCGTCGTCCGCGTCGATCCGGTGTCCCACATCAGGGCGTTGAAGTGGGTGACGTGGACGATCAGCAGGTCGTCGCGGTCGGCGAGCGGGTGGCGGTTGTCCGGCACGTCCCCGCGGGGGGTGTTGTGCTCCACGTAGACGGCGGGCACGTCGCGGCCGAGGCGTCGCCCGAGCAGGCGCTCGGCCTCGGCGAGCTCCTCGGGCCTCTGGAGGAGGACCGCGTCGACGTCGGCGTCGTGCAGCTCCTCGGGGGCGATCTCGACGGCGCTCGGCCAGTCGCGGCCGCCGGTGCCCAGGCCCCAGCTGTCGCGGGGCGGAGTCGTGGGGAGCAGGTAGGTGTGGGCGCCGCGGACGAAGGCGTCCGCCCAGCCGCCGTGCACGTGCCAGAGCAGGATCCTCATGCGATGGCCTCTCTCGGGGAAGTCGTGGGTCGGAGTCGGAGGGCGGCGGCGACCGCCTCCTCGGCGCTCACCCCCGCGAGGCAGGGATGGCCGGGGACGGGGCACACGCGGGCGCGCGAGCCGGCGCAGGGCGCCTCCTGGTCGCCGAGCAGCGCGACCGGGACGCCGTAGGGCGCCCAGCGCACGGCCGGGACGACCGGCGCGAAGAGGCTGACCACGGGGGTTCCGACCGCGGCGGCGAGGTGCGCGGGGCCGGTGTTGCCGCAGATCACGACCTCGGCGCCGGCCAGCACCTCGGCGGCGCCGGGGAAGTCCGTCGCCCCGCCGAGGTCGATGCCGCGGGAGCCCGCGACCTCGGCCGTGAGGGAGCGCTCGCCCGGGCCGCCGGTGACGACGACGGCGAGGCCCGCGTCCGCCAGCAGCTCGACGGCGCGGGCCGCGTTCGCCGCGGGCCAGGCGCGGGCGGGGACGGCTGCCCCGGGGTGCACGACCGCGTAGGGGCCGATCCCCTCGAGAGCGGCGGGCAGCACGCCCTCGCGGCGCACGCGGAGCCGTCCGTCGTCGCCGGCGGGCAGCGCGAAGCCGGCCGCCGCCGCGATCGCGAGCGCGCGCTCCGGCTCCGGCTGGTCCTCCTCGAGGGTCTCGCCCGGGACGAGGCGCACATCGAGCAGGGCGCCCGCGAAGTCGACCGAGGCGCCCGTGATGCGGGCGACACCGGCGAGGCGGAGCAACAGGGCCAGCGGAAGCGGCGACTGGTGGAAGGAGGTGAGGACCACGGCCTCGTCCGGCGCGAACTCCTCGACGATCGCGCGCAGCTCGTCGACGAGCTCGCCGTCGACGGGGCGGGAGGCGTCGCCGATCCACGGGCACCACCAGGTGCGGACGGAGGAGGGACCCGGCAGCAGCGCGGCCGCGGGCGCTCCCTGCGGACCGCTCAGCAGCAGCACCTCGGCGTCGGCCGCGATCGCGCGGACGGCGGGTCCGCACAGCAGGACGTCTCCCGCGCTGTCCAGGCGGGCGACGAGCACGCGGCGCCTCACTCGGCGTCCTCGTCGGGCTGCATCGCGAGCAGCAGCTCGACCGCCTCGAGGAGCGTCGCCGCCTGCAGCGGAGCGGCGTCCACCTCCTCGGCGCGGGTGATCGGAGTCGGCACCAGCACTCCACGGGCGCCGGCCGCGGCGGCGGCGCCGACGTCGGCCCCGATGTCGCCGATCACGGCGAGGGAGCGTGCCGGCAGTCCCAGCTGCTCGGCGGCGCCGAGCACCATGCCGGGCCGGGGCTTCCGGCAGGAGCAGCCGTCCTCCGGGCCGTGGGGGCAGAGCATCCACACGTCGAAGCCGCCGAAGAGCTCGTCCACGCGCCGGTTCACCGCGTCGGCCTGGCCGCGGTCGATGATCCCGCGGGCGATCCCGGACTGGTTGGTGACCACGCCCACGGCCAGCCCCGCCTCGCGCGCCCGCTCGACCGCGGCGAGGGCGGTGGGCATCGGGGAGACCTGCGCCGGGTCGCCGTTGTAGGGCACGTCGACCACGAGCGTCGCATCGCGGTCGAAGAGGATCCCCCGCAGGCGCGGGGCCCTCGCGCGCTCGTCGGCGCTCCGGGAGGAGGAGTCGTTCACCTTCTCCTCGTACCCCTCGACCGGGGATGTAAACCCCCTTCCGGAGAAGTCGGTCCGTCCGGGCGCGTCGCTCGCATCTGCGGGCGGCGCGTCTGAGGTGCGCGCAGCGGGGTACGGGGACTCCGACAGGAAGGAGGCGCCGTGCGCGCTCTCACCGCCCCGGACGGAACTCCGGAGATCCTCGCGCTGCGCGCCCTCAAGCTCGGCGACCTGCTCGTCGCCGTCCCGGCGCTCAAGGCCCTGCGCCGCGGCTTCCCGGACCACCGGCTGATCATGGCGACCACGCCCTGGCTCGAGCCGATCGTCGACCTCGTCGAGGGCCTGGACGCGCTCGTGCCCACCCTCCGTGGACTCGACGACCCGCTGCCGATGGCCGCCGGCCGGGTCGAGCTCGGCGTGAACCTCCACGGCAACGGCCCGGAGTCGCGGCTGCGGCTGCGCGAGATCGCGCCCCAGCGCACGCTCGAGTTCCGCGTCCCGACGCTGGACCCGGGCGCGGGCCCGGAGGACCCGCGGCCGCTCTGGATCGACGGCGAGCTGGAGCGCGCCCGCTGGGCCCGCCTGGTGAACTCGATCGGTCTCGACGCCGACCCCGAGGACGTCGCGATCGCCGTCCCGGAGGAGCCCGCCTCGGCCCCCGGAGCCGCCGTCGTGCACATCGGGGCCTTCTACGGCTCGCGCGAGTGGCCGGAGGAGCGCTTCGCCGCGGTGGCCCGCTCCCTCACCGCCGAGGGGCACCGCGTCGTCTACACCGGGGGCGCGAACGAGGCCGACCGCGCCCGCCGCGTCGCCGAGCTCGCCGGCACGGGCGCGGTGCTGGCGGGGGAGCTCGCGCTCAGCGGGTTCGCCGCGGTCGTCGCGGCCGCCGAGGTCGTGGTGACCGTCGACACCGGAGCCGCGCACCTCGCCTCCGCGTACGGCGTCCCCTCGGTCGTGATCTTCGGTCCGGCACCGCCCGAGGCCTGGGGCCCTCCGGCCTCGGGGCCGCACGTCGTGCTGACCGACGCCTCCCTCCGCCGCGGCGACGTCTTCTCCGCCGAGCCGGACCCGGCGCTGCTCGCGGTCCAGGTCGACGACGTCCTCGCCGCCCTCTCGTCGCTCCCGTCGCGTGCCGAGGCCCACCTCAGGCGGACTTCAGCCGCGTCGCCGGTCGGACCGGAGTGACCGTGGCCACGCGGGCCCGGGGAGCGCGCGGCTGATGGCTGCGCGAGGGGGCGCCGAGCCTGTCGGCGAGCTGCGCGAGGATCCGCCGCTGCAGGCGCGAGACCTGCATCTGCGTCGTCCCCAGGGCGTCGGCGATCTGCTGCTGGGTCCGCTCCTCGACGAAGCGCATCCGCAGGAGCTCGCGCTGGCCCTCCTCGAGCTCGGCGAGGGCCTCGGCGAGCCCGTGCCGCCGGTCGATCTCGAGCAGCCGGTCGTCCTCGCCGCCGAGGGTGTCGCCCAGGCCGACGCCGCCCTCGCCCACGGTCTCGTCGAGGGAGAGCGGATGCCCCGCGAGGCGCGCGTCGGCCACCTCCGCCGCGTCCACTCCGAGGCGGCGGGCGATCTCCTGGTCGGTGGGGTGACGGCCGAGCTCCTGCGCGAGCTCGTCGGCGACGACGGCGGAGCGGCGGTGCAGCTCCTGCACGCCGCGCGGCGGCCGGATCATCCAGCCGAGGTCGCGGAGGTGGCGCTTGAGCTCGCCGGTGATCGTGGGGACGGCGAACGCGGCGAAGCTGTCGCCGCGCTCGGGAGTGAAGCGGCGGGCGGCCTTCACGAGGCCCACGTAGGCGACCTGGCGCAGATCCGCCCAGTCGCCTCCGCTCCGGGAGACCCGGCGGGCCATGGCCTCGGCCAGGCCCAGGTGGTCGAGCACGATGCGCTCGCGGATGCGCGCGCCCTCGGCGGCCTCCGCGCTCACCGCGGCCTGGAAGAGCGAGAGCGTGCGGGCGTCCTTCTCCTCCCGTGCCGCCTCGGTGAGGGCGCTCGGGCGGTCGGTGCGGTGGTCGAGATCGATCGTGCTCATCAGTGCTCCTTCCGGGCACGCTCGCGCGGAGGCCCGGCGCGGCCTGCGGTGCGGCGCTCGGGCCCTCTCGACGAGAGGCCCGAGGTCAGCGCACCACTGCTCCTGCTCGCTCGGGGAGTCCGTTGACTCGGAGCAGTGCTGTCCGGTAGGAGCAGTCGCCGCGAGGCGCGCACCGTGCCCGGGGCGGAGGCGCCACGGCCCCCCGCGATCCCGGGCGCCGCACCGGCTCCCGCCGGTAGGATCGGCCTCGTATGTCTGAGCTCACCCCGCCCCTGGAAAGCGCGCCGGACGCGCACCCGTTCACGACCGCGACCGGGAGCGACGTCCGCGTCCGCTTCTGCCCCTCGCCGACCGGGACCCCGCACGTCGGCCTCATCCGCACCGCCCTGTTCAACTGGGCGTACGCGCGCCACACCGGCGGCACGTTCGTCTTCCGCATCGAGGACACGGACGCCGCCCGCGACAGCGAGGAGAGCGTCGAGCAGATCCTCGACGCGCTGCGCTGGCTGAAGCTCGACTGGGACGAGGGCGTCGGAGTCGGCGGCCCGCACGGCCCGTACCGGCAGTCCGAGCGCACCGATGTCTACCTCGACGTGATCGCGCGCCTGACGGCCTCGGGGCACCTCTACGAGAGCTACTCCACGGCCGAGGAGATCGACGCGCGCAACGAGGCGGCCGGCCGCGCGAAGCAGCACGGGTACGACAACCACGACCGCGATCTCACCGAGGAGGAGCGCGCCGCCTTCCGCGCCGAGGGCCGCGCCCCGGCGCTGCGCCTGCGCGTGCCGGACGCCGACCTGTCCTTCGACGACCTGGTCCGCGGCCCGATCACGTTCCCCGCGGGCTCCTTCAGCGACTTCGTCGTGGTGCGCCCCAACGGCCAGCCGCTCTACACGCTGGTGAACCCGGTCGACGACGCGATCATGCAGATCACCCACGTGCTGCGCGGCGAGGACATCCTGCCCTCGACCGCCCGGCAGATCGCGCTGTACCACGCGCTGATCGACATCGGAGTGACGACCTTCGTCCCGCGCTTCGGGCACCTCCCCTACGTGATGGGCGACGGCAGCAAGAAGCTCTCCAAGCGCGATCCGTCCTCGAACCTCTTCCACCACCGCGACCGCGGCTTCATCCCGGAGGGCCTGGTCAACTACCTCGCCCTGCTCGGCTGGTCGCTCACGCACGACCGCGACGTCTTCTCGATCGACGAGATGGTCGCCGCCTTCGACGTCGCCGACGTGAACCCCAATCCGGCCCGCTTCGACCTCAAGAAGGCCGAGTCGATCAACGGCGACCACATCCGCCTCCTGGCCGTCGACGACTTCACCGAGCGGACGATCCCGTACCTCGTGGCGGCCGGAGTGCTCGCGGGCGAGCCGACCGCCGAGCAGCGCGCGGTGCTCGACGCCGCCGCGCCCCTCGTGCAGGAGCGGATCGGCCTGCTCGGGGAGGCCCCCGGCATGCTCGGGTTCCTCTTCACCGCCTCCGAGGCGCTCGAGTACGACGAGGACGCGCTGAAGGGCCTGCCCGCGAACGCCGGCGAGGTGCTCGCCGCCTCGATCGGCGCCCTCGAGCTCGTCCCCGCGTCCGAGTGGTTGACGGCCTCGATCCAGGAGGCGCTCGCCTCCGCGCTGATCGAGGGCCTCGGCCTCAAGCCCCGCATCGCCTACGGGCCGCTGCGCACCGCGGTCTCCGGACGCCGCGTCTCGCCGCCGCTGTTCGAGTCGATGGAGATCCTCGGCAAGCAGGAGTCGATCGCCCGCCTCGACCGCCTGGGCGCTCACCTCGGCGCCTCCCGGCAGGCCTGACCGTGGCGGAGACGGTCGGCGGACGATACGACGTCGTCGTGATCGGCGGGGGCCCCGCCGGGCTCTCCACCGCGCTCAACCTCGTCCGGGCGCGCCGGAGCGTGCTGCTGCTCGACAGCAACCGCCCGCGGAACGCTGCGACCCTGCACTCGCACGGGTTCCTCACCCGCGACGGCATCTCGCCGCTCGAGCTGCGCCGCCTCGGCCGCGAGGAGTTCGAGCGCTACGAGGCCGCCGAGGTGCACAACGCCCTCGTCACGTCGGTCGAGCGCTCCGGCGGCGAGTTCGTGGTCGGCGCGCGCGGCGTGCGCGGCAGCGCGGACCGCTCCGTCGTCGCCACCGCCGTCGTGGTCGCCGCGGGACTGCTCGAGACGCCGCCCGCGCTCCCGAGCTTGCGCGCCTACTACGGCACCGCCGTGCACAGCTGCATGGAGTGCGACGGCTACGAGAAGGCGGGGGAGGCGCTCGCCCTGATCGGCGAGACCGACGACCTCGCGGAGCGGGCCATGCTCCTCTCGCAGTGGTCGACCGACCTGATCGTCTTCACCAACGGCGTCGGGACGGTGAGCGACGCCGACGAGTCGCTGCTCGCCTCCATCGGCATCCGGGTCGACCGGCGCCCGGTCGCCGACCTCGCCGGGGAGCGCGCCGAGATGACCGGCGTCCGCCTCGTCGACGGCGACGTCGTCCCGCGCACCGGGGCGTTCGTCCGCCCCGTCTGGACGCCCGCGCTGGACTACCTGGACGCGGCCGGCCCCGACCGCGACGCCGACGGCTTCCTCCGCGTCGACGCCGGTGGCCGCACGTCCGTCCCCGGCCTCTACGCAGCCGGCGAGGTCACCCCTCCCGGCCCGCAGCAGCTGATCGTCGCCGCCGGATCGGGCGCCCAGGTCGCCTCCGCGATCAACCGCGACCTCGTCCGCGCCCGCCTCGGCGAGGCCGCCCCGGAGTCCGAGGGCAGCGTCGTCCGCGGCTCGATTTGAGCGGGATGCCCGCGTAGGGTACTGTCGTCTCTCGGCGCTCGGGTCTCGATCCGGTCGCCGCCTGGTCCCGGGATCACCTCCGGATGACCATTGGGGTATGGTGTAATTGGCAACACGGCTGATTCTGGTTCAGTTGTTCTTGGTTCGAGTCCAGGTACCCCAGCACTGATCTCTTCCGCGGCATTCCGCGCGACGCCCTCGTTCGTGGCGTCCTCCTCCGGGCCCGCCCCCGCGTGAACCGCTCTCGGCGGCGTCCGCAGTATCCCCCCTCCGGCCGACGCGGCTGTCCGAGGCGCTGTGACACGATGGAAACTGTACGTCTCTCAGGTACCCGCGTCGCGCGGGTCGGACGAAAGGTCGCCCGCCCATGGAACCGGATCTCCTCTGGATCGTCCTCGCCGGAGTCGCCGTCGGCGCACTCCTGCTGATCGCCCTCATCGGCTTCTTCCTCTTCCGCGCCTGGTACCAGGTGCCGCAGGCCGACGAGGCGATCGTGATCGTCGGGAAGAAGCAGAAGGGCGAGGACGGCCTCACCTCGAACATGACCGTCATCACCGGCGGCGGCGCGTTCGTGAACAAGCTGACCCAGCGGTCCGACCGCATCTCGCTGCGCTCCCGCCAGATCAAGATGGAGCCGGTCGCGCAGACCAAGAACGGCGTGACCATCCACCTCGCGGGCGTCGCCCTGGTCAAGATCGGGTCCACGGCCGACCAGGTCCGCGCCGCCGCCGAGCGCTTCGCGTCGCAGGACCAGTCCATCGACGTCTTCACCACCGAGCAGCTCGAGGGCGCCCTCCGCGGCGTCGTCGCGAAGCTCAGCGTCGAGGAGGTCATGCAGGACCGGCAGAAGCTGGGAGACGAGATCGCCGAGGGCATCAAGGGCGACCTGCTCGCCCAGGGCCTCGTCCTCGACTCCTTCGCCATCCAGGGCGTCACCGACCGCAACGGCTACATCGAGGCGCTCGGAGCGCAGGAGATCGAGCGCGTCCGCCGCGAGGCCGACGTCGCGCGGATCAACGCGGCCCGCGAGGTCAAGGCTCGCCAGCTGGCCACGGACGAGGCGAACCTGATCGAGCAGACCGCCTACGACAAGAACACCGCCGCCGCGAAGTCCGAGGTCGGCCGCGCCAACGCCGAGGCCGAGCAGGCCGAGAACCTGGCCCGCGCCGAGCGCGAGCAGGCCGTCCTCGTGCAGCGCGCCGAGAACCGGCAGGCCGAGCTCGACGCCGACGTCAAGCGCGTCGCGGACGCCGAGAAGTACCGCCGTCAGACCGAGGCCGACGCCGACGCCTACGGACGCGAGAAGAAGGCCGAGACGGACCGCCAGGTCGCGCAGCAGGTCTCGGACGCCGAGGCGTACGCCGTCCAGCGCCAGGCGGAGGCGCGCCAGGCGTCCGCCGCCGCCGAGGCCGCCGCCGTGAGCGCCCGCGCCGAGGCCGAGGCCCACGCACTGCGGGCCAAGGCGGGCGCAGAGGCCGAGGCGCTGCGCGCGAACGCGACCGCCGAGGCGGAGGCCATCCGCGCGAAGGGCGAGGCGAGCGCGGCGGCCATCGCGGCCGAGGCGGAGGCGCTCCGCGAGAATCAGGAGGCGATCCTGGGTCGCGAGCTCATCGGGCAGCTGCCCTCGCTCATGGCCGAGTTCGCGAAGGGCTACCAGAACGTCGGCTCGGTGACGCTGATCGGCGGCGACACCGCCGGCACCCACATCGCGCGCGAGCAGGCGGCGGGTCTCGCCGCGACGTTCGACAGCGTCAGGTCGGCGACCGGCGTCGACCTCGGCGCGATCCTCCAGGGCCAGGCCTTCGGCCGGGGGATGGCGACCGGCGGCACCGTCGTTCCGACCGGCGCGTCGGTGGCGACGGGATCGGGTGACGCCCCGCGTCCGTCCGGCACCGGCGACCCGACCGCCGTCGCCTCCACGAGCTGACCGCAGCCGGCGTCTGACGATGCTCGCCGGACTGCAGGGCTGGCACCTGCTCATCATCCTCGTCGTCGTCTCGCCCGTGCTCCTGCTGGCGGTGGGGCTCCCGGTCGCACTCGTGCAGGGGCGAGCCCGCCGAGAGGCGGACCTCGTCACCGACCCGCGGGTGAACACGCTGGCGATCACCGCCTTCGTGCTCTCCTTCGTCGTCGGGCTCGCCGGAGTCGTCTGCGGCCACCTCGCCTGCGCGCAGATCCGCCGCACGGGCGAGGCGGGCTGGGGTCTCGCCGTCTTCGCGCTGGTCCTCGGCTACTGGGCCACCGCCGTCGCTGTCCTCGCCGGCGGCACTCTGCTGGTGTCCGCCTTCATGCCGTTCTGAGGCGCCCCCTCGGTCGCTCGAGGCGACGTCCGGCGCACCGGGCGGAGTCCGCGCTCAGGCCAGCGGCTTGCGCATCTGCAGGGACGTCGTCTCGTAGCCGAGCGACTCGTACAGCGCCCGCGCGACGGTGTTGAAGCCGAACACGTTCAGCGCGAGGGCGGAGCCGCCGCGGGAGCGGACGTGCGACTCCGCGAGCAGCATCGCCGCCGGGCCGAGGCCGCGGCCGCGCTCGGCGGCGTCGATCTGCACGTCCCAGACGTATCCGACGCCCTCGAGCCCGCTCGGGTGCGGGCCGAGCCAGAGCGACCCGACCGCGCGGCCGTCCTCGGAGACGAGGAGCACGTCGTGCCCGGCGGCGGGGGAGCCGCCCGGGAAGTACTTCTCGTACGAGGTGTCGGCGTTGCGCGTCGCGGCCGCCTCGTCGTCGCCCGCCCGCATCCGGTCCTCGATGTACGCCGAGCGCTGGACCCGCATCCACGTGGCGAGAGCGGCGGCGGGAATCGGCTCGAGCGTGACGGTCATCCCCTCACGATCCCACTCCTCACCGCCCCCCCCCGTGATCGATCCGTCGCGGACGGCCCGCGCGGGATCCGCGGACGGGCCGCTCGCGACGGATCGCCGCCGGCCCGGGTCAGTCCGGGGTCCGCTCCGCGTGCTTCCGCTTCCCCAGGCGGGTGGCGAGGAACAGCAGCGTCCCCACGACCACGTAGCCCGCCGTCGCCAGCCAGACCACGCCCGTCTGCTGCGTCAGCAGCACCACGCTCGCGATGGTCGCGAGCACCGGCACCACGCGCGGCACGGAGTAGTGGGCGTGGTCGACGCGGTCCTTCTTCAGCACCAGCACCGACACGTTCGCCGCGATGAACACCAGCAGGAGCAGCAGCACCGTCGTCTCGGCGAGCGTGCCGACGTCGCCGATCAGGCTGAGCAGCATCGTCACTCCGCCGACGACCATGATCGACACCCACGGCGTGCGGCGGCCCGGCAGCACCTTCCCGAAAGCGCTCGGCAGCAGCCCGGAGGTGGCGAGCCCGAAGCCGACCCGCGACGCCATCACCATGAACAGCAGAGCGCCGTTCGCGATGGCGACGAGCGCGATCAGGCCGAACAGCCACGGCGGCACGGCCACTCCGCTCGCCGCGACCACGTCCAGCAGGGGGCCGCTGGAGGCAGCGAGCTCGTCGTTCGGCAGCACGATCACGGCGCCGAGCGCGATCAGGAGGTAGACCACGGCGGCGGTGATCAGCGCACCGAAGAGGGCCCGCGGGTAGACCTTCGAGGGGTTCCGCACCTCCTCGGCCATGTTCGCCGCGGCCTCGAAGCCGAGGAACGAGAAGAAGGCGACGATCGAGGCGGCGAACGCCCCCTGCAGCGGAGCGACGTCGGGGTTGAACTCGAGCACGCGGGAGGCGTCGCCGTCGCCGGAGCCGAAGAAGACCGCGGCGCAGACGATGACGATGACCAGTCCGCTCACCTCGATCACCGAGGCGACCAGGTTCGCGGTCAGCGACTCCTTCACCCCGCGCAGGTTCACCAGGGTGAGGATCGCGATGAAGACGATCGCGGTGGGGATCGGCGGCACGTCCAGCAGAGCCCCGAGGTAGTCGCCGGCGAACGCGTTCGCCAGGGAGGCCGCCGTCGTGATGCCGGACGCCATCATCAGGAAGCCGATCAGGAACGAGAGGTACGGCTTCCCGAACGCGCGGTCCACGTAGCGCGCCGCCCCTCCGGCGTGCGGGTACTTGGTGATCAGCTCGGCGTACGTGCCCGCCGTGAGCAGGGCGACGACCAGCGCGATCAGCAGCGGCAGCCAGATCACGCCGCCCACGTCCTCGGCCATCGTGCCGACCAGGGTGTAGATGCCGGCGCCGAGTGTGTCGCCCACGATGAAGGCGAACAGCAGCGGCCCGGTGATCACCCGCTTGAGCGACGCCTTCCCGGGAGCGGTCTCGGCGGTGTCCGTCGTGTCGGTCATCCGGACACTCCACCGAAGCGGAGGGTCCGAGCGCAAGCCTCGCCGCCCGATCGCTGCGAGATTTCTCATCATCGCGACCCGTGTGGCAGGGGCCCGGGCGGCGAGGACTCCCACAGCGCGCGGATCCCGGGACTCGGGCGATCGGCCGCATCAGAGGGAGCGGACCCGGTGCGCACAGGGTGAACAGGGGGCGACCGCGCGTGCCGCCGCGCGCCCGCACTGGGTAGGCTGGAGCGCTTCGTCGTGAGTGGAGCGGTCGCGGAGGAATCATGGGCAAGAAGCGCAACCAGGGACGATCCGGAGGCGGTCAGAGCGGGTCCGGCGGTCAGGGCGGCGGCCGTACGGCCGAGACCGCGCTGATGGTGCGGTTCCGCAGCTGGTACCGCTCGCACCTCGCCGAGGTGGGCATGCAGCACGAGCACCTCGAGGCCGACGAGGCCGTCGAGGTGCTGACCGACCTCTTCGCGATGACCCGCGACCTGCGCCCGCGCGGCTCCTTCGCCCAGCCCGACGCCGAGCTGCTCGAGGCCGTCTTCGACCAGATCGAGGCAGACCTGTCGGGGGAGGAGAGCGAGGCCGACCTCGACGACACCCTCTTCACCGTCGCCGAGGTCGTCGAGCACTTCCTCGACTTCCTCACCGACGAGGACCTCTGGACCGGCACCGACGAGGAGCTGGACGAGTGCCAGGCCGTCCTCGACGAGGTCCTCGACCTCGCCGGCTCCTTCGTGGAGGCCGTGCTCGACGACCTCGCCGAGCTCGACGAGGTCCCGGCCGAGGAGCAGCTCTCCGCCGTCCGTGCCACCGCTCTCGTGCACGCCGCCGACGTCGTGGTCGAGCACCTCGCCGCCGACGACGGCGCGACCCTCACCGAGCGCGCCGCCCGCGAGATCGCGGTCGAGGCGGGCATCTCCTCCGCGGGATCCACCCCGAGCGACGACTCCGTCCGCATCCCGGTCTCGGCCTGGTGGGACGCGCTGGTCGGCTCGGCCGTGCTCGAGCAGGAAGGATCCGCCGCAGGTCTCGGCGAGGCCGCCGTGCTCTGGCGCAGCTCCGACGCGCACGAGGCCGCCGCCGAGCGCATCGCCTACGTCGCCCGCTTCCTCGAGCAGTGGATCCTCAGCGCCCAGACCGCGCTGGCGGCCGCCGACACCGAGGACGGCGCCTTCTCCCCGGAGGAGCGCGCGGTCACCACCACCGACGCCGTGCTGGTCCGCATCGCGGTCGCCTGCCAGGCCGAGATCCACCCGGGCCTGGTCGTCGGCGAGCTGGTCGACGAGCTGGCCGCCGACTCCGGAGTCTCGCTCGACGAGGCCCTCGACGAGCGCGAGCGCATGGTCGGCACGGCCGAGCGGATGCTCGACGACACCGCCGAGCTCGGGCTGCTGCTGCACTCGCCGGAATTCGGCTACGCGGTGCCGGAGGGCCTGGCGCCCGTCCTCGCCTCCGTCGTCCGCGCGACGGTCGTCCTCCTAGGCGAGCGCGAGGCCACCCGCCTCGAGATCCTCGACGAGGCGACCCAGGACACGGCGACGGCCTACGCGCTCCACGTCGCCCTGCTCGGGACCAAGCCCGTCGTCTGGCGGCGCCTCGAGCTCTCCTCCGAGTCGTCGCTGCGCGATCTGCATCTCGCGCTCCAGCTCTCGCTGGGCTGGACCGACGCGCAGCCGCACTACTTCAGCGTCGGCGTGCCCGACGAGGAGCAGGCTCCGATCGGCTCGCCGTCCGACGCGGAGGAGTTCGGCGCCGACCTCGTGGACGAGGCGGGCGTCGCGCTCGCCGAGGTGCTCGAGCAGGAGCAGGACGAGCTCTTCTACGTCTACGACCTCGAGGACGAGTGGCGCCACGTCATCCGTCTGGAGTCGATCGCGCCGCTGTCGTCGGCTCTGCCGCGCTGCACGGGCGCGCGCGGCGCGGCTCCGCTCGACGTGCCGGGAGGCCCCGCGGCCTGGGCCGACACGGTGCGGGCGGCGACCGACCCGTCCTCGGCCGACCACGCGGAGGCGCTCGAGGCTCTCGGCCTCGCCGCCGGAGCCTCGTTCGATCCGGCCGCGGTCGACGTCGACGGCATCAACCGCTCGCTCGGACTCCTGCGCTCCGCGGTCTGACGCCCCGCCGGAGGGCATCACCGGAGGAGGCCCCCGCTCCCGCTCATCGCGGGCGGCGGGGGTCTCCTCCGATGTCGGGCGTCACGGGGTGAGCAGCAGCTTGCCGATGTGGCCGGAGGAGCGCATCACGTCGTGCGCCCGCTCGGCCTCGGCGAGCGGGACCACCTCGTCCACCACCGGTCGCACCGTCCCGGCGGCGACCAGCGGCCAGACCTCTGCGCGCACCCGCGCGACGATCGCGCGCCGCTCCTTCAGGGGCCGGGCGCGGAGGGTCGTGGCGTGCACCGCCCCGCGCTTGCGCATCAGCACCCCGAGGTCGAGCGAGCCCAGCGCACCGGACTGGTTGCCGATGAACACCACGCGCCCGCC
Organism: Rathayibacter sp. AY1C9; assembly: GCF_002932315.1. Classification (NCBI taxonomy): domain Bacteria; kingdom Bacillati; phylum Actinomycetota; class Actinomycetes; order Micrococcales; family Microbacteriaceae; genus Rathayibacter; species Rathayibacter sp. AY1C9. Next base: position 112,856 of record NZ_PSVZ01000004.1, read on the forward strand.
CACGGCCAGCGCCTCCAGGTCTCGGGCCAGGTAGTCGCCGCCGAGGGGGTCGAGGATCACGTCGACGCCGCGCCCGCCGGTCGCCTCGCGGATCCGCTCGACGAAGTCCTCCTCGCGGTAGTCGATCAGGACGTCGGCGCCGAGCGCGCGGCAGGCCTCGAGCTTGCGGGGGCTGCCGGCCGTGACGGCGACGCGGGCGCCGAGGGCGGCGGCGATCTGGACGCCCGTGGTCCCGATCCCGCTCCCGCCGCCGTGGAGGAGGACGGTGTCGCCGGATCCGAGCCCGGCCACCATCACGAGGTTCGACCAGACGGTGGACGTCGTCTCCGGGAGGGCGGCGGCCGAGACGAGGCCGACGCCGTCCGGCACCGGCAGCACCAGGCCCGCGTCGACCGCGACGTACTCCGCGTAGCCGCCGCCGGAGAGCAGCGCGCAGACCTCGTCGCCCTCCGCGAACCCGGTCGCGTCCTCGCCGAGCGCGACGACCGTGCCGGACACCTCCATCCCGAGGATCTCGGAGGCGCCGGGCGGCGGCGGGTAGACCCCGCCGCGCTGGCCGAGGTCGGCGCGGTTGACGCCGGCGGCCGCGACGCGGACGAGGACCTCGCCGGGTCCGGGGGAGGGCGTCGGCACCTCCTCCAGCACGAGTCGGGAGTCGGGGCCGGGGTTCTCGATGCGGATCGCCTGCATGAGGGGGATGCTACGCCGCGGGCCTCGGCGCTCGCGGTGCTCCCGCCCGGCGAGGGGCCGGCTCAGCGCTGCTCCGCCAGGAACGCCAGCACCGCGTCCTTGAAGCCCCGCGCGGGCACGGTGCTGGTGTGGTCGCGGCCGGGGACGCTCACGAACCGCGCCCCCGCCGCCGCCGCCAGCAGCTCTCCGCCGGGAGCGATCGGATCCGCGCCGCCGGTCACGAGCAGCGTCGGCAGGCCGGGGTGCCGCCCGTGCTCCGGGTGCGCCCCGCCGCGGACGCCGTCGGCCACCGCCACCAGCGCCGCGAGGTCGTTGCCCTGCACGCCCTCCGCCATGCCGATGAAGGCGCGGGTGAAGCCGTCGTCGATCTCGCCGCCGGAGGCGACGCGGGCCCGGGCCGCCTCCGCGTCGAAGGAGCGGAGGGACTCGCCCACGGTCAGCCCGCCGAGGCTCAGCGATGCGAGCCGCTCCGGGTGCTCGAGCCCCAGCACCCAGCTCATCCGGGCGCCGAGGGAGTACCCGAGCACGTGGGGCGCGTCGAGGTCGTAGGAGTCGAGCACCCGCACCAGGTCGGCCACCATGGCGTCCACGCTGTAGGAGTCGGAGTGGTGCGGCTTCTCGCTCGCGCCGTGCCCGCGCTGGTCGAGCGCGACGACGCGGTACCCGGCCCGGTGCAGCGTCCGCAGCCAGCCCGACGTCTCCCAGTTGAGCACGGCGTGGGAGGCGAAGCCGTGCACGGCGAGGACGGTCGGGGCGCTCTCCTCGCCGACGGAGTAGGTGGCCAGTCTCACTCCGTCGTCGGCCACGACGTACACGGGCGGAGGGAAGGCGATCACTCCACCACCCTGCCCGCCGCCGCGGGGTCGAGGGGGCACCGCGCCGCGGACACGCCGGGCGGAGTCCCCGTAGCGGAGAGAGGCCGGGCCCGGTGTCCCCGGACGGTCAGCGCGGCGGACGGGTGGAGCGGGCGAAGGGCACGGCGATCCAGAGGCGCACGGTGCGTCCCCGGCCGGACCGGATCCCGAGGACGGCGCACAGCACGAGGTTGAGCACGGCCAGCGCGAGGATCGCCGAGATCGTCGCGAGCGGCCAGTCGGCGCCGAGCGAGTCGCGCACCGACACCAGCGCGAGGTGCAGCGGGACCAGCATCAGCTGGAGCGCGAGGTAGGTGAGCTGCCAGTTGACGGCGACCAGCCCGTTCCGGTCGCTGAGGGTGCCGATCCGCCGCCGCGACCCCCACACCATCACGGTCGCCGTGAGGGAGATCACGGGGGAGATCACCACGAAGCCGGCGAGCGCCGACAGCCCGGCGAACCAGACGGCACGGGCGCCCTTGCGGTCCCGGGTGCGGTGCCGCAGCTCGTCGTCGTCCATCGTCGCCGCCTCCTCGCGCCGGGACCAGTCTCGCACCCGCCCCCGCCTCGAGGCGGGGGATCGCCCCCGAGTTCCGGGGGTTCCCCGGATGGGGCGGGTCCGGGCTCGTCCGTAGCGTGGAGGCATCGTCGGAGCACACCGGCAGCACCGCCGGCCCGCCCGGCGGGACCGCATCCCGCCGGGCGACCGGCACCCGAGAAGGAGCACACCGTGACCACCGACGACCGCACCGCCCGCCTCTCCACCCCCGCCGACGAGCAGCCGACCGTGGACCTGGGCGCGACCGCCGTCCTCACCGAGGAGCGGCCGTCCGCCGGGGAGCGCCCCGCCGCCGAGGAGCCCGCCTCCTCGCAGCAGGCCCGCGCCCCCTACGGCACCCCCGCCGTCCCGCCCGCGGCCCTCGCCCCGGCGCCCTCGACCCCGTTCTCGCTCACCAGCCTGATCCTCGGCGTCACCTCCGTCTTCTTCGGACTGACCGTGATCGCTCCGGCCGCGGGCCTCGTCTTCGGCATCCTGGGCCTGCGGAGGGAGCCGACCGGCCGCACGCTCTCGATCTGGGGCATCGTGCTCAACTCCGTCATGCTCGGCCTCGTCCTGCTCTTCGCGATCGCCGTGCTCGTCGTGGTCGTGCTCGTTCCGCTCGCGGCCCTCGCGTCGGGCAGCGACTACCGCTGATCCGCCGCTTCCCGCGTCCCGCGCCTCCTGTCCGCTCCGGCGGCGGGAGGCGCGGTCGTTCCGCGCCCGCCGAGAGGACGCTCCGCGCCCGCGTCCGCCGCCGCCCCGTGCCCCGGCGATAGGCTGGCCGCGCAGTTCGCGAGCCCCCTGCACCCTCCGGGGCCGCACGACGACAGCAACGGAGCTGGACGTGACCCTCGCACCGAGCACCCTCCCCGACCGCGACCCGGAAGGCAGAGCCCTGGACGACACCGAGACCCCCGCCACGCGCACCGAGAGCGACTCCATCGGCTCGATGGAGATCCCCGCCGAGGCCTACTGGGGCATCCACACGGCGCGGGCCCTCGACAACTTCCCGATCTCGAAGCGCCCCATCTCGATCTACCCCGATCTCGTCCGGTCCCTCGCGACGGTCAAGCTCGCGGCCGCCCGGGCCAACACCGAGCTCGGCACCCTCGCCCCCGCCAAGGCCGAGCTGATCGAGGCCGCGTGCCGCCGCATCATCGACGGCGAGTTCCACGACCAGTTCGTGGTCGGGGTGATCCAGGGCGGCGCCGGCACCTCGACGAACATGAACGCGAACGAGGTCGTCGCCAACGTCGCACTCGAGATCGGCGGCTTCGAGCGGGGCGACTACGCGCACCTGCACCCCCTCGACGACGTCAACCGCAGCCAGTCCACCAACGACGTCTACCCGACCGCGATCAAGATCGCGATGACCTGGTCGCTGCGCCGCCTGCTCGACGAGCTGGCGCTGCTGCGCGAGTCGTTCTCCCGCAAGGCGGTCGAGTTCGGCAGCGTCCTGAAGGTCGGCCGCACGCAGCTGCAGGACGCGGTGCCGATGACGCTCGGCCAGGAGTTCCACGGCTTCGCGACGACCCTCGGCGAGGACCACGCCCGTCTCTCCGAGACCATCTGGCTGCTCGCCGAGGTCAACATCGGAGCCACCGCGATCGGCACAGGCATCACCGCCGATCCGCGCTACGGCGCGGCTGCTGTCCGCCACCTCAACGAGATCACCGATCTCGACCTCGAGATGGCGCAGGACCTCGTCGAGGCGACGAGCGACACCGGCGTCTTCATGTCGTTCTCGAGCGCGCTCAAGCGCTCCGCGATCAAGCTGTCCAAGATCTGCAACGACCTGAGACTCCTCTCCTCGGGCCCCCAGGCCGGCTTCGGCGAGATCAACCTGCCTCCGCGCCAGGCGGGATCGAGCATCATGCCCGGCAAGGTGAACCCGGTCATCCCCGAGGTGGTCAACCAGGTCGCCTACTCGGTGGCCGGGGCCGATGTCACGGTCACGATGGCGGCCGAGGCGGGTCAGCTCCAGCTCAACGCCTTCGAGCCGGTGATCGCGCACTCGCTGCTGCAGAGCATCACCTGGATGACGCAGGCCTGCAGGACGCTCCGCGAGAACTGCATCGACGGCATCACCGCGAACGTCGACCGGCTCGAGGCCATGGTCGCCTCCTCGGTCGGGGTCGTGACGGCGCTCACGCCGAGCATCGGCTACACCGCGTCCGCCGCCCTCGCGAAGGCCGCCCTCGCGACCGGCCGCAACATCGCCGACCTGGTGGTCGAGGCGGGGCTGATGTCCCGCGAGGAGGTCATGCGGCTGATCTCGCCGGCGCGGCTCTCGGGCATCGAGGCGATGACCGCGGCGCTCCCGATCATCGACCCCGCGCCGGAGGCGTGACCGCGGCCGCGAGGCGCGCCCCGGCGTAGCTGCGCCAGGGCGCCCAGCGGCGTCCGGTCTCGGTCAGCGCGCGCTCGCCGGAGGGCAGGCCGAGCGCCGCCGCGCCCCGCCGGAGCACGGGATCCCCGGTGAGCAGGACGTCGGGATCTCCGGTCGCCCGCTGTGCCACCTCGGCCGCCGTGGCCGCGTCGATCCCGGGGACCGCCAGCAACTGCTCGGCGAGCTCCTCCCGGTCGGCGTCGAGCCGCAGGGCTCCCTCGGCGAGCAGCGTGCAGGTCCGCACCAGCACGTCGGCGGATCCGCGGAGCACGTCGGCGGCGTGCTCGGCGATCACCGCGGGGGAGGGGAAGGCGCGTGCGATCGATCCGCTCGCCACGGACTCCGGGAGCGTCGCGCCGAGCGCTGTGACCAGCCGTGCGGCCTCCCGCCGGCCGAGCAGCGCGCGCACCAGCGTCTCGGCCGGATCGACGGAGCCGGGCACGCGGACACCGGGGCGGGCGGCGACGCTCGGAGCGAGTGCGGGATCGGCCGCGAGGGCCTCGTCCACGGCCCGGGCGTCCGCGTCCAGGTCGAGAACCCGCCTCACCCGGGCGACCAGCGGCCCGACGTCGGCGACGGAGACGAGCGTCGCGCTGCAGCGGACGCTCTCCCCGTCCGCCGCCAGCCGCACCAGTGCCGCGCCCCCGGGCAGGACGAGCGAGCGCGCGTAGCCGCCGGGGGACGCCTCCTCGATGCCCGGGAGCGCGGCGCCGCCGAGCACGTCGAGCACCCCGGGATCGAACGGAGCCCGCACTGCCAGCCGGAGCTCCAGCGTGGTCGCGCCGTCGTGGACGCTCGCCTCGGAGCGCGTGCCGCGGGCCGAGGCGCGCAGGGCCGTCGGGGTCCGCTCGTACACCTCCGCCAGGGTCGCGTTGAACTGCCGGATGCTCGTGAAGCCGGCGGCGAAGGCGACGTCGGACACGGGCAGGTCGGTGCTCGTGAGCAGGAGCCGGGCGGTCTGGGCGCGCTGGGCGCGAGCGAGGGCCAGCGGAGGCGCGCCCAGCTCCTCGCGCAGGATGCGGCCGAGGTGGCGCGCGCCGTAGCCGAGCCGGGCGGCCAGCCCCTCGACCCCCTCGCGGTCGACCACTCCGTCGGCGATCAAACGCATGGCGCGCGCCGCCGTGTCGTCGCGCAGGTTCCACTCGGGGGAGCCGGGGACAGCGTCCGGCAGGCAGCGCTTGCAGGCGCGGAGCCCCGCCTCGTGCGCGGCGGCGGCCGTCGGGTAGAAGCGCACGTTCGCGCGCCGCGGCGTGATGGCGGGGCAGCTCGGACGGCAGTAGATGCCGGTGGAGTGCACGCCGGTCAGGAACCGCCCGTCGAACCGGGAGTCGCGGGAGGCGACGGCGCGGTAGCGCTCCTCGAAGAGCGGATCGGAGTCGGGCACGCCTCGAGCCTCGCACGCGGCGACGTCGAGCAGGAGCGGGAATCGGACACGGGCGTCCGCACCCCGGCCCTCCTCCACGCGCCCGGCGCGTGTCAACCGCCGACAGCGCACCCCGCCCGTGCCCTACTGTCGGCCCCATGAGCGCCTATCCGCCGCCCGCACCGCCCGCCACCGCCCGCCCCTCCGTCGTGCCGACCGTGCTCGGCTCGATCGGCGTGGCGCTCCTCGGGATCCTGCTGCTGCTCGTGCTCGCCTACGTGGTTATCGGACTCGGCGTCAGCGCCGCGGGGATCTGCGCGGTCATCGCCCTCGTCCCGCTGACCGTGGTTCTGCTGGGCGTCCGCTGGGTCGACCGGTGGGAGCCGGAGCCAGCGCTGGGCCTGTGGTTCGCGTTCCTCTGGGGCGCGGCCGGGTCCGTCGCGATCGCGCTCCTGGTCGACCTCGGCGTGCAGATCGCCGTCTACGCGTCCGGGCAGCAGCCGAGCGGATCCGACTTCGTCGGCGCCGTGATCCAGGCGCCGCTGGTCGAGGAGACGGCCAAGGGGATCGGCGTCCTCCTCGTCCTGCTGATCTGGCGCCGGACCTTCGACGGGCCCGTCGACGGCATCGTCTACGCGGCCGTCGTCGCCTCCGGGTTCGCCTTCGTCGAGAACATCCTCTACTTCGGCAGCGCGCTGGTGGAGGGCGGTCTCGGCTCGCTCGCCGTGACCTTCTTCCTCCGCGGGGTGCTCTCGCCCTTCGCGCACGTGCTCTTCACCGCCTGCACGGGCGCGGCCCTCGGCTTCGCCTCGAACCGGCCCGCCGTCGCGCGGCTGCCCATCGCCCTGCTCGGGCTGGCGCTCGCCGCGTTCCTGCACGCGCTCTGGAACGGCTCGTCGTTCCTGGTGTCCGACTGGTTCGGCTTCTACGGCGTGGTCCAGGTGCCGCTGTTCGCGGTCGCCGTGGTCGTGGTGGTGCTGCTGCGCCGGCAGGAGCGGCGCGTGACGCTCCAGCGGCTCGACGACTACGCCGTCGCCGGCTGGCTCTCGCCGGCCGAGGTTCGGATGATCGGCACCGCGGAGGGGCGCCGCACCGCCGCTCGCTGGGCCCGGAGCGCGGGAGGGGACCGGCCGCGGGCGATGCGGGACTTCCTCCGCTCGGCGACGCGGCTCGCGCACCACCGGCAGCACCTCCTGCTCGGCCGCGGCGGACGCACCGGAGCAGTCGACGAGCAGGTCCTGCTCGACGAGCTCGTCGCCCGCCGGGCGGTGCTCACCCGCTGAGCCGGGGCCGCCCCCGCTCAGCCCCGGCGCGCTAGGCGGAGGCGCTGCGCACGCGGCGCTCGCCGGCCGTCACGGGCACGCCGAGCCGGTTCTGCGCGGGCGGCAGCGGGCAGTTGTAGTGGGGCGAGAAGCCGCACGGCGGGATGTACGCCCGGTTGAAGTCCAGGAGCACCGGACCGGGGGTGCCCGCGTCGGCCGCGCCGCCGATCCGCTGCACGACGAGGAAGCGGCCGACGGGGTAGCTCGCGAGCTCCGGGTCGTCGCTGCGGTTGGTCGGATCGCCGAACGGGACGAGGAGCGTGCCGCCGTCGTCGAACGCCGCGACCGTGTACTCGCGGGCGCGCCCGTCGTCCATGAGCGAGAAGGTGATGTCGCCGGGCACGACGAGCTCGCGGGTGGCGCCGTTGTCGCGCAGGTGCTCGAACGGGACCGTGCGGTCCTCGGCGACCGGCTGGAACCACGCCTCGAGCACACAGGCGGCGTCGAACGGGAAGGTCTCGATGGCGTCGAAGGACCGGATGCCGTCGGAGGCCGCGTCCCAGACGCGGTAGCCGTACTCGGGCTCGCCGGTGTCGAGGTTCTCGCGGCGCATCCGCGTCAGGGTCGCCGAGGGGCCGTAGCCGGCCAGCGCCTGCTCGTCGTCGACGCTCTCGCCGGGCTCGAGCCAGCGCGTCTCGACGAGGGCGAGATCGCCCCGGGGTCCGGTGACGCGCTCGACGCGTCGGGCGAGCCACGACTCCCAGCCGGCGCGTGCCGACTCCGTGAGGTCGATCGAGGCGCGGGAGGGGGCGGTGACGCTGCTGCTCGGAGTGGCCATGGGGCGTGCAACGCGGGGCCGTCCGGTTCTCTTCCCGGTCGATGACCGGACGGAGGACGGACACCCGCGAGAAAGAGCTCGACGCCCTGCGGCAGCGGCAGGGCCGGCTGCTCGGACGGGGCGTCGAGCTCTTCGTGAGAGAGAGGATGCTCCTCCGCGGCGCCGAGCGCAAGAGGCATCCGGATCCCGCTGTCGGCGCGGCCCGCTTCGGATCGCTCGGTAGACTGGACCGCCTGTTTTCCCGCGGCCCCCGGAGCGCATCCCGCGCCTCCCGGCCCGCGGCGGCGGACCCTCGGAAGGCGGACGATGACGGACGGCAGCACTGTGCAGGCCACCGAGCTCTCTCGGGAGCGCGACTACGTGGCGGCGCTCTACGCCCGCCTCGACGAGCTGATCGCCCAGGCCCGCGAGGCTCTGGACACGGTCCGCATCGAGAGCGTCGGCGGCAACCACCAGAGCCGCTCCGAGCGCGACGCCTACGCGCGGCTCTACGAGGACCGCATCCGCTCGCTCACCGGCGCCGACGACCGGCTCGCCTTCGGCCGGCTGACGCTCGCGGACGCCGACGCCGAGCACCGCTACATCGGCCGGATCGGCCTGCGCGACGAGGAGCAGGACACGCTGCTGCTGGACTGGCGCGCCCCGCAGTCGGCCGCGTTCTACCAGGCCACCGCCGCCCGGCCGATGGGGACGCGCGCCCGGCGCCACCTCACCACTCGGGGCCGCGAGGTCCTCCGCTTCGAGGACGAGGTCTTCGACGAGGAGCTGCTGCGCGAGGGCACCGTGCTGCAGGGCGAGGGCGCGCTCATGGCGGCCCTCGGTGCGCAGCGCACCGGCCGGATGCACGACATCGTCGCGACCATCCAGAGCGAGCAGGACCGCATCATCCGGTCCGAGCTGCGCGGCGTGCTCGTCGTGCAGGGCGGGCCGGGCACCGGCAAGACCGCGGTCGCCCTGCACCGGGCCGCCTACCTCCTCTACTCCTACCGCGACCGCATCGCCTCCTCCGGCGTGCTCGTGGTCGGCCCCTCACGCTCCTTCCTCCGCTACATCGAGGCGGTGCTGCCCTCGCTCGGCGAGACGGGTGTCGTCCTCTCGACGCTCGGCCAGCTCTACCCGGGCCTCGACCTCGTCGAGGAGGACGTGCCCGCGGTCGCCCGCGTGAAGGGCTCGGCGCGGATGGCGGAGCTGCTCAAGCGCGCGGTCCGCTCCCGCCAGACCGTCCCGGCCGAGACCCAGGTGCTCGACGTCAACGGCGAGAAGCTCCGTCTGGAGCCGCAGGACGTGGAGCGCGCGATCACCCGCGCGCGCGACACCCGCAAGCCGCACAACGAGGCGCGCGTCTCCTTCGTCAAGACGCTGCTCTCGCAGCTCACCCGCCAGCTCGCCGATCAGCTGCGGAGCCACGGCAGCACGGTCGACGAGGCCGACGAGGCGGTGCTGCGCGAGGACGTGCGGACCGCCCACGACGTCCGCGTCGCTCTCAACACCGCGTGGATCCCGCTGACCCCCGAGAAGCTGCTGCAGGACCTCTACGCCCGTCCGAACTGGTTCGCGACCCTCACGCCGCGCTGGACCGCCGCGCAGCGCTCCCTCCTCCGCCGAGACCGCGACGCTCCGTTCACGGTCTCCGACGTGCCGCTGCTCGACGAGGCCGCGGAGCTGCTCGGCGCCTACGACGACCACGCCGACGCCTCGAAGAAGGCCGAGAAGGAGCAGCGCAAGCGCGACGTCGAGAACGCGGAGGCCGCCATCCGCAACATGGGCGTCGACGGCCTCGTCAACGCCAAGGACCTCGCGGCCGGCTTCGCCGAGCGCTCGGTGCTCGGGACCACCGCCGAGCGGGCCGCGGCCGACCGCACCTGGACCTACGGGCACGTCGTGGTCGACGAGGCGCAGGAGCTCTCGCCGATGCAGTGGCGGGTGCTGCTGCGCCGCTGCCCGATGCGCTCGTTCACGATCGTGGGCGACGTCGCGCAGGCGTCCGGCGCCTCCGCCGCCTCGAGCTGGGACGCCGCGCTCCGCGACACCTTCGGCCGCCAGTGCCGGGGAGTGGAGGCGGCGCCGTGGCGCCTGGAGGAGCTGACGGTCAACTACCGCACGCCCGCGCAGATCGTCGCCTTCGCCGAGCGGACGGCGCGCGAGAACGGGCTGGAGATCACGCCGGGGGAGGCCGTGCGCTCCACCGAGTGGCCGGTGCGGACGATCCGCGATCGCGGCGACGCGAGCATCTCGGAGCGCGTGCTGGCGGCCGTCGTCGAGGACCGGGCGATCGAGGCGGAGGGGACGCTCGCGGTCATCGCGCCCGACGACGACCTCGCCGCGATCGCCGAGCGCCTCGAGGAGCGGTTCGGCCGGGAGGTGGGCCGCGGAGCGACCGGGCTCGACCGCGCGATCGCCGTGCTGTCGACGAACGACGCCAAGGGGCTCGAGTTCGACTCCGTGATCATCGCCCGCCCTCGCCTCATCGCGCAGACCGGCGAGCGCGGCGCCGCATCGCTCTACGTCGCGATGACCCGGCCGACGCAGCGCCTCACGCTCGTGGAGTGAGTGCTCGCAGCCCGCTCCCAGACTCCGCTCCCGAGCGCCGTAGGATCGAGGCATGAGCAGCGAGAACCTGACCAAGCCCGAGGTCGACGCCCCTGAGGGCCCGGCCCCCGACACCCTCGTCGTCGAGGACATCGTCGTCGGCGACGGCGCCGAGGCGCAGCCCGGCTCGACCGTCGAGGTCCACTACCTCGGCGTCGAGTACGACAGCGGCGAGGAGTTCGACTCCTCCTGGAGCCGCGACCAGTCGATCAACTTCCCCCTCAACAACCTCATCCGCGCCTGGCAGCAGGGCATCCCGGGGATGAAGGTCGGCGGCCGCCGCAAGCTGATCTGCCCGCCCGCGCTGGCGTACGGCCCGGCCGGCGGAGGGCACCCGCTCTCCGGCAAGACCCTGATCTTCGTGATCGACCTGCTCGGCACCAAGTAGCTCCGAGCACACGACGAAGGCGCAGCTCCTAGCGGGGCTGCGCCTTCTTCACGCGGTCGACCAGCTCGCGCCAGGCTCCGTCGAGCTCGGTCTCGCCGAGGCGGACGTGGTGCGTCTGCACGCGGATCTCGTAGACGAAGCGGTCGGCCCGGCCGGGGGACTCGCCGTCGGCGGCGTCCCAGGGGAGCGAGCCGAGCAGGTCGCGCCAGGCGCGCTCGTCGGGCTGCTGCTCGACGTCGACCCGCCACACCCGGCGGAGGCCGGCGACTCCGCCGCTGCGCGACACGATGACGTCCATGCGCGCGATGCTACCCGCCTCCGTCCTCGAGCGGACCGGCTCAGGCGGACAGCGTCACGCCGACCGTCGTCCAGCCGGTGCGCACGGCGGCCTCGACCTTGGAGCCGGATCCGTAGCGCTCGGCGGCGGCCCGCACGGTGAGCGCCGCGAACGCCTCGAAGTCGGCCGTCGCGGTGAGGACGCCCCCGGTCAGCACGTCGTACCAGACCTGCCCAGCGCGCTCCCACGCCTTCCCGCCGAGGGTCGTCGCCGCCACGGCGAACGCGCGGTTGGGGATCCCCGAGTTGATGTGCACTCCGCCGTTGTCGTCGTCGGTCTCGACGTAGTCGGCCATCGAGCCCGGCTGCGGGTCGGAGCCGAGGACGTCGTCGTCGTAGGCGGTGCCGGGGGCGATCATCGACCGCAGGGCCGTGCCCTGCACCTCGTCGGTGAAGAGCCCCTCGCCGATCAGCCAGCTCGCCTCGTCGGCGCTCTGGCCGGCGCCGTACTGCTCCAGCAGGGCTCCGAACACGTCCGAGACCGACTCGTTGAGCGCTCCGGACTGGCCGCGGTAGACGAGGTTCGCCGTGTACTCGGTGATGCCGTGGGCGAGCTCGTGGCCGATCACGCTCTGCGAGACGGTGAAGCGGCGGAACACCTGGCCGTCCCCGTCGCCGAAGACCATCCGCGAGCCGTCCCAGAAGGCGTTGTCGTAGTCGTCGCCGAAGTGCACGGTCGCGTCGAGCGGCAGCCAGGCGTCGTCGATCGAGTCGCGGCCGTACGCACCCTGCAGGAAGGCCGACATCGCGCCGAGGCCGTCGTACGCCTCGTCGACGGCCGCATCCCCCGTGGCCGCCTCGCCCTCGCGGCGGACGACCGTGCCGGGCAGCGTCTCCTCGGTCCGCGCGTCCGCGATGGTGCGCTGGAGGGACTGCACGCGGGTGCGCGGCGAGGACGTCGCGGCGGCGGTCGGCGCCCCGCGGTCGGGCGCGGGCTCTCCGGGCCGGACGCGCCGGAACGGCACGTCCTGCTCGAGCGAGCGGCTCGCGGCCCGCGCGGCCCGGGCGAAGGCCGGATCGTCGAGGCGGGCGATGCGGACGAGGAGGTACGGCGGCACGACGGTTCGTCTCATGCCCCGATCCTGGCACCGACGTCCGACACGGTCCCGGGCTCGCCCGGCGGGCCCGCATGCGGTAGCGCCGAGCGGTAGCGTGAGCGCGACGAGCGGTTTCCAGCGATCCGGGGCCAGGCCCCGAGGACGACGAGGGCGGACATGGGCATCATCACGCGGGGCTTCTTCGGCAAGAGGGAGGCGGACCCGGACCTCCCGCCGGGCCAGCACCTCGAGAACGGCTTCCCCGTCCTCTCGATCGGGCCCACCCCGAACATCCACGAGTGGGCCTTCTCCATCGACGGCGGACCCGCGGGCGTGCGCCGCTGGAACCGGGAGGAGTTCGACGCGCTCCCGCACGAGGACGTGCACACCGACATCCACTGCGTGACCCGGTGGTCGAAGCTCGGCACCAGCTGGCGCGGCGTCTCGGTCGACACTCTGCTGGAGGGCCTGGAGACGGACGCCGGCTTCGTCATGGCGCAGAGCTTCGGCGGCTACACGACGAACCTCCCGCTCGCCGAGATCCGAGGCGGGAGGGCCTGGGTCGTCACCGAGTTCGAGGGGAAGCCCCTCGCGGCCGAGCACGGCGGCCCCGCCCGGCTCCTGGTGCCGCACCTCTACTTCTGGAAGAGCGCGAAGTGGGTGCGGACGCTCCGCCTGATGCCCGGCGACGAGCCCGGCTTCTGGGAGCAGAACGGCTACCACATGCACGGGGACCCCTGGAAAGAGGAGCGCTACTGGTGATGTGGACGGAGGCGGTGGCCGAGTCGGTCGCGCCGCTCACGCCCACGTCGCGCCTCCTGGTGCTCCGCGTGCCCGGGTGGCCGGGCCACCTGGCGGGGCAGCACCTCGACGTGCGCCTCACCGCGCCCGACGGCTACCAGGCGAGCCGCTCCTACTCGATAGGCGCCCCGGCCGACGGGGAGCGGGTCGAGCTCGCGGTCGAGCGGCTGGACGACGGGGAGGTCTCCCCGTACCTGGTCGACGGCCTCGAAGCGGGCGACCGGCTCGAGATCCGCGGTCCGATCGGCGGCTGGTTCGTCTGGCGTCCGGAGCAGGCGGAGCCGGTGCAGCTGATCGCGGGCGGGAGCGGCGTGGTGCCGCTGATGGCGATGGCGCGCGAGCACGCCCGGTCCGGGAGCGCGGCGCGGATGCAGCTGCTCTACTCGGTCCGCTCGCCCGTCTTCGCCTACTACCGCGAGGAGCTGGCGGCGCTCGCCGAGCGGCCGGCCGCGACGGGCGGAGTCGCGGTGGACCACGTCTTCACCCGGGTGGCGCCGGCGGGAGCGGCGCGTCCGGCCGGCCGCGTCACTCCGGAGCTGCTCGCCGAGGCGGCTCTGCCGGCCTCGCTCGAGCCGACCGTCTACGTGTGCGGCCCGACCTCGTTCGTCGAGGCCGTCGCCACCGCCCTGGTCGAGCAGGGCCACGCGCCCGAGCGCGTGCGCACCGAGCGCTTCGGCGGCGCCTGACGCCATTCCCCGCGAGGCGCCGCGCCCCGGCGGCGCCCCGGGGGGAGGGATCACTCGAAGGAGACGGTGCGGTTCTCGCCGATGTCGGGCTGTCCGCCGGTGACGGCGGCCTTGAGGACCTTGAACAGCACGACCGGACGCGGCTCGTCGGTCGCCCACAGCTCGACGGTCTCGGCCTCGACGCGGATCAGCGCGACGGTCGGGTCGTCCTTGCCGTCGGGGAACCAGCCGGCGACGGCCGGGGACCACAGCTCGTCCACCTTCGCCGGGTCGTGCACGACGGTCGCCGAGCCGGCCACCGACAGGTAGCCCTTCTTCGACTCGAACGCGACGTTGACGCTCGGGTTCGCGCGGATGTCGTCGACCTTGGGCGACGGGTCCTGCGTGAAGAACCACAGTTCGCCGTCGAAGTCGATGTCCTGGGCCTTGAGCGGACGGCTGACGAGCTGCCCGGTGGCGTTGACGGTGGTGAGGAGCCCGATCCCGGCGCTCTTCACCATCTCGGTGATCTGCTCGCGGTCGTCGGAGTCGGCGGGAGTGATGTCGGTGTCGGTCATGGTGCCGACGCTACGCGGACCGTGCGCCGCCGCAAGGGGTGGCGACGCCTCCCCGCGCGTGTCTAGCGTCGAGGCATGGACACCGAATCGACGTACACCGCCATCCTCGACAGCGGAGCGGAGCAGGAGAGCATCCGCCTCGAGATGATCGACGGCTCCCCGCAGCGCTCCTTCACCCGCCTGGCCGACATCGACGGCGAGGAGGTCGAGGTGGTCTGGGAGCTGGAGCCCGACGACGACGGCTTCCACGTCTACCGCCCGGTGCGGGTCGAGGGCCGCGACGACGACAGCGGACTGGTCTCGGACGACCGGCTGACCGACGGCGGCGGCGCCGACGCGGCCTCCGGCGACTGATCCCCGGCGCGCCCGTCCGCCGGCCTGAGCCGAGCGGGCGGGCGCGCTGTCCCATCCGGCTCGAGGGAGACGCCCCTCCGCTCAGGCCGTCGGGTGCAGGGCGTCGTACCCACGGAACCCCGGTCGGAGTCGCAGCACCGCGGCGAGGATCGCGATGATCGCGAGCCCGCCCGCGAGCGGCGGCAGCCAGAGCAGCGCGAGCGAGGCGAGCAGTCCCGTGTAGAGGTCGCCGACCCGCGGGCCGCCCGTCACCACGACGATGAACACGCCCTGGAGCCGACCCCGCATGTTGTCGGGGACCGCGGTCTGCAGCATCGTCTGCCGGAAGATCGAGCTGACGTTGTCGGAGGCGCCCGCGCCGGCCAGGGCGACCGCCGCCAGCGCGATGAGCACCGCGTTCGGCGCCGACGCGTCGTGCTGCACGAATGCGGCACCGAGCAGGACCGCGCCGAACGCGACCACGAACGCTCCGTACACCTGGATCGAGCGGCCGATCGCGAGGCCCTGCCGGCGGACCCCGGTGAGCCGGCCGGAGAAGACGCCGCTGATCAGCGCCCCGATCGCGAACGCGGCCGTGAGGGCGCCCACCGTCACCGCGCCTCCGCCGAGCAGCACGGCGGCGGCGGCCGGGAAGACCACGCGCGGCTGTCCGAAGGTCATGGCCACGATGTCGACCAGGAAGGACATCCGGATGTTCGGGGCGCCCTTCAGGAAGCCCAGGCCGTAGCGGAGGGACTCCAGCCCCGGCCGCTGCCGCTCGCCCTCGGGCACGAGCGCCGGCAGCCCCGCGATGCCGAGGAACGCGGCGAGGAACAGCACGACGTCGATCGTGTACGTGATCGCGAAGCCGGAGGAGGCGACCAGCACGCCGGCGAGGGCGGGCCCCACGGTCACCTCGACTCCGCTCGCGATGCCGCCCAGCGCGGCGGCGGCGGGGACCAGCTCGGTGCGGAGCAGCCGCGGAGCCAGCGTCATCCGGGTGGTCACGATCACCGTCGTCGCCACCGCGTTCACGGCGGTGAGCACGTAGAGGGAGAGCGGGGTCTCGGCGCCGAGCCAGGCGAGGGCCGCGATCCCCGCGGTCGAGCCCCAGGCCACGACCGCGGCGAGCAGGAGCACCAGGCGGCGGTCGAACGCGTCGGCGAGCATCCCGCCGTAGAGGCCGGCGATCACGGTCGGGACCAGCGCCACCACGCCGACCAGCGCGACCGCGAGGGTCGATCCGGTGAGCTCGTAGATGTGCAGGCCGACCGCGACGATCGTCATCTGGCCGCCGATGCCCGAGATCACGTTGCCGGCCCAGAGCCGGGCGAAGGCCGGGGACTCGCGGAGGGGGGAGACGTCGAGGACGTGGCTGCGCCGGGGGGCGCGGGGGGTCTGGCTCACTCGCTCCATTCTGCTGACTCCGCCGCCCCGGCGGGCCGCGTCGCGCCGATCCGGGGGCTCAGGGGTCATCCCCTAGGGTGAGAGGCATGAGCACGTCATCCGACGGCGCGCCCGGGCGTCAGGGTCCTCCTGCCCCGCGAGCAGCCGGAGCCGCCCCCTCGCGACGCTCGATCCGCACCGCCGCCGAGGCGGGCGCGCGTCGCGCGGCGGCCGCCACGGGCGGTCGGCGCAGCTCCACGGGCGGCGTCCGCGCCGGAGCCGCTCGGACCGGTGCCACGGCCTCGGGAGCTCGCCGGTTCCTCCGCCGCTACGGAGCCGGGATCGTCTCGGTCCTCCTGGCCGTCCTCGCGGTCCCGCTGTCGTTCTTCGTCTGGTACGCCCTGATCTCGCTCGGCGCCTACCCGGGCGACCAGGCCGTCAGCGACCTGCTGGTCGGCGTGCTCTACACCGCGCTCGTGCACGCGGTCCTGCTCGCCGGGATCCTGCTCGCCGTCTCCACCCTCCGCGCCCGGCGTCGCGAGAAGCGCCCGCCGATCGCCGGCTGGATCGGCGTGGTCCTCAACGTCCTCGTGCTCGTCTACTGGCAGCTGCTGGTCTCGCCGTGGCTCGTCGTGCTCTGGAACCGGGCCACCGGCTCCTGATACCGCCCTCCCTCTGGTAGAGTCGTCCGGTTGCCGTTCGACGGCCGCGGATCAAGAGAGCCCACGCATCAGGCGCCGGGCACCGCGCAACGAGAGAGAGGGGATCCCATATATGGCACTCGAAGCAGATGTCAAGAAGGCGATCATCGAAGAGTACGCGACCCACCCCGGTGACACCGGATCCCCCGAGGTGCAGGTGGCCGTCCTGACCAAGCGGATCAAGGACCTCACCGAGCACCTCAAGGAGCACAAGCACGACCACCACTCGCGTCGTGGTCTGCTGCTGCTCGTGGGTCAGCGTCGTCGACTCCTCGGCTACCTGTCGGATGTGGACATCAACCGCTACCGCTCGCTGATCGAGCGTCTCGGTCTGCGCCGCTAGCTCCTCCCGGAGCAGGGCGCGGTCTCGATGACACCGCGAACTTCTTGCCGAACGGGCCGTTCTCCTCGCGGAGGGCGGCCCGTTCGCGTTCCCGGGCGGACGAGGCGCGCGGCGCCGGTCAGGGCAGGGGAGCGGGGCGGTCGACTCCGCCCCACGAGTAGCCGCTCGAGGCCGAGAACCAGTCGGCCGCGGCCCGCTGGAGCGCCGTGTCCTCCTCGGGGCGGCCGGGAGCCTCCACGGCGTCGACGAGCCCGGGCAGGGCGATCCGCCAGGCCGCCGCGCTGCGCTGGGCGCGGCCCCAGTCGCGCGCGCACACCGGGTCCTCGGCCGCCGCGGCGAGAGCCCGCGGCGAGGTCACCCGCCAGCCGGTGTCCGACTCCGCGACCACGACCGCGCAGGTGAGCGCGGCGCCGCGGATGATGCTGTCGGGACCGGCGGAGGGGCCGATCGCCTGATCCTGAGCCGCGACCACCGCGGTGAGCGCGAGCTGCAGCCGGGTCGAGGGCTCGTCGGGCCGCGGTCGGATACTCCCGTCGCCGGCCGAGACCGAGGCCGCCGATCCGGGTGCGAGGAGCAGCCCGGAGGAGGACTGCGACGCGTGCAGGCTCAGCAGACCCGTCACTCCGTCCGTCCCGCTCGTCACGCCCCGCACCGAGGAGTCGCCGAGACTCCAGACGACGGGGGTGCGGTTGTGGATCGTGAGGCGCCGGTGGTCCTCGTCGAGGCAGGCCACGAGGTGGCCGGCCGGCACGCCCGCTCCGCCCTCGAAGGCGGACGAGGCGGCCAGCAGCTCCCGGGCGTCGTCGCACTGGGCGGGGGCGTCGGAGGCGGCGGCGGCCTGGTCGGCGACCGGCGCCCGGGGGGCGAGGGAGCCCTGCACGCCCGCGACCGCCGCCGTGGTGAGCGCCGCGGCGGCGAGGAGGAGGACCACGCCGCGCCTGCCCATCCTCCGCACCTCCTGGTCGGAGGCTAGCCCGGCGCGGGCGCTCGGGCCAGCGCTGCGAGGGGCTCGCGAAGTGTCCGGCAGGAATTCTTTCGAAGAATCTCAGACCGGGTGCATCCGAGGAGGCGCCTCGGCCGGAAGTAGTGGTGAAGGCCCTTCTCGACCACCCCCCGACCCCTCGCGGGTCCCATCGTGAAAGAGGAACACCGTGACCACCTCCCGCTTCTCCCGCAGCCTGCTCGCCGGTGCCTGCATCGGAACCCTGGCCGTCGTCGGCATCGCAGCCACGCCCGCCGCCGCCGTCGACGCCGACTCGGCCGACCTCTCGGTCCTGCACGCCGTCCCCGACACCCCGGTCGACGTCTACGTCGACGGCAAGCTGACGCTCGACGACTTCACCCCCGGCTCGCTCGCCGGCCCGCTCGACCTCCCCACCGGCACCTACAAGGTCGCCATCACGGCCTCCACCGCCGCGGACGCCAGCGCCCCCGTGATCGGCCCGATCGACATCAGCCTCGAGGCGGGGAAGAGCTACACCGTCGCGGCGCACCTCAAGCCGGACAACACCCCCACCGCGACCCTCTTCACCAATGACATCTCGAAGACCGCCGCGGGCGAGGGCCGGCTCACGGTCCGCCACATCGCCGCCGCTCCGGCCGTGGACATCCTCGCCGGAGGGTCGCCCGTCCTGACGAACGTGACGAACCCGAACGAGGGCGTGCTGAACCTCGCCCCGGCCACGATCTCGACCGTGGTCGCCGCGACCGGGACCACCGCGCCGGTCATCGGCCCGGCCGACGTGCAGGTCCAGGAGGGCGTGAACACGATCGTCTACGCCTGGGGCAGCCTGGAGAAGGGCAACCTCGCTCTCGCGACGCAGACCATCGATGGACTGCACTCCTCGCCGTCGGGCGTCCCCGCCGGTGAGGCCGGCCTCGCGGCGGACAACCGCCCCGACGCCGCCGCGGGCTGGTGGGGCGGAGCACTGCTCGCCGCCCTCGCCGCTGCCGGCGCTGTGCTGATCGGCCGCCGCACCGCCGCCTCGCGTCGCTGACCCGAGGATCCGACCGCCGGGTCGGCCGTGCTGGAGCGCGGCCGTCCCGGCACCCCCGACCACGACCCAGGAGGACGCCATGAGCCGGAGCCCCTTCCCTCTGCGCGTCCTCGCCGTGGTCGGGCTGATCGTGGCCGGTGCCGGTCTCGCCGGATGCGCGGCGCAGGAGTCCCGGGTGGAGCCCGCTCCCGCCGCCGTCTCCTCGGCGCCCCAGCAGCCGGTGCCGGCCACGGTCCCCTCCTCGCCCGCGGCGACCCTGCCGGAAGCGGTGCCGTCCGTCCCGGTGGCGGATGCTCGGCTCGGCGCAACCCCCGCCCCCACCGCGCTCGCTCCCGAGCGGCTCGTCGTCAACGGGCTCCCCGTCGACATGGCCGTCGAGCCGGTCGGAGTCGCGGACGACGGCACGATGGAGCTCGTGCCCGACACGCAGGTCGCCGGCTGGTACCGCTTCGGCGCCGGCCTCGACGAGCCGGAGGGCACGGTCGTGATCGCCGCGCACGTCGACTCCCTCGCCTACGGCCTCGGGCCGTTCGTCGAGCTGAAGAAGGCGGTCCCGGGCCAGACCGTGACCCTCACCGGCGCGGACGGCGCGGAGCGCGCGTACACCGTCTCGACGGTGGAGACCACGGAGAAGACCACGGTCGACCTCTCGGCCGTGTTCGCCGCCGACGGACCGCCGCGGCTGGTCCTGATCACCTGCGGCGGCGACTTCGACTACGACACCCGCCACTACCTCAGCAACGTGGTGGTCACGGCCGTCCCGGCCGGCTGACCCGCCCGCCCGAGCCTCAGCGACGTACGATGAGCCTCGCAGCGCCGCACGCCCCCGGGCAGCAGCGCTCCCCGCAGCCCTGGAGGGACCCCCTGATCGAGACCATCGAGCCCGCCGACGGCGCCGAGGCCGACAGCGCTCTCGTGGCCCGGCTCGGCCGCCGCTTCGCCGCAGGGGAGGAGGCGGCGCTCGCCGAGGCGTACTCGCGCTGGTCGCCGCTGGTCTTCACGCTGGCGCTGCGCTCGCTCGGCGACCGCGGCGACGCGGAGGACGTGGTGCAGCGCGTGTTCGCCTCGGCCTGGACCTCGCGCTCGGGCTTCGACCCCGGACGGGCGGCTCTCGGAGCCTGGCTGGTCGGGATCTCCCGGAGGAGGATCGCGGACGCGCACGAGGCGCGGGCGCGCGAGCGGAGGCTCACCGAGGCCCTCGTCGCCGTCACGCCGGTCGAGGAGGGGGAGGCCCCCGTCGACATCGAGGCGCGGATCCTGATCGCCGACGAGCTGGCCCGCCTGGATCCCGTCCCCCGGCGGGTGATCGGCCTCGCCTTCTACGAGGACCTCACCCACACCGAGATCGCCGAGCGCACCGGCCTGCCGCTCGGTACCGTCAAGAGCCACATCCGCCGCAGCCTCGACCGGCTCCGCTCCCGCCTGGAGGTGAGCAGCACATGACCCACCTCGATCCCGACGAGCTCGCCCTGCTCGCCCTCGGCGAGCACTCGAGCGACGCCGAGCAGGCCCACCTGCGCGACTGCCCCGACTGCGCCCGGCAGCTGGTCGAGCTCGGCCACGCCGCGGGCCTGGGCCGTGCGAGCCGTGCTGTCGAGCTGGAGGCGCCGCCCGCGATCGTCTGGGACCGCATCCGCGAGGAGCTCGCCCTCGGCGACCTCGGGCCCGGCGCCCTGCCGTCGTCGGCCGCTGCCGTGCCGCCTCCGCTCGCCCTTCCCCCGGGACGGCACCGTCCCGCCCGCCGCCGCCGGCCCCGCGCTCTGAGCGCCGTGCTGGCCGCTCTCGGCGCGCTCGTCATCGGGGTCGCGGGCGGAGCCTGGTGGCAGGCCTCGCGGAGCGACGACACCGCCGCCGTCGTGGCGCGCGCTGATCTCGCCGCTCTCCCCGACTGGCAGGGAGCGAGCGGAACCGCCGAGCTGGAGGACGCCGACGGCACCCGCCGCCTGCACGTGCACCTCGATGCGCAGAGCGCGGACGACTCGTACCGGGAGGTCTGGCTCCTCGCCGCCGACGCCTCCGGGCTGGTCGGGCTCGGCGTGCTCGACGGGACCGACGGCGTCTTCGCCGTGCCCGATGACGTCGACCTCGCCGAGTACTCGCTCGTGGACGTCTCCCAGGAGCCGTTCGACGACGACCCGGAGCACTCCGGCGACTCGATCGTCCGCGGCCCCCTGCGCGAGGGCTGAGGCCTAGGCCGAGCGCTCCGCCAGCACGGCCGTGAGCGCCTGCACCGCGGCGGAGGGGCGCGGCGCCGTGCAGACCGAGAGCTCCCAGACCAGCCCCGGCCAGTCGAGCGCGAGGGCCGTGACGCCCTCCAGCGGCTCGACGCCCGCGCGCGGCACGATCGCCGGCCCCAGCCCCGCCTGCACGAAGCGGGGGATCCCCGGCAGATCGGCGACCTCGGTGGCCACCCGGCGCGACGCCCCGGCTTCGCGGAAGGCGAGGTCGACGGCGACCCTGTTGCCGAAGCCGGCGGGCGTGTCCACGAAGGTGAGCCCGTCGAGGTCCTGCGGGGAGGGCGGTCCCGCCGCGGCGAGCGGATCCGCGCTCTCCACCAGCAGGACGTAGTCGCTGCGCACCAGCCGCGTCACCGCCAGGCCCCGCAGCTGCGCCGCGGGCAGTGCCAGCAGAGCGGCGTCGAGCAGGCCGCGGCGCAGGTCCTCGGCGAGACCGGTGGAGCCGGTGGTCGAGGTGCGCAGGAGCAGGTCCACCAGCGGGTGCCGAGTGCGGAAGACGCCGAGCGCGCCGGGCAGGTCGACGAGGTCGAGGGCGGAGAAGGTGCCCACCCGCACCCGCCCGCGGAGCCCCGCCGCGTCGTCGGCCGCGAGCGAGCGCATCCGGTCGAGGCTGTCGATCGCCGATCGGGCCGAGGGCAGGAGCGCCTCGCCGACCGCGGTGAGCGCCACCCGCCGGGTCGAGCGGGCGAACAGCGGCGAGCCGAGCTCCTGCTCGAGCGAGCGGATGCTCGCCGAGAGGGTCGACTGCACGACGAACAGGCGCGCGGCCGCCCGGGTGAAGCTGAGCTCCTCGGCGACGGCGACGAAGGCGGCGAGCTGGCGGTCGTCCATCCGCCCATTATCCAGCAGGGACGATCAATCCAACCGAGATCCTCCGTTGGACACGGATGATGGGGCGGAGCACTGTGGACACCGTGACCACCACCGAGCGCTCCCTGCCGTCCGTCCACCGCCGCGAGCTCCCGCACCGCCACGGCTTCTGGGTGATCGCCGTCGCCTTCCTCACGGTGATGGCGTTCTCGACCGTGCCGACACCGCTCTACGCGATCTACCAGCAGCGCGACGGGTTCCCGGCCTTCGTCGTCACCGTGGTCTTCGCCGCGTACGCGGTCGGAGTCGTGGCGAGCCTCTTCCTCGCCGGGCACGTCAGCGACTGGCTCGGCCGCCGCCGGATCCTGCTCGCGTCGATCCTCGTCGAGGTCCTGGCGGCCGCCGTGTTCCTGCTCTGGCCGGACGTGCCCGGGCTGATCCTCGCCCGCCTGCTGACCGGGCTCGGCGTCGGCGCGCTCACCGCGACGGCCACCGCCCATCTCTCGGAGCTGCGCGCCGTCGCCCGCCCGGAGGAGGGCCCCGGCACCTCCCGCGCCGTCTCCGCCCTCGTCAACATGGGCGGGCTGGCGCTCGGCCCGCTCGTCGGCGGGGTGTTCGCCGTGACGGTGCGCGAGCCCCTGGTCGTCCCGTACGCCGTGTTCCTCGTCCTCCTGGTCGTCCTCGGGATCGGCGTCGCGCTCGTCCCCGAGACGGTCGAGCGGCGCGAGGTCCTCCCGGCCTACCGTCCGCAGCGCCTGGCCGTGCCGGCCGCCTCCCGCGGCGTCTTCCTCTCGGCCGCGGTCGGCGCGTTCGCCGGGTTCGCCGTGTTCGGCCTCTTCACCTCGCTGGCGCCGACCTTCCTCGCCGGGCGCTTCGGCGAGACCTCCCACCTCGAGGCGGGCGCGGTCTCCTTCGGGGTCTTCGCCGCCGGAGCCGTCGCGCAGCTGGTCTCGATCCGGCTGTCCTCGCGGACGGCGCTCCGCCTCGCGGCCGTGGCGCTGACGGCCGGGCTGCTGCTGGTCGCGACCGGCGCCGTGATCGTCTCGGTGTCCGCCTTCATCATCGGCGGGGTGCTCGCGGGAGCGGGCGTGGGCCTGCTCTTCCGCCTGGCGCTCGGAGTCGCCGGCTCGCTCGCCACCGACGAGACCCGCGGCGAGGTGCTCGCGGCCGTGTTCCTCGCCGCCTACCTCGGCCTCGCGGTGCCGGTCCTGGCGATCGGTGCCGCGCTCGCGCTCCTGCCGGCCGTCCCGGTCCTGCTCGGCTTCGTCGCCGTCGTGCTCGTCCTGGTGCTCGCGGCGATCGCCCGGATGCGGCGCACCGCCTGACGCGAGCGGGGGAGGGGCCGCGAGCTGGACAATGGAGGCATGAAGCTCTTCCCGTTCGGACGCGGCGACGCGAACCCCCTCCCCTCCGACGACCGCGGCTCGGGCAAGCTCGACGACTACGACTACGAGCTGCGCCCGAAGTCGCGGCGCGGTGACACCCTCCTCCGCCTCGCCGACTCCCGGCCGCACCAGGACGAGATCGCGCGGGTGCTCGCCCTCGGCGAGGACGAGGTCACGGCCGTGATCCCGCGCCGCACCGCGGAGGAGGAGCGCGTGGATGCTCCGATGCCGGTCCGCCTGTTCGCGGCCCAGCGCCCCTCGGGGCTCGTCGGCCAGGTGCCGCGCGGTCTCGAGAACGTGGTCGAGGCCGCCCTCGCCCGGCTCTCGGAGGCGGGGAGGTCGCCCCGCGTGCCGGCCCGCATCGTGACGGTGAGGGGCGGGCTGCGCGTCGAGCTGCTGATGCACGAGACGCGGGGCTGACGGGCGGAGGGCCCGCCGGGTCGGCGCGGTCCATGGAGGAACCGCACCGCGGCTGATAGCATGAACCGGTTCCGAATCCGAAAGCGACCGCCGGTCGACCCAGGATTCGAGCCACGGAGCAGGCCGGCAGGAAGCTGGTCCTCGGTGGTGGAGTCCCGGACGGCGGCAGCGTGCGACAGAGCACGGGCCGCCGCGGCACGAGTCGCAGGCGGCACGTCCCGCTCGCGGCACAGGTCGCGACAGCCCGGAGCTCTTCTACTGGTGGCCAGCACGAACGCCCTCCACACGACGGCACGGCGCGAAGCCCTGCCGTGGGATCGTCTCGATTCCTGACCGGACCGCTGCTCCGACGAACGCCGGCGCCCAGAAGGGGCGCCGCTGCAGACGTTAAGGAGACAGACCTCTTGGAAGGTCCTGAAATCACATTCGCCGAAGCCGTTCTCGACAACGGCTCGTACGGCACCCGCACCGTCCGCTTCGAGACCGGCCGCCTCGCGCAGCAGGCTCAGGGCGCCGTCGCCGCCTACCTCGACGAGGACACCATGCTCCTCTCGGCCACGTCGGCCTCGAAGAACCCGAAGGACAACTTCGACTTCTTCCCGCTGACCGTCGACGTCGAGGAGCGCTCCTACGCCGCCGGCAAGATCCCCGGCTCGTTCTTCCGCCGCGAGGGCCGCCCCTCCACCGAGGCGATCCTGGTCTGCCGTCTGATCGACCGGCCGCTGCGCCCCTCGTTCGTCGAGGGCCTGCGCAACGAGGTCCAGATCGTCATCACGGTCCTCAGCATCGCGCCGGACGAGTTCTACGACGCCCTCGCGATCAACGCCGCGAGCGCGTCCACGCAGATCTCCGGCCTGCCGTTCTCCGGCCCGGTCGCCGGCGTCCGCCTGGCGCTCATGTCCGACGGCTCCGGCAACGACCAGTGGGTCGCCTTCCCCAAGGCCTCCCAGCTGGAGAACGCCGTCTTCGACCTCACCGTCGCGGGCCGCGTCGTCACCAACGAGGACGGCTCCTCGGACGTCGCCATCATGATGGTCGAGGCCGAGGCCACGGAGTCCTCCTGGAACCTCATCAAGGCGGGTGCGACCAAGCCCAGCGAGGACGTCGTCGCCGAGGGCCTCGAGGCCGCCAAGCCCTTCCTCCGCGCACTCGTCGAGGCGCAGGCGAAGCTCGCCGCCGAGACCGCGAAGCCGGTCAAGGACTACCCGGTTTTCCTGCCCTACGCGCAGGAGACCTACGACAACGTCGCCGAGCTCAGCTACGACGAGCTCGTCCGCGTGTACCAGATCGCCGACAAGGTCGAGCGGCAGGACGCCGACGACGCCCTCAAGGCGCGCGTCAAGGAGCAGATCGCCGAGCGCATCGCCTCGGGTCAGCTGTCAGCCGAGGCCTACAACCAGGTCGGAGCGGCGTACAAGTCCGTCACGAAGGTGGTCGTCCGCGGCCGCATCCTCCGCGACGGCGTGCGCATCGACGGACGCGGCCTGGCCGACATCCGCCCGCTTGACGCCGAGGTGCAGGTCATCCCGCGCGTCCACGGCTCGGCCATCTTCCAGCGCGGCGAGACCCAGATCCTGGGTGTCACCACGCTGAACATGCTCAAGATGGAGCAGCAGATCGACTCGCTGTCGCCCGTCACCAAGAAGCGGTACCTGCACCACTACAACTTCCCGCCCTACTCGACCGGTGAGACCGGCCGCGTCGGATCGCCGAAGCGTCGCGAGATCGGGCACGGCTTCCTCGCCGAGCGCGCCCTCGTGCCGGTGCTGCCGAGCCGCGAGGAGTTCCCCTACGCGATCCGCCAGGTCTCCGAGGCGCTGAGCTCCAACGGCTCGACCTCGATGGGCTCGGTCTGCGCGTCGACCCTGTCGCTCCTCAACGCCGGAGTGCCGCTGCGCGCCCCGGTCGCGGGCATCGCGATGGGCCTCGTGTCCGACGTCGTCGACGGCCAGACCCGCTACGCGGCGCTGACCGACATCCTGGGCGCCGAGGACGCGCTCGGCGACATGGACTTCAAGGTCGCCGGAACCGCCGAGTTCGTCACGGCCATCCAGCTCGACACGAAGCTCGACGGCATCCCGTCGTCGGTGCTCGACGCCGCGCTCAAGCAGGCCAAGGACGCCCGCACCACGATCCTCGCGGTGCTCACGGCGGCCATCGACCAGCCCGACGAGATGGCCCCGACCGCGCCCCGCGTGATCTCGGTGCAGATCCCCGTCGACAAGATCGGCGAGCTGATCGGCCCCAAGGGCAAGACGATCAACGCGATCCAGGACGAGACCGGCGCCGACATCTCCATCGAGGAGGACGGCACCGTCTACATCGGAGCCGTCGACGGCCCGTCGGCCGAGGCCGCGCGTGCGCAGGTCAACGCCATCGCGAACCCGACCAACCCCGAGGTCGGCGAGCAGTTCCTCGGAACCGTCGTCAAGCTCGCGACGTTCGGCGCGTTCGTCTCGCTCCTCCCCGGCAAGGACGGACTGCTGCACATCAGCGAGGTCCGCAAGCTCGCCGGCGGCAAGCGCGTCGAGAACGTCGAGGACGTCCTCGGAGTCGGTCAGAAGCTGCTCGTCCAGATCACCAAGATCGACGACCGCGGCAAGCTGTCCCTCGCGCCCGTCGTGGCCGAGGAGGCCGAGGCAGAGGCTCCCGCCGAGAGCTGATCCCTCCTGCACGACCGTGACGCCCGTTCCACTCCGGTGGGGCGGGCGTCCGTCGTCGGCGGGGGCATGGGGTACGGTGGCGGGACCGCGCCGCACCGCCCCGACCGGAGGACTCCGTGACCGACCCGACGCCCCTGGCCACCGAGCCGGAGACGCCCCTCCTCTCACGCACCCTGGGTCGGACCGGCCTCCCCGTGCATCCTCTCGCCCTCGACGGCTCCGTCTTCGGCTGGGCCGCCGGGATCGACGACACCACCGAGGTGCTCGACGCGTTCGGCCGTCTCGGCGGCACCCTGATCTCGACCGCGGACCACTACGCGACCGGTCGGAGCGAGTACATGATTGGCCGCTGGCTCGAGCAGAGCGGGCTGCGCGAGCGGATGCTGGTCGCGACGAAGGTCGGCCGGCACCCGGACGCGCCGGGCCTCGCCCCGGAGGACGTCCGCATCGCGATCGAGGGGAGCCTCGAGCGGCTCGGCACCCGGATCGACCTGCTCTCGTTCGACAGCGAGGACCCCGGGATCCCCATCGCCGACAGCCTGGCGGCGGTCGCGCCGTTCCTGGCGGACGGCTCGGTCGGCGCGCTGGGCGCCGCGCACTTCAGCGGAGCCGCGATCACGGCGCTGCACGAGACGGCGACCGCGTTCGCGCTGCCGTCGCTCTCGGCCGTCGTGTCGGAGTACAGCCTGATGGAGCGCCGGACCTACGAGACCGACGTCGCCCCCGAGGTGGTGCGGCTCGAGCTCGGCACCCTCGCGCGGCTGCCCCTGGCGAGCGGTTACCTCACCGGCGCCCTGCGCAGCCGCACGGACGAGCCGGAGTCGGCCCTGTTCGAGGCGGGCCTGGACTACGTCGGCCGCCACGGCTCCCGCGTGCTCGCTGCCCTCGACGAGATCGCCGGGGCCCACGACACGGAGCCCGGCGTGGTCGCGCTCGCCTGGGTGCTCTCGCACCAGGAGGTCTCGGCGGCGATCGTCCGGGCGCGGAACGCCGCGGAGCTCGAGTCGCTGTTCGCGGCGGCCGCGCTCCCGCTGACCCGGAGCGACATCGCTCAGCTGGACCGCGTCTCCGCCTGAGGCTCTCGCCCGCTGGTCCGCCGCCGTCGAGCGCCGCGCCGCGCCCCGCGCCGGGCTCGGAGCGGGGCGCGGCGCGGTTCAGCGGCGCAGGATGCGCGCCTCCCACGGGCCGAGCGTCGACCCGGTCGCACCGGCGACGTTGCCGAGGACCGTCTCGGCAGCCGCCCACTCCTCGAGCAGCGGCACCTCGAGCGGCTCACCGGACACGTTCCCGACGACGAGCAGCTCGCCCGGTCCGGTGCGTGTGAAGGCGAAGAGCGCGGGGTGCTCGGGCTCCAGCAGCGCGAAGCGGCCCAGCTGCACCGTCTCGTCGGCGTGCCGCAGCGCGATCAGCGCCCGGTAGTACTCGAAGACCGACCGCTCGGCGGCCCGATCGGCGGCGACGTTCACCTCGGCGGCGTTGGGGTTGACCGCGATCCACGGCTCGCCGGTCGTGAAGCCGGCCTGGAGGCTGTCGTCCCACTGCACCGGCGTGCGGGCGTTGTCGCGGCTCTGCGCGCGCAGCCCGGCGAGCACGGTCGCCGGGTCCTCGCCGCGCTCGCCGACGGCCTCGGCCCAGTAGTTCAGGGACTCGACGTCGCGGAAGTCCTCGATGCCGGCGAACGGGACGTTCGTCATCCCGATCTCGTCGCCCTGGTAGATGTACGGCGTGCCGCGCTGGAGGTGGAGGAGCGTCGCCCAGAGGGTCGCGGACTCGTAGCGGTGCGCGCCGTCGTCCCCGAAGCGCGAGACGAGACGCGGCTGGTCGTGGTTGCCGAGGTACAGGCTGTTCCAGCCGCGCTCGGCCAGGCCGTCCTGCCAGCGCGCGAGGTTGGCCTTCAAGGCGACCAGGTCCAGCGGCACCGGGTGGAACTTGTCGACTCCGTGGTCGATGCCGACGTGCTCGAACTGGAAGACCATGTCGAGCTCACGCCGCTCGGGATCGGTCACGAGCACCGCCTCCTCGAGGGTGACCCCGGGCATCTCGCCGACGGTGAGGAAGGAGCCCTCGCGGTGCGCGAACACGGCCTCGTGCATCTCGCGGAGGTACTCGTGGAGCCGCGGACCCACCCCTCCGACGATGCCCGCGCCGCCCTGCTCGCCGTCGACGGCTCCGACGTCCTTCGAGACGAGGTTGATCACGTCCATCCGGAAGCCGTCCACTCCGCGGTCGAGCCAGCGGTTCATCATCGCGTGCACCGCGTGCCGCACCTCGGGGTTCTCCCAGTTGAGGTCCGGCTGCTGCACCGCGAAGAGGTGGAGGAAGTACTCGTCCGTCGCCGGGTCGAGCGTCCAGGCCGGGCCGGAGAAGTAGGAGCGCCAGCCGTTCGGCTCGGCGACGTCGAGGCCGGCGCCGGCGGCCGCCTCGAGCTCGCGGCCGGGCTCGGCCGAGCGGCGCCCGCGGCGCCACCAGTACCAGTCGCGCTTCGGGTCCTCCTGCGAGGAGCGGGACTCGACGAACCAGGCGTGCTCGTCGCTCGTGTGGTTGACCACGAGGTCCATCACGATGCGGATGCCGCGCTCGTGGGCCTCCGCGAGGAGCAGGTCGAACTCCTCCAGCGTCCCGAACCGCGGGTCGATGTCCTCGTAGTCCGAGATGTCGTAGCCGTTGTCGTGCTGCGGCGACGGGTAGACCGGCGAGAGCCAGATCACGTCGACCCCCAGGTCGGCGAGGTGGTCGAGCTTCGAGCGGATGCCGCCCAGGTCGCCGATGCCGTCGCCGTTCGAGTCCGCGAACGAGCGCGGGTAGATCTGGTAGACGACGGCGCTCGTCCACCAGGGCGCGGACGTCTCCCGCTCGGGGGAGTCGGAGGTCGGGGCGGCGGTCTCGGAGGGGGTCGGGGCGGCGGAGTCCATGGTCGCGAATCTAGCCCGGACGGCCGACACGGAGGGGCCCGCCGCACCGCTCGCCGGCGCGAGTCGACCCCGCCGGCGGCGCCCGTGTAACGATCTGGTGAACCGTGCGCGACCCGGCGGAGTGGCGGCTCCGGCGCTCGGATACTCTCTCCCCTGGCGGGACCCGAGCCGCCGCAGGGAGAGTGGTGGCGTGCCCAGGGACAGGACCGGCGCCGTCGTGCGGGCTCCCCGTCACAGTGCCGTCCCGCTCCCGCCCGCGGCGTCCCGCGCAGCCTCCTCGAGCGGCGTCCTCGCCGAGACCGGCCCCGTCGAGCCGACCGCCGTCGCACCCTCGCACCGCCGGCCGATGGGCGACTCCGGCCACGACCTCTTCCCCTTCGTGCTCGACGCGGCGGCCCTCGGCCGCGACGACGGTGCCGCGCTGCTCGAGCGCTACGCGGCGTGGGGCGGCAACGGCGTCGTCGTCACCGACTCGAGCCTCGCGGAGGGCGTCGGCGGCTGGCCCGCCGGACACCGCGACCGGGACCGCTTCCTCCTGATCGGCCGCTTCGCCGCTCCGGTCGGCGCGCCCGCGACGCCGCGTGCGCTGGTGGACCGTGTCGAGGGGGCGCTGCGCCGCCTCCGCACCGATCGCCTCGACGTGCTGGCGGTCCGCCCCGACGGGGCCGGACGCCTCGACGAGCTCCTCAGCGCCGTCGACGTGCTGCTGGCGCGCGGGCTGGTGCGGTCGGTGGTCGCCTCCGGGTTCTCCCCGGAGGAGCTGTTCGAGGCGCGCGTCCTGGCCGCCCACGGGCTGCCCCGCCTCGCCGGCGCGGAGGTCCGCTGGAACCTGCTCGAGCGGCCCGGCTCGGAGGGCGATCTCGGCCTCGTCGCCGCCGGCCAGGGACTCGCCCTGCTCGCGACCGTCCCCCTCGCCCACGGGTTCCTCCGCGGCGCCGAGCGCACCCGCCGCGAGCTCGGCCGCCTGCCCGACGGGGCACTCGCCGCCGCCCACCTCGGGCGCCGCGGACGCCGGGTCCTCGCCGTCCTCGACGCGATCGGTGCCGAGCTCTCGGCCGCTCCCGCCGCCGTCGCCCTGGCCTGGCTGCTCGGCCGGCCGCGGCTGACCGCCGCGACGGTCGCCCCGCGCTCACCCGCCGACGTGGACGCGCTGGTGCGCGCGGTCTCGCTCGAGCTCGACCCCGGACACCTGGCCGCGCTGGAGCGCGCGCGCCGCTGACCGCGCCCGTCCGCGACGCCCCCAGCACCTCTCCCGCCACGGCGCGACAGCCCGGCTCGGGCCGCCGTCGCGGTGGCCTAGGGTGGGCACGATGAATCACGGAGTCGCACTGCCCCTCGACCAGCCGGAGACGTCAGTCCGGGCCGCAGGCGGATCCACGGTCCGCCGCTCCGTCCTCCCGAGCGGTGTCCGCATCCTCAGCGAATCGGTGCCCGGCGCCCGCAGCGCCACGATCGGCTTCTGGGTCGCCGCGGGTTCTCGCGACGAGCGGCCCGGCCGCCCCGCGACCGCGGGCGAGCCCGCCGTGCCCTCCAACGTCGGCTCGACGCACTTCCTCGAGCACCTGCTGTTCAAGGGCACGCAGAAGCGGTCCGCCCTCGACATCGCCGTGTCCTTCGACTCCGTGGGCGGGGAGCACAACGCTCTCACCGCCAAGGAGTACACCTGCTACTACGCCAAGATCCAGGACCGCGACCTCCCGATGGCGGTCGAGGTGATCGCCGACATGGTGACCTCGAGCCTGATCGATCCGGACGAGTTCGAGACCGAGCGCGGGGTCATCCTCGAGGAGCTGGCGATGGCGGACGACGATCCGGCCGACGTGGCGGGCGAGAAGCTGTTCGAGGCCGTGTTCGGCGACCACCCGCTGGGCCGCCCGATCGGGGGCACCGCCGCGACCATCGGCGAGGCCACCCGGGACGCGGTCTGGGCGCACTACCGCGCCGCCTACCGCCCGCGAGACGTGGTGATCACCGTCGCCGGCGCCGTCGACCACGAGGCGCTCGTCGCGCTGCTCCAGCGGGTCCTCGTCGCCGACGGCTGGGACCTCGGCACGGCGGCCCCGCCCGTCGAGCGGCGCGTCGGCGGCCGTGCGTCCTACACCCGCGGCAGCGCCCTGTCGGTGGTGCACCGCCCCACCGAGCAGGCGAACCTGCTGGTCGGCTTCCCCGGTCTCGCCGCGGGCGACGAGCGGCGGATGACGATGGGCGTCCTCAACTCGATCCTCGGCGGCGGCATGTCCTCGCGGCTGTTCCAGGAGGTGCGCGAGAAGCGCGGCCTGGCCTACTCCGTCTACTCCTTCGCCCCGTCCTACTCGGACGCGGGCCTCTTCGGGCTCTACGCCGCGTGCACCCCGGCGAAGGCGGGGACGGTCGCCGAGCTCCTGCTCACCGAGTTCCACCGCCTCGCCGAGGACGGCGTCACCGACGACGAGCTCGCGCGCGCCCGCGGCCAGCTCTCGGGAGCGGCGGCGCTCGCGCTGGAGGACTCCGACACCCGGATGTCGCGCCTCGGACGCGCCGAGCTGACCTTCGGCGAGTTCGTCGACCTCGACGAGAGCCTGCGCCGACTCGCCCTCGTCGGCGCGGAGGACATCCAGGCACTCGCGGCAGACTTGGCCCGGGGGCCGTCGTCGATCTCGGCCGTCGGCGCGGTCGACGAGTCGGCCTTCGCCGGGATCGCCGGGATCGAGAGCGCCTCCGCGATCTGATCCGATCGTCGAACGCCCGCTGACCGCGCACCGCCGCGCCGCACCAGGGAGGACCCCGTGTCCCACTACATCTACCTCGTCCGCCACGGCGAGCAGCAGGACGCCGAGCACGGCATGCCGGACGGCCCGCTCTCGGCCCGTGGTGAGCGCCAGGCGAGGCTCATCGCCGAGCGGCTCGGCGGAGTCCCCTTCACCGGAGCGTGGCACTCCCCGCTGCGCCGGGCCGAGGAGACGGCCGCGCGCTTCCAGACGCTTCTGCCGAGCCTGCCGCTCCAGCCGTCCTCGCTGCTGTTCGACTGCATCCCCTCGGGGCCGACCCCGGACATGCCCAAGGCGTTCGAGCCCTTCTTCGGCAGCGTCACCGCGGCCGAGATCGAGGCGGGGCACGCGCAGATGCAGGACGCGGTGGCCGAGTTCCTGGCGCCGTCGCGCGAGGACCGCCACGACCTCCTCATCACCCACAACTTCGTGATCGGCTGGTTCGTCCGCCACGTGTTCGACGCTCCCGACTGGCGGTGGCTGGGCCTCAACCAGGCCAACTGCGGGCTGACGATCATCCGCGTCCGCTCCCGCAAGCCGCCGGTGCTCGTCGTGCACAACGATCTCTCGCACCTGCCCGTGGAGCTGCGCACCGGCCTGCCCGAGGCCCAGCCGTACTGAGCCGCGGGCTACGCTGAGTCGGTGACTACCTCCGTCGCCGTGGTCGGCGCGTCCGGCCGACTCGGCTCGTTCACCTGCTCGCTCATCGAGGCGTCGAGCGAGTTCTCGCTCGTCGCGCGGCTCGGCTCGCGGAGCGATCCCGCCGAGATGCTCGCGGCCGACGTCGTCGTCGACATGACCGTGCCGGCCGTCAGCCAGCAGATCGTCGACTTCGCCGTGGCCAACGGGAGGAAGGTGCTCGTCGGCACCTCCGGCTGGACCGGCGACCGGATCGCGGCCCTCCGGCGCAGCGTCGCCGAGCAGCCGGAGGCCGGCGTCGTGATCATCCCCAACTTCTCGCTGGGCTCGGTGCTCGCGACCGCGCTGGCCACCGTGGCCGCGCGCTTCTTCGACGCCGCCGAGATCGTCGAGACCCACGGCGCCCGCAAGGTCGACTCGCCCTCCGGGACCGCGGTCCGCACGGCCGAGCTGCTGCTGCGCGCCCGGGCCGAGCTCGGTCCGGTGCAGGCTCCGCACACCGACCAGCGGGCCCGCGGCCAGCAGGTCGCGAGCGTCCCGGTCCACAGCCTCCGCCTGCCCGGAGTGGAGGCGCGCCAGGAGGTCGTCTTCGGCGGCACCGGCGAGACGGTCACCATCCGGCACGACACCACCTCGCAGGCCTCCTACGAGCAGGGCGTCCTGCGCGCTCTCGACGCGGTCCGGACGACCACGGGCGTGGTGGTGGGCCTCGACGCGCTGATCGACCTGCGCGCCGCCTTCGACGCCGCGCCTCTCGACGAGCGGCCGGTCGACGAGCAGCCCGTCATCGACCGGGCTCCGTCCGGCCAGGCCGCCGCAGCGACGAGCACCCCGTGAGGACCCGCATCGGCGTCGTCCTGATGGCGGTCCTGCTCGCCCTCTACCTGTTCGTCTGCCTGCAGTACTCCGTCGTCGCCTTCGCCGCGGCGACGGTGCCCGGCATCGTGATGGGCGTCGGCCTGCTGATCCTCGGCGCCGTCGGCGTCTGGGGGCTCGTGCGCGAGCTGCTGTTCGGGCTCCGCGCCGAGAAGCTGGCCCGTCGGCTGGAGGGCGAGAACGCGCTGCCGCAGGAGGTCCTCGACTCGCGGGCCAGCGGGCGTCCGCTCCGGGAGGAGGCGGACGCGCTGTTCCCGCAGTACGCGGAGGAGGTCGACGCGCAGCCCGGCAGCTGGCGTGCCTGGTACCGCCTCGGCCTCGCCTACGACGCCAGTGGCGACCGCAAGCGCGCCCGAGGCGCCATCCGCCGGGCCATCGCGCTGGAGCACGAGGCTCCGGCCTGACCGCTCGGCCTCACTCGAGCGCGGCTCTCCGGGCGAGAACCGCTCGGGCGGCCGGGATCAGGCGAGCACCCACTCCAGCGCCGCGCCGACCGTGCGGTGGCGGAACTCGAAGCCGTCGTCGAGCAGCCGCTGGGGGACCAGGCGCTGGCTCGAGAGCAGGAGCTCGTGCCCGGCGTCGCGCAGCGCGAGCTCGATGATCTTCTCGGGGACGGCCAGCTTGAACGGGCGGTGCAGCTGCTCGGCGAGGGTGCGCATCACGTCGTTCGCGGTCGCCGGCACCGGTCCGGCGAGGTTCACCGGGCCCGAGAGCGAGGACGTGAGCAGGTGGCGGATCGCCGCGGCCTCGTCGTAGAGGCTGATCCAGGGCCAGGCCTGGTTGCCGCTGCCGAGGGGTCCGCTGAGGCCGAGCTTCGTCAGGGGCAGGAGCGGCTTGAGCGCGCCGCCGTCGCCGAGGACGAGCCCGGTGCGAGCGGTGACCACCCGCGTGGCCTCGGGCGCGAGGTGAGCGGCCTTCTCCCAGCGGTCGACGACGTCGGCGAGGAACCCGTCGCCGCGCGAGGACTGCTCGGTGAGCTCCTCGCCCGGGCGGTCTCCGTAGTAGCCGACCGCGGAGGCGTTGATCAGCGTCGTCGGCGGGGTCGAGGACATCCGCATCGCGTCGGTGAGGGTCTGCGTGGACTGGATCCGCGAGTCGAGGATCTCCCGCTTGTAGGACGCGGTCCACGGCAGGCGGCTGATCGAGGCGCCGGAGAGGTTGATCACGGCGTCGACGCGGTCGAGCACGCTGAAGTCGAGCATGTGCGAGGTGGGCGCCCAGTGGAACTCGTCCGGGCTCGACGGCGCGTGGCGCACCAGGCGCAGGATCTCGTGCCCCTCGGCGCGCAGCTGGCGGGTCAGCTCGGAGCCGATCATCCCGCTGGCGCCCGAGATCAGGACGCGGAGCCGGGGAGCAAACGCATCCGGCCGGGCCGAGGGCAGCTCGGACGGCGTCGACACGTGCTCGCCCGGCGTGCGCGCGGCGCGCCGCGGCGAGCCGGAGTCCGTGGTCCCGTCGTGGTCGGAGTGCCGTGCGGATGAGTCGCTCATGGTGCCTCCCGGAGCCGGTCGCGGGCCGCCCGCGAAGCGGACCCAGCCTAGAGCCTCACGCCCGGGAGCCGGCCGAGCGCCCGACCAGGCCGGCCCGCGCGAGCACGAGGTAGAGCTCGCAGCCCAGGCAGAGGCCGAACACGGCGTTGAGGAAGGCGGCGAGGAAGGCGACGGCCGCGGCGACCGGGACCGATCCCGGGACGCCGGCGACGTGCAGGAGGACTCCGGCGCCGGTCACCACCAGGCCGATCAGCTGGGCGAAGCGCGGCGGGCGGGCGTCCTCCCACTCGCGCGGCGGTGCCAGGTGCGGCCGGACCACCCGGCGGAACAGCACCGCCCAGGGGCCGGAGCCGACGCCGCGCGCGGCCGACCAGGCGAAGAGGGCGGCGAGCGCGAGCAGCAGGAGGAAGCCGGGCTGGGAGAGCCGGCCGTCGAGGTCGGCCCGGGCCGGGGCCGCGAGCCCGAGGCCCACGGCCGTGAGGAGGAGTGCGGCGGTGACTCCGGCGGCGACCCTCGGACCGCGGGGATCGACGGTGCCGGACGGGGGAGTGGCGCCGGTGGTGGAGGGGGAGCGGGTGCTCATCATGTCTCCTGGAGTCGGTCGAGCTCGATGGTCAGGGCGGCGCGGGTCGGAGCGCCGCCGATGCGGCTGCGCGGCACTCCGTCTCGATCGAGCAGGAGGAGCGTGGGCGTCTGCCGGACGCGGAAGCGCGCCGCGAGGTCGGGGCGGTGCGTCAGATCGACGTCGAGGTGCGCCAGCCCGGGCCGCTGCTGGGCGAGCTCCCCGAGCATCCGTCGCACTGCAGGGCACCGCGTGCAGACGTCGGTCGAGAATTGCACGACTGTGGCCCGGGTCCCGAGCACTGCGCCGGGGACGAGCTCGCCGGGGTCGATCGCGGGGTCCTGGCGCGAGGGGGCGCTCGCGACGCGCCCGGAGCGGGCCCGATGGACAGCCCCGAGGACGACGCCCAGCACGACGAGGCCGAGCAGTGCGGCGAGGATCGTCACGGGCTCCATCCGGGAAGCGTAGGTCGGCGCGGGCGCTGCGCGGACGACTGTTTCGGGATGTGACGACGGCCGCGGTCGGAGCGTGGTCTAGGTTCGATCCGTGACCGAACAGAGCAGCCTCAGCGCAGACCCGAGTAGTCCCGTCTTCCGCAGTGATGTCGTCGTCGAGCTGGTCCGCGCGAGCGCCCACGACTCCGACGTGCTGTTCGCGGCCCGCGTCTCGACCCAGGGCGAGAAGACGCTCGCCGAGGCGCTCGACGGCGAGGAGTCCGACGCCGAGCTGCAGCGCAAGCGCGACCGCGGCCTGATCAACTACCTCATGCGCGACCGCCACGGCTCGCCGTTCGAGCACAACTCGATGACCTTCTACGTGCAGGCGCCGATCTTCGTCTTCCGCGAGTTCATGCGGCACCGCATCGCCTCCTACAACGAGGAGTCGGGCCGCTACCGCGAGCTCCGTCCGGTCTTCTACGTGCCCGGCCCCCGCCGCAACCTCGTGCAGGTCGGCAAGCCCGGCGCCTACTCCTTCGAGCCCGGCACCGCGGAGCAGGCCGAGCTCGTCGCCGAGGAGACGCGCCGCGTCAGCACGCAGGCCTACGAGTCGTACCGGCGGATGCTCGGCGAGGGCGTCGCCCGCGAGGTCGCCCGGATCGTCCTCCCGCTGAACATCTACTCGTCGATGTACGTCACGCTCAACGCCCGCTCGCTGATGAACTTCCTCTCCCTGCGCACCAAGCGCGAGGACTCGACGTTCCCCTCCTTCCCGCAGCGCGAGATCGAGATGGCGGCCGAGCAGATGGAGACGCACTTCCAGGAGCTGATGCCCCTCACGGCTGCCGCCTTCACAGCGAACGGCCGCGTCGCTCCGTAGCCCGCCGCCCGGCGAGGACGAGCGGGCCGTCCCGCCCGATCCGCCTGCTGCCGTCCGGGCGGGCGGCTCCGGGAACCTCCTCCCGGCGGCGCGGCGGCGACCCGCTACCCTGGCAGCGTGTCAACTCCGGAGAATCCCTTCGGCCAGGTCCTGGTCGCCCTGGTCACCCCGTTCACCGCCGACGGCGAGGTCGACTGGCCCGGTGTCGAGAAGCACATCGACGACTGCATCGCAGCGGGCGCGGACGGCATCGTGGTCACCGGGACCACGGGCGAGACCAGCACCCTGACCGACCCGGAGAAGATCCGCCTCGTCGAGGTCGCCCGCTCGGTCGCCGGGGGCCGCGCGAAGATCATCACGGGAGGCGGCTCGAACGAGACCGCCCACGCCATGCAGCTCGCCCGTCAGAGCGAGAAGGCCGGCGCCGACGGCAACATGATCGTCACCCCGTACTACAACAAGCCCACGCAGGCGGGCGTGCTCACCCACTTCCGGATGATCGCGGATGCGACGGACCTGCCGGTCATCCTCTACGACATCCCCGGCCGCACCGGCGTGCCGATCCGCTACGAGACGATCCTGCGGGCGGCCAAGCACCCGAACATCCTGGCCGTGAAGGACGCGAAGGGCGATCTCTCCGAGGTCAGCCGCGTGCTCAACCAGACCGACCTGATGTACTTCTGCGGCGACGACGCGAACGTGCTGCCCGAGCTCGCCATCGGCGCCACGGGGCTCATCGGCGTCACCGCGAACATCGCCGCCGCGCCGTACCGCACGATCGTCGACGCCGTGAACGCGGGCGACCTCCACGCGGCCACCCGTGCGCACCAGCAGCTCGAGCCGCTCGTGCGCGCCGTGATGACGCACGTGCCCGGGACCGTGGCCGCGAAGTACATCCTGCACGGCCTCGGCCGCATCTCCTCGCCGCGCGTGCGGCTGCCCCTGGTCGGCCCGGAGGAGTCGGAGGCGGCGCTCATCGAGGACGAGCTCGGCCTGGTCCGCGACATCCCGGGCGTCGACTTCCGCAACTTCCGGCCCGACCGCAACGCCGCGGCCGGCGGCGCCCTCCCGAAGGTCGCCGGCACCACCCGCTGAGCCCGAGCGGCACGTCCCGAGAAAGCACCGCTGGAGAAGGAGGGCGCATGCCCGGTCCCGTGATCATCCCCGCCCCGCTCGCTCCGGGAACGCTCCGGATCATCCCTCTCGGCGGCCTCGGCGAGATCGGCCGCAACATGACCGTCTTCGAGATCGACGGCAGGCTCCTGGTCGTCGACTGCGGCGTGCTCTTCCCGGAGGAGGACCAGCCGGGCGTCGACCTGATCCTCCCGGACTTCACGCCCATCCGGGACCGGCTCGACGACATCGTCGGAGTGGTCCTCACCCACGGCCACGAGGACCACATCGGCGCCGTCCCCTACCTGCTCCGGCTGAAGCGCGACATCCCGCTGATCGGCTCCACCCTCACGCTCGCCCTCGTCGAGGCGAAGCTCAAGGAGCACCGGATCACGCCGTACACGCTCACGGTGAAGGAGGGCGACGTCGAGAAACTCGGGCCCTTCGAGCTCGAGTTCGTCGCCGTGAACCACTCGATCCCGGACGCGCTGGCCGTGTCGATCGTCACCGACGCGGGCTCGGTGCTGCACACCGGCGACTTCAAGATGGACCAGCTGCCGCTCGACGGCCGGATCACCGACCTGCGCGCCTTCGCCCGCCTCGGCGAGGAGGGAGTCGACCTGTTCATGGTCGACTCCACCAACGCCGACGTCCCCGGCTTCACGCCGAGCGAGCGCGACATCGGCCCGGTCATCGAGAGCGTCATGGCCAGGGCGACCCGCCGCGTCATCGTCGCGAGCTTCTCCAGCCACGTGCACCGGGTGCAGCAGGTGCTCGACGCGGCCCACGCGACGGGCCGCCGCGTGGCGCTGCTCGGCCGCTCCATGGTCCGCAACATGCGCATCGCCGCGGATCTCGGCTACCTGCACGTCCCTCCGGGAGTCCTGGTCGACATGAAGAAGTCGGGCGACGTCCCCGAGGACAGGATCGTCTACATGTCCACCGGGTCGCAGGGCGAGCCGATGGCCGTCCTCAGCCGGATGGCCAACCTCGATCACCAGATCGAGCCGGGGGAGGGCGACACCGTGATCCTCGCCTCCAGCCTCATCCCCGGCAACGAGAACGCGGTGTACCGGGTCATCAACGGGCTCACCCGGCTCGGAGCGACCGTCGTGCACAAGGGCAACGCGAAGGTGCACGTGTCCGGGCACGCCGCGGCCGGCGAGCTCCTCTACTGCTACAACATCCTCAAGCCGCTGAACGTGATGCCGGTGCACGGCGAGTACCGGCACCTGGTCGCGAACGCGCAGCTCGCGCGCGAGACCGGGATCGCGGAGGAGAACACGATCATCGCCGAGGACGGCACCGTGATCGACCTGCTCGACGGCAGGGCGACCGTCGTCGGACGGCTCGACCTGGGGTTCGTCTACGTCGACGGATCGTCGGTGGGCGAGATCACGGACGCCGACCTCAAGGACCGGCGGATCCTCGGCGAGGAGGGCTTCATCTCGATCATCGTGGTGGTCGAGGCGGGCACGGGGCGGATCGTCGTCGGCCCCGAGATCCACGCGAAGGGCTTCGCGGAGGACGACAGCGTCTTCGACGAGGTCAAGCCGCGGATCGCGGCCGCGCTCGAGGAGGCGGTGCGGAACGGGGCGAGCGATCAGCACGCGCTCTCGCAGGCCGTCCGTCGCGTCGTCGGCCGCTGGGTCAACACCTCCTACCGCCGCCGGCCCATGATCGTGCCGCTCGTCATCGAGGCCTGAGCCTCCCGGCCGGCGGCGGATCGGCGCCTGCCGTCGCGGCGCGGGTCACCGGCCCTGACGGGGGCGGCGGGTACGGTGGCCTCATGGCGACCAGTACCAAGACGACCTCGCGCGGGCGCGGCAGCGCGACTCCGCGCTCCGGCGCGCCGCGATCCGGCCGGGGCTCGGGCAAGGCGGCCGCTGAAACGAAGACGGTGGCCTTCGAGTCCGCCCCGCGCACCAACCCCGCCGTGCGGCTCTGGATGGCGCTGGCCCACCTCGCGGGCGGCGCCGCCCGCGCCCTCGGTCCCGAGCGGCTGGCGAAGGAGGAGCGCCGCGACGGCGTCCCCTTCCTGCTGCTGCTGCTGGCCGTCGCGGGCGCGGTGGTCGAGTGGTTCCTCGCGACCGACCCGGTCGCCCTGGTGCTCGACGCGTGGAGCTTCGGCGGCTTCTTCGGCCGTGTCGCCTACGTGCTGCCGGTCGTCCTTCTCCTCTTCTCCCTCTGGCTCTTCCGGCACCCCCGGTCCGTCGACGACAACGGGCGGATCGGCGTGGGCGTCATCACGCTGCTCGTCGCCTCCGCCGGCATCTGCCACGCGCACCTCGGCCTGCCGCAGCCCGGCCAGGGAATCGAGACCATGGCGGCCGCGGGAGGCGTCCTCGGCTGGCTGGTGGGCGCCCCGCTCGCGGCGATCGCCACCGTCCTCGGCGCGACCGTGCTGCTGTCGCTCGTGATCCTGCTGTCGCTGTTCATCATCACCAAGACCCCGCCGAACCGCATCGGCGCGCGCTCGCGGGAGCTCTACGGCTACCTCTTCGGCGCCCCCGTGCTCGACGACGAGGAGCGCGCCCGCCTCAAGGCCGAGCGGGCCGCCGCCAAGGCCGCGGCGAAGGCGGAGGCCGAGCAGGAGGAGGACGCGCAGCAGGACGGCGGAGAGCTGCCCTGGTGGCGGCGCACCGAGTCCGGGCGCGAGGACGAGCCGACCGTGCAGACCGAGCTCCCGATCGACTCCTTCACCGAGGTGCTCGAGGGCGCCGCGCCCGCCCGCGGCCGCCCGAAGGGCTTCGACACCGCGCTCGAGGAGCGCGACGACGAGGCCCACCCGCCGACCCGCTCCTACGCCACCGAGGTGCTGGCCGAGGCCGAGACCGCCGAGGCGGCGCTCGCCCGCTTCGAGCAGACGGGCGCTCCCCGCGGCGCGACCGGCGTGGTCGACGACGACGCGACCGAGGTCATCCGGCTCGACCGCCTCGACGTGGCGCCCGCCGTCCCGGTCCCGCCCGTCATCGAGACCGGCCCGATCGCGCCCCTCGCCGAGGAGGACCCGACCGCCGGGTTCGACTCCTCGTTCGAGGACGACGCGCCGTACCGCCTCCCCTCGGCGGCCGCCCTCTCGACGGGCACGCCCTCCAAGGCGCGCTCGGCGGCCAACGACGAGATGGTCCGCGCCATCACCGAGGTGCTGCAGCAGTTCAACGTGGACGCGACGGTCACCGGCTTCTCCCGCGGCCCGACCGTCACCCGCTACGAGATCGAGCTCGGCCCCGGCGTCAAGGTCGAGCGCGTCACCGCGCTCAGCAAGAACCTCTCCTACGCCGTCGCCAGCAACGAGGTCCGGATCCTCTCCCCGATCCCGGGCAAGAGCGCGATCGGCGTCGAGATCCCCAACACGGACCGCGAGATCGTCTCCCTGGGCGACGTCCTCCGCTCGCCGGCCTCGACGACGTCCACGCACCCGATGACCATCGGCGTCGGCAAGGACGTCGAGGGCGGCTACGTCGTGGCGAACCTCGCCAAGATGCCGCACCTCCTGGTCGCCGGCTCCACCGGCTCCGGCAAGTCCAGCTTCGTCAACTCGATGATCACGAGCCTGCTGATGCGCGCGCGCCCGCAGGACGTGCGGATGGTCCTGATCGACCCCAAGCGCGTGGAGCTCACCATCTACGGCGGAGTGCCGCACCTGATCACTCCGATCATCACGAACCCCAAGAAGGCCGCCGAGGCGCTGCAGTGGGTCGTGAAGGAGATGGACATGCGCTACGACGACCTGGCGTCGTTCGGGTTCCGTCACATCGACGACTTCAACGCGGCCGTCCGCGCGGACGAGATCAAGCTCCCGGCGGGCAGCAGCCGCGTCCTCAAGCCGTACCCGTACCTCCTCGTGGTGGTCGACGAGCTCGCCGACCTGATGATGGTCGCCCCGCGCGACGTCGAGGACTCGATCGTGCGGATCACCCAGCTCGCGCGCGCCTCGGGCATCCACCTCGTGCTGGCCACGCAGCGGCCGAGCGTCGACGTGGTGACCGGCCTCATCAAGGCGAACGTGCCCAGCCGCCTCGCCTTCGCGGTGACCAGCGTGACCGACTCGCGGGTCATCCTCGACCAGCCGGGAGCCGACAAGCTCATCGGGCAGGGCGACGGCCTCTTCCTCCCCATGGGCACCAACAAGCCGATGCGCGTGCAGGGCGCCTGGGTCCGCGAGGACGAGATCGCGAAGGTCGTCGAGCACGTCACCCGTCAGGCGCAGCCCGAGTACCGCCAGGACATCACCGTGCAGGCGCAGCGCAAGGAGATCGACTCCGACATCGGGGACGACCTCGAGCTGCTGGTCGCGGCGGCCGAGCTCGTCGTCAGCACGCAGTTCGGCTCGACCTCGATGCTGCAGCGCAAGCTCCGCGTCGGCTTCGCCAAGGCCGGCCGACTGATGGACCTGCTCGAGTCGCGCGAGGTCGTCGGCCCCTCCGAGGGGTCGAAGGCCCGCGACGTGCTGGTCACCGCCGAGCAGCTGCCGGGCGTCCTCGCGCGCATGCGCGGCGAGGACCCGGGCGAGGGGCCGGCCGCGCCGTCCTCGGTCGCCCCGGACCCGTACGCGGATCCGCTGGCCGAGCCGACGGGGCCCGCCGCCACCGACTACCACGACGACGACGAGGGGTCCGGCGAGGACGCCTGGACGCTGACGGGACGCGAGTGACCGTCCCGGTCGCCCGCACTGCGAGGAACGGCGGAGCACGATGACCCACCCCACCGCACCGGCTCCGGCCGCGTCGGGCAACTGGAACCTGCCGAACGCGATCACGGTCGTCCGGATCCTGCTGGCGCCCGTCTTCTTCTGGCTCCTGCTG
Source organism: Rathayibacter sp. AY1C9 (assembly GCF_002932315.1). Classification (NCBI taxonomy): domain Bacteria; kingdom Bacillati; phylum Actinomycetota; class Actinomycetes; order Micrococcales; family Microbacteriaceae; genus Rathayibacter; species Rathayibacter sp. AY1C9. Next base: position 155,926 of record NZ_PSVZ01000004.1, read on the forward strand.
GCCGACGGGGGGCAGGACGGCGGGATCCGGATCGCCGCGGCGCTCCTCTTCATCGTCGCGATCGCCACGGACGGCATCGACGGGCACATCGCCCGGAGCCGGGGCCTCGTGACCGATCTCGGCAAGCTCCTGGATCCGATCGCCGACAAGGTGCTGACCGGTGCGGCGCTCGTCGGGCTCTCGATCCTCGCGGAGCTGCCGTGGTGGGTGACGATCGTCATCCTGGTGCGCGAGATCGGCATCACCGTCTTCCGGATGGCCGTGCTCTCGGACCGGGTGATCCCGGCGTCACGGGGCGGCAAGCTCAAGACGATCGTGCAGTCGATCGCGATCTCCCTCGCTCTGCTGCCGCTCTGGGCCGTCCTCGGCGAGTGGGTCCACTGGCTGAACGGGATCACGATGACGGCCGCGGTGGTGCTCACGGTCGCCACCGGGATCGACTACCTCGCCGACGCCGCCCGCCAGAGCCGGGCCGCCCGGTCGACGCGGTGACGGCCGCGCAGCTGATCGCCGAGCTCCGGCGGCGGGGTGTCGACCTCGCCGTCGCGGAGTCGCTCACCGGCGGCGCGCTCAGCTCCGCCCTCGTGGAGGTGCCCGGCGCCTCCGCCGTGTACCGCGGGGGAGTGGTGAGCTATGCCACCGACCTCAAGGACCGGCTCCTCGGGGTCGACGCGCGCGTCCTCGGCGAGCGGGGGCCCGTCGATCCCGGAGTCGCCGTGCAGATGGCGCGCGGAGCGTCCTCGCGGCTCGCAGCCGACGGGCGTCCGACGCTCGGCCTGGCGACCACTGGGGTCGCCGGTCCGGATCCGCAGGGGGATGCGGCCGTCGGCACCGTCTTCGTGGCGGCCGTCCTCGGCGAGGACGAGCTCGTCCGTGAGCACCGGTTCGACGGCGACCGCGCCGCGATCCGCGCCGCCTCGGTCGACGCGGCTCTCGCCCTCGGCGCGGAGCTGATCTCCCGCGGCGCATGAGGCGGATACCCAGCGAGGGCCCTCCGGGAATCGGAATGCGCCGCATTGCGGCCCGGTTACAACTGGTGTCGCTCACACGCAAAGTCCAGTCATCCGGTATTAGAGTCGACACCATACGAACCGGGTAGTGAACAGCTATCCGGTTCTCTCGTCCCAGCCCCCCGATCACCCGCTCCGGAGAATCTCCGGCGCTCGTGCTCGCGGTGCAGGTGCATGACATGCGGTTGACGTGGAGAAGGAGGGTCCAGTGGTTCTAGTTCGTCAGGAGATCGGCGATGTCCTCAGGGACTTTCGCCTGCAGAAAGGTCGTACGCTCCGTCAGGTGGCGAGCAAGGCGAGCGTTGCGCTCGGCTACCTGAGCGAGGTCGAACGCGGTCAGAAGGAGGCCTCCTCGGAGATCCTCGCCTCTGTCGCCGACGCCCTCGACACCCCCATCTCGGTGATCATGCGCGAGGTCGGCGATCGTCTCGCCGTCATCGAGGGCATCGACACCATCCCCGACACCATTCCGGCCGACATGGTCGCCGGCTTCGACGCGGACCTCGTCACGCAGTAGTCGGCCCCCGTCCCCTCCACTCACCGCACCCGTTCCACGCGAAGGGCGCCCAGGCTCCGGCCGGGCGCCCTTCGGCGTTCCCGGGGGAGTGCGGCCTCCGGGCAGCGGCTACCGTGGACGCATGCGCTTGAGCGAGTTCCGGCAGCTGGTGGACGACGAGTTCGGCGGCGCCTATGCCCGTGTCCTGGTCTCGGACCTCGTGCTGACCGAGCTCGGGGGCCGCACCGCCGAGCGCGCCCTCGCGGACGGAGCGGAGCCGCGCGAGGTCTGGCTCGCCCTCTGCCGCGCCAACGACGTCCCGGAGGCCCGGTGGCACGGCGTGGATCCGCGGAAGCGCCACCGCTGACGCTCCCGTCGCCGAAGCCGTGTTCGACACGCCGACGGCTCGTGCTCGAATCCGTGTTCGAACGGGTCTAGGCTCCTCCACAGAAGCAGGAACGGCCCCGTCTCCACGGAGTCGCTCTCGCTCGGCCCCGATGTCGGTGGTCGGGCGTACCGTCGGAGACACCTGAACGGACCTGCTTCACCGCCTTGTCGCAGCCGGCCGGCACTGTCACTCCGACAGCCACCGGCATGTCGCGACAGCCTGTAGGCGACACCACCACGAACACGAGAGCGAGACGGCCATGCCCAGTTCCTCCGACCGCGAGAAGTCCCTCGAGACCGCACTCGCCCAGATCGACCGCCAGTTCGGCAAGGGCGCCGTCATGCGCCTCGGAAGCGACGACCGCGCTCCCGTCGAGGTGATCCAGACCGGTTCGATCGCGCTCGACGTCGCGCTCGGGATCGGCGGGCTCCCGCGTGGCCGCATTGTCGAGATCTACGGCCCCGAGTCCTCCGGAAAGACCACCCTCACGCTGCACGCGATCGCGAACGCGCAGCGCAACGGCGGCATCGCCGCCTTCATCGACGCGGAGCACGCGCTCGACCCCGAGTACGCCAAGAAGCTCGGCGTCGACATCGACTCCCTCCTCGTGTCGCAGCCCGACACCGGAGAGCAGGCGCTCGAGATCGCCGACATGCTCGTGCGCTCGGGCTCGATCGACCTCATCGTGATCGACTCCGTCGCGGCCCTCGTGCCGCGTGCCGAGATCGAGGGCGAGATGGGCGACTCCCACGTCGGCCTGCAGGCCCGCCTCATGTCCCAGGCGCTGCGCAAGCTGACCGGCGGACTGAACACCACGAACACCACGATGATCTTCATCAACCAGCTGCGCGAGAAGATCGGCGTCTTCTTCGGAAGCCCCGAGACCACGGCGGGCGGCAAGGCGCTCAAGTTCTACGCGTCGGTCCGCCTCGACATCCGCCGCATCGAGACGCTGAAGGACGGCACCGACGCGGTCGGCAACCGCACCCGCGTCAAGGTCGTGAAGAACAAGATGGCCCCGCCCTTCAAGCAGGCCGAGTTCGACATCCTCTACGGCGTCGGCATCTCCCGCGAGGGCAGCCTGATCGACTTCGGTGTCGAGCACGAGATCGTCCGCAAGTCGGGCGCCTGGTACACCTACGACGGCGACCAGCTCGGCCAGGGCAAGGAGAAGGCGCGCCAGTTCCTCATCGACAACCCCGATGTGGCCGCCGAGATCGAGAAGCGCATCCTGGTCAAGCTCGGCGTGATCGTCGACCCGAACGCGGCCGTCGAGGCCGCGCCGGTCGCGATCGAGACCAAGCAGCCCGTGCGCAAGGGCGCCTAGCCCGTGGCGGAGAAGGCCGCGGAGGGGGCGAAGGGCCGCCCCGTGGCCTTCCTGCCCTGGGTCGACCGGGGTGCGGCGGGCGACGAGGGCTGGGCTCCGGCGGCGCCGGACGCCGACGGGGCCGGGTCGCTTCCGGAGCCGTCCGGAGCCGGGACGCCGAGTACCAGTGCTCCCCGGACGGTCGCAGGAGAGTCGGGAGGCTCCGCCCTCGGCGGCGCCGCGTCTCCGGCCTCCGAGCGGATCGCCGAGCTCTCGGCTCACGTCGCCCGGCGCACGCCGGCGTTCGTCGAGAAAGCGGACGACGAGGACGACGACGACGCGATCGCGATCCCGGAGGAGATCGATCCCGAGCAGGTCGCGGATCGGATCGTACGGGGGCTCTCCCGCAAGAGCCTCTCGGTCGCCGAGGTCGAGGCGCGCCTCTACACGGAGGGCGTCGCCGAGAAGGACGCCCTCGAGATCCTCGAGCGCTTCACGCGCTTCGGCTACCTCGACGACCTCCGCATGGCGGAGCAGCTGGTCGTCTCGCTCCGCGACCGCAAGAAGCTCGGCCGCTCCTCCATCCAGCAGGAGCTGCGCGCGCGGAAGATCGACCCCGAGGCGATCGCGTCAGCGCTCGACGAGCTGGACGGCGACGACGAGTACCGCACGGCGCTCGAGCTCGCGCGCAAGCGCCTGCCGAGCCTGCGCTCGCTCTCCGACGAGGTCGCCGAGCGCCGGCTCACGGGGTTCCTCGCGCGCCGCGGCTACGCCGGCGGACTCGTGCAGCGCGTCGTCCGCGAGACGATCCGCAAGCCGGGGTCGAGCGTCCGCTTCCGCTGACACGGCGGCCCGGGAGCGGTCCGACCGGAGCGTAGAATCCCACACCATGAGCACGCTCGGTACCGCCCCGTCGCCCGTCGCCGAGACCCGGCCGAGGACCTACGAGGTCCGTACGTTCGGGTGCCAGATGAACGTGCACGACTCCGAGCGGCTGAGCGGTTCGCTCGAGGCGGCGGGCTACGTGTCCGCCGATGGAGCCGAGGCCGACGTCGTCGTCATCAACACCTGCGCGGTGCGCGAGAACGCCGACAACAAGCTCTACGGCAACCTCGGCCACCTCGCGTCGGTGAAGCGCCGCCACGAGGGGATGCAGATCGCGGTCGGCGGCTGTCTCGCGCAGAAGGACAAGAACGTCATCCTCGACCGTGCCCCGTGGGTCGACGTGGTCTTCGGCACGCACAACATGGGCGCCCTCCCCAGCCTGCTCGAGCGCGCCCGCCACAACGACGAGGCGCAGCTCGAGATCCTCGAATCGCTCGATGTCTTCCCCTCCACGCTCCCCACGAAGCGCGACTCGACCTACAGCGGCTGGGTCTCGATCTCGGTCGGCTGCAACAACACCTGCACCTTCTGCATCGTCCCCTCGCTCCGCGGCAAGGAGAAGGACCGGCGCCCCGGCGACGTGCTCGCCGAGATCCAGGCGCTCGTGGACGACGGCGCGATCGAGGTCACCCTTCTCGGCCAGAACGTGAACTCCTACGGCGTCGAGTTCGGCGATCGCCAGGCGTTCTCGAAGCTGCTCCGCGCGGCGGGCACCATCGACGGGCTCGAGCGGATCCGCTTCACGAGCCCCCATCCCGCGGCCTTCACCGACGACGTGATCGACGCCATGGCCGAGACGCCGGCGGTGATGCCGCAGCTGCACATGCCGCTCCAATCCGGCTCCGACCGCGTCCTCAAGGCGATGCGCCGCTCCTACCGCTCCGAGAAGTTCCTCGGGATCCTCGACCGGGTGCGCGATCGCATCCCGCACGCGGCGATCAGCACCGACATCATCGTGGGCTTCCCCGGCGAGACGGAGGCCGACTTCCAGGAGACCCTGCGGGTGGTCGAGGCGGCCCGCTTCGCCTCCGCCTTCACCTTCCAGTACTCCATCCGGCCCGGCACCCCGGCCGCGACGCTGCCCGACCAGATCCCCAAGGCGGTCGTCCAGGAGCGTTACGAGCGGCTCGTCGCCCTGCAGGACGCGATCAGCGAGCAGGAGAACCGCGCAGTCGTCGGCCGAGAGGTCGAGGTCCTCGTCGCGACCGGCGAGGGCCGTCGCGACACGGAGACGCACCGGCTGAGCGGACGCGCCGAGGACAGCCGTCTGGTGCACTTCGACGTGCCCGAGGGCTCCGAGCAGCCGCGTCCCGGAGACGTGGTCTCCGTCCGGGTCACCCGTGCCGCCCCCTTCTACCTCCTGGCGGATTCGCCCGACGGCGCGCCGCTCCGCATCCGCCGCACCCGCGCGGGCGACGCCTGGGACCGGGCGCAGACCGAGTCCTGCGGAGTTCCGGCCGCCCCGGGCGGGAGCGGGGCGCCCCGGGTCTCGCTGGGCCTGCCGTCGCTGCGCGTGCGCGACGCCGGCACGCTGACGACGCCGATCTACGACGCCCTCGATGGCGAGCGCTGAGACCGGAGCCCCCGATACCGCGCCGGAGCTCATCGCGGTCGTCGGCGCGACCGGCACGGGCAAGTCCGACCTCTCGCTCGAGCTCGCCGAGGCGATCCGGCAGGACGGCGGCGCCGCTGAGATCGTGAACGCCGACGCGATGCAGCTCTACCGCGGGATGGACATCGGCACCGCGAAGCTGCCCGCCGACGAGCGGCGGGGCGTCCCGCACCATCTGCTCGACGTCCTCGACGTGACGGAGGAGGCGTCGGTCGCCCGCTACCAGAGCGAGGCGCGGCGGGTGATCGAGAGCGTGCTGGCGCGCGGGGCGACGCCGATCCTGGTCGGGGGTTCCGGCCTGTACGTCTCCAGCGTCGTCTTCGAGTTCTCGTTCGCGGGCACCGACCCGGCCGTCCGGCGCCGGCTCGAGGAGACCGCCGAGCGGGAGGGCCTGGGCGCCCTCGTCGAGCGGCTGCGCCGGATCGACGCCGGAGTGGCCGAGCGGATCGGTCCGCACAACGCCCGGCGCATCGTCCGCGCGCTCGAGATCGCGGAGCTGAACGGCGGGAGCACGCACAGCGCACTGATGTCCGACGAGCCGGTTCCGTGGCGCCCCGCCTCCCTCCTGTTCCTCGAGGCTCCGCGGGAGGAGCTGGTGCAGCGCCTCGACCGGCGGGTGGAGCGGATGTGGGCGGCGGGAATGCTCGACGAGGTCGAGCGGCTCGTCCCCCTCGGCCTGGAGCTCGGAGTCACCGCGGGGCGGGCCATCGGGTACGCCCAGGCGCTCGCCCAGCGTGCCGGCGTCCTCCGCGAGGACGAGGCGATCGCGGCGACGCAGGCGCTCACGCGCCGCTACGCACGCCGGCAGAACAGCTGGTTCCGGCGCTACGCCGGCGCCCACCGGCTCCCGTACGACGCGCCGGACCTGGTGTCGCTGGCGCACGCCGCCGCCCAGGCCGCCTCTCCCGCTCCTCGCTAGGCTGTGCGCCATGACGATCGAGCTGCACTTCACCAAGGGCCAGGGCACCGGCAACGACTTCGTGCTCTTCAGCGACCCGGACGGTGAGGTCGACCTCTCGCCCGCGCAGATCGCGATGATCTGCGACCGCCACTTCGGCGTCGGCGCCGACGGCGTCATCCGTGCCGTCCGCTCCCGCGCGATCCCGGAGGGCGCCGCGGCTCTGGCCGAGGAGAGCGAGGCGGAGTGGTTCATGGACTACCGCAACGCCGACGGCTCGATCGCCGAGATGTGCGGCAACGGCATCCGCGTCTACGCCGCGTTCCTGCTCGCGGGCGGCCTCGCGGCGCTCGAGCCCGGCGACACCCTGCCGATCGGCACCCGCGCCGGCGTCCGCGACGTCACCCGCAGCGGTGCCGGGTTCCAGGTCGACCTCGGCCGCTGGGAGCTGGCGGGCGGCGAGCCCCTGGTGCGGGCGAAGGAGCTCAAGGTCGCGCGCCCCGGTCTCGGGATCGACCTCGGCAATCCGCACGTGGTCGTCGCCCTCAGCAACGACGAGGAGCTCGACTCCGCCGACCTCTCCTACATCCCGCAGCTCGACCCGGAGCCCGAGGACGGCGCGAACGTCGAGTTCGTGGTTCCCGGCGAGCCGCTGGTCCACGACGGGATCGGGCGGATCCGGATGCGCGTGCACGAGCGCGGCAGCGGCGAGACCCTGAGCTGCGGCACGGGTGCCGCGGCGGCGGCACTGGCGGTGCGCTACTGGGCGGGAGCGCGCGCTCCGCAGGCCTGGCGCGTGGAGGTCCCGGGCGGCACGCTCGGCGTGACGATGTTCGCGGCGGAGGAGGGCGAGCACGTCGGGCTCTCCGGCCCGGCCGACCTCGTCTTCACCGGGACGATCCGGATCGACTGAGGACCCGGTCAGGCCCGGCGGGTCGTCCGCAGCACGCGGAAGCCCTTCGCCGAGGAGACGCGCTCCACGTCGAGCCGCCCGGCGAACGCGGCGCCCAGCCAGGTCTGGAGCGAGTCGGAGCCGAGGTTGCGCTGCACGACGAGCCAGGCGTCCGCGCCCTCCTCGAGCCGCGGCAGCCAGCGCTCGAGAAGGAGGTGCAGCTCCTCCTTGCCGATGCGGATCGGCGGGTTCGACCACACGGTGCGGAAGCGGACGTCGTCGGGAACATCCTCGGGCAGCACGGCGTTGACATTGAGGACGCCGAGTTCCTCGCAGTTGCGACGGACCAGCTCGAGCGCCCGCTGGTTGACGTCGACCGCCCACACCCGGGCGTCGGGGGAGGCGAGGGCGAGCGCGAGGGCGATCGGGCCCCAGCCGCAGCCGAGGTCCAGCAGGTCCCCGTCAGCGGGGGCGTCGGGCACCGCGTCCAGCAGGACGCGCGTGCCGAGATCGACGTGACCGGGGCTGAACACCCCTCCTGCCGTCGTGACCTCGAGGTCGCGGCCGGCCAGGCGGGCCTGGATCCTGCGGGGCCGGAGGTCGCCGTCGGGAGTACTCGAGAAGTAGTGCTCGGCGGCCATGAGAAGTGAACCTATCAAGACCTGAGGAGTTAGTGTTATCCGGATGACGGAAGACCTGAACGAGACCGACACGACCGAGGCCGTGGACGTCGTCTCGAGGGTCCTGGCGAACGCGCAGTCGCGTTCGGCAGGGTACTCGCGCTTCGTCGCGGGTGGAGCCCAGGCGCTGCAGAGCGCCGGCCACGAGGGCGAGAACAGCGACGGCGAGCAGTTCGACCGCGACGACCGGCAGGCGCTGCGACGCGTCGCCGGCCTCTCGACCGAGCTCGAGGACGTCACGGAGGTCGAGTACCGCCAGCTGCGCCTGGAGAACGTCGTGCTCATCGGCGTGTACTCGCAGAATTCGCTGGAGGACGCGGAGAACTCGCTGCACGAGCTCGCCGCGCTCGCGGAGACGGCGGGAGCGACGGTCCTCGACGGCCTGCTCCAGCGCCGCCCGCACCCCGATCCGAGCACCTACCTCGGCAAGGGCAAGGCCCAGGAGCTCGCGGGGCTCGTCGCGGCCCTCGGCGCGGACACGGTCGTCGCCGACACCGAGCTCGCACCGAGCCAGCGCCGCGCGCTGGAGGACGTGGTGAAGGTCAAGGTGATCGACCGCACCGCGGTGATCCTCGACATCTTCAGCCAGCACGCGAAGAGCCGCGAGGGCAAGGCGCAGGTCGAGCTCGCGCAGCTCGAGTACCTGCTCCCGCGACTGCGCGGCTGGGGCGAGTCCATGTCCCGCCAGGCCGGCGGCCAGGTGGGCGCGGGAGCCGGAATGGGCTCGCGCGGTCCGGGTGAGACGAAGATCGAGCTCGATCGTCGCCGCATCCACACCCGCATGGCGCGCCTGCGCAAGCAGATCACGGCGATGAAGCCCGCCCGCGAGGCCAAGCGCGCGAACCGCAAGCGCAACGCCGTCCCCTCGGTGGCGATCGCGGGGTACACGAACGCCGGCAAGTCGAGCCTGCTGAATCGGATGACGCACGCGGGCGTCCTCGTCGAGAACTCGCTCTTCGCGACCCTCGACGCCACCGTCCGCAAGGCCCAGACGAAGGACGGGCGCCTCTACACGCTCGCCGACACGGTCGGCTTCGTGCGAGCGCTTCCGCACCAGCTCGTCGAGGCCTTCCGGTCGACGCTCGAGGAGGTCGCGGACTCCGATGTGATCGTCCACGTCGTGGACGCCTCCCACCCCGATCCGGCCGGGCAGATCGCCACCGTGCGCGACGTGATCGGCGAGGTGGGCGCCCGCAGCATCCCCGAGATCATCGCCTTCAACAAGGCCGATCTGGTGGACGAGGGCACGCGGCTGGTGCTGCGCGGTCTCGCTCCCGACGCGGTCTTCGTGTCGGCGCGCAGCGGCGAGGGCATCGACGAGCTGGAGGCGCGGATCGCCGAGATCCTGCCCGAGCCGGACGTCGAGATCGACCTGCTCGTGCCGTACGACCGGGGCGATGTGATCTCGCATCTGCACCGCAGCGGCCGGATCCTGTCGACGCAGTACGTCGAGGGCGGCACCCGCGTGGTCGCCCTCGTGCACGCCGACCTGGCGGGCTCGCTCACCGAGTTCGCGGTTCCGCGCGCGGCCGTCCAGGCCTGATCGCCACCACCCGAGCGCCCGTCTCCCCGTCCGGGAGGCGGGCGCTCGGCGCATCCGGGAGGGGGTGCGGCGTCCCGCATCATCGACCCGCTCCGGCGGTCGGAGGGTTCGGCGATCTCGTGTCGGCAGCTCTCCTCCGCCTTCCCGTGACCGCGACGGAGGGGCGCGCGCCCCGATCGCCCGTGCCCGTCGAATGCAGGAGGGGCCCGACCGGCTGCACGCCGGTCGGGCCCCTCCTGCACGCCCGGTGTCAGACCGAGCGGAGGACCGCCACGATCTTCCCGAGCACCTCTGCCTCGTCGCCGAGGATCGGCTCGAAGTTGGAGTTGCGGGGCAGCAGCCAGGTGTGGCCGTCGCGCTGGCGCAGCACCTTGACGGTGGCCTCGCCGTCGAGCATGGCCGCCACGATCTCGCCGTTCTCGGCGGTGCGCTGCGAGCGGACCACGACCCAGTCGCCGTCGCAGATCGCGGCGTCGATCATCGACTCGCCGACGACCTTGAGCATGAAGAGCTCGCCCTTGCCGACGAGCTGCCGGGGAAGCGGGAACACCTCGTCGATCTGCTGGTCGGCCATGATCGGCACGCCCGCCGCGATCCGGCCGACGAGGGGGACCATCGCCGCGTCGCCGACCGTCGCGGTCGACTCGAACGACCCGTCGTCGTCCGTCGAGCTGGGGACGTCGATGAGGATCTCGAGGGCGCGGGGCCGGTTCGGGTCGCGGCGCAGGTAGCCGCTGAGCTCGAGCTGGTTGAGCTGGTGGGTGACGCTCGACAGCGAGGCGAGGCCGACCGCGTCGCCGATCTCGCGCATGCTCGGCGGGTAGCCGCGGCTCGACACCGAGCGCTGGATCGCGTCGAGGATCGCGAGCTGCTTGGCGCTCAGGCTCTTCCGGCGCCGGCCTGCGGCCGCCTTCGTCTTGGCGGCCGGGGTCCCGGCCCTCTGCGCGTCGCTCACGATGCTCCCTCTTCCCGGTGCGCACGCCGCGTGCGCGCCCGCCCGGTCGCGACCCGACAAGGAATGTCGGTGGTCGCTGCTCTACTACGACCAGGCTCTCGAAACTGTATCCGCCGGAACTCACGACTCGGAACATTCGTTCGAGTGTGTCGCGCGCGAGTCCGCCCGCGGATCAGCCGGAACGGTCCCTTGACCGCTCCGTCGTTCGAAGATATGTTCGGTACAGGCGTTCGGGGCGGCCCTCCCGGCCGAGGGCCTCCCCGAATCCCTGTTGAAAGGAGCGTTCCCATGACCGCACAGCTCACCTCCCGCCCGCTCCAGCGCTCGTCCGCGGCTCGGCCCGTCGAGGTACTGCCGTCCGCTCCCGAGCCGATGAGCGCGTTCGGCGAAGCGCGGATCGTTCGCACCCGTCTGCGCCTCACGCGCCGCGGCCGCGCCGTGGTGGCCGCTCTGGGGGCCCTGCCGATCGTCGCGGGCGCCTTCGCCTTCGGGCTCAACGGCGGTGGAGCGGTCGCGTCGAGCGACGCCGCTGCGGTCGAGTTCCAGTACGTCACCGTTCACGCGGGCGAATCGCTCTGGTCGCTTGCCGAGGAGCTCGCCCCGCAGGCGGACCCGCGCGACGTGGTCGACGACATCCTCTCCCTCAACCAGCTCTCGAGCGCGGGCGTCGAGCCCGGGCAGCGCCTCGCGGTCCCGGCCGAGTACGACACCGCTCGCTGAGCCGGGCTGCCCGGACGTCCGCGCCGGGTGCTTCGCTACCATTCCCTGGTGACGACTCTCGATGACCTGCCCCTCCGCGACGACCTCCGAGGCAGGCACCCGTACGGTGCCCCCCAGGCGGTCGTGCCCGTCGCCCTCAACGTCAACGAGAACACCCACCCGGTCCCGGACGACGTGATCGCCGACATCGTCGGGCGGGTCACGGAGGCGCTGCGCACCGTCAACCGGTACCCCGACCGCGAGTTCCGAGAGCTGCGCGACTCCCTCGCCGGCTACCTCGGTCACGGGCTCACCGCGGACGGCGTGTGGGCTGCGAACGGATCGAACGAGGTGCTCCAGCACGTCCTTCAGGCGTTCGGCGGTCCCGGGCGCTCGCTGCTGGGGTTCGCGCCCACCTATTCGATGTACTCGATCCTCGCGTCGGGGAGTGGAACGGAGTGGATCCCCGCTCCGCGCGAGGCGGAGTTCGAGATCGGAGCCGAGTACGCCGCGGAGCAGGTGCGCCGGGCCCGGCCCGACATCGTCTTCCTCTGCGCTCCGAACAACCCGACCGGGACGCCGCTCGACCTCGCCGTGATCGAGGCGGTCTACGACGCGACCGACGGCATCGTCGTCGTCGACGAGGCGTACGCCGAGTTCGCGGGCAGGGGCGCGCCCACCGCGCTGAGCCTCCTCCCCGGGCGACCGCGCCTGCTCGTGTCCCGCACCATGAGCAAGGCCTTCGCCTTCGCCGGCGTCCGCCTGGGCTACCTCGCCGCCGACCCCGCGGTGATCGACGCGCTCCGCCTCGTCCGCCTCCCGTACCACCTGTCGGCCCTCACCCAGGCCGCCGCGACCGCCGCCCTCGCTCACGCCGACGAGATGCTCGCCATGGTCGGCGAGATCATCGTGCAGCGCGACCGGATGATCGACGGCCTGCGCGCCCTCGGCTACCGCCCGTACGCGACCGGCAGCAACTTCGTCCTGTTCGGCAATGTCGCGGATCCGGCCGCCGTGTTCGAGGGCCTGCTCGCCCGCGGCGTCCTCATCCGCGACGTCGGCATCCCGAACCACCTCCGTGTCAGCGCCGGCACCGAGGAGGAGACGACCGCGTTCCTCGAGGCGCTCGCCTCCCTCCCCGCACCGTCGGCCGACCCCGCGGTGGCGCTCTCGCGCGAGTGAGCTCCGCCCGGGGGCGGCGACGCGGCGCGAATAGACTGGAAGGCATGACCTCCCCGAGCGCCGCACCCGGGCGCACCGCCTCCCTCAGCCGTGCCACCAGCGAGTCGAGCATCGAGCTCTCCCTCGACCTCGACGGCACGGGCGTCGCCGATCTCGAGACCGGCGTGCCCTTCTTCGACCACCTGCTGACGGCGTTCGCGAAGCACTCGCTCACGGATCTCCGAGTCCGGGCCCGCGGCGACATCGAGATCGATATCCACCACACCGCGGAGGACATCGGCATCGTGCTCGGCACGGCCATCCGTCAGGCGCTCGGCGACAAGGCCGGGATCTCCCGCTTCGGCGACGCGCTCGTCCCCCTCGACGAGGCGCTCGTGCAGGCGGTCGTCGACATCTCGGGGCGCCCCTACCTCGTGCACACCGGCGAGCCGGAGGGCTTCGCGCTGCACCTGATCGGCGGCCACTTCACCGGGTCGATGGTGCGCCACGTCTTCGAGGCGATCGCGTTCAACGCCGGCCTCACCGTGCACGTCACGGTGCTCGGCGGCAGGGACCCGCACCACATCGCCGAAGCGGAGTTCAAGGCGTTCGCCCGCGCCTTCCGTCAGGCCAAGGCCCTCGATCCGCTCGTCTCCGGCGTGCCGTCGACGAAGGGCGCGCTGTGAGCTCGGCCCGCCCCTCCGTCGTGGTCTACGACTACGGCTCGGGGAACGTGCACTCCGCCGTCAAGGCGCTCGAGCTCGCCGGGGCCGACGTCGAGCTGACGGGGGACCGGCAGCGGGCGCTGGAGGCGGACGGCCTCCTCGTGCCCGGCGTCGGCGCCTTCGACGCCGTGATGTCGGCACTGACCCGCGCCCGCGGCGGCGAGATCATCGAGAAGCGCCTCGCCGGCGGGCGCCCCGTCCTGGGCATCTGCGTCGGGATGCAGGTGCTCTTCGAGCGCGGCGTCGAGCGCGGGGTCGAGAGCGAGGGCCTGGGCGAGTGGCCGGGGACGGTGGACCTACTCCCGGCCGAGGTCGTCCCGCACATGGGCTGGAACACCGTCTCCGCTCCCGAGGGATCGGTGCTCTTCGACGGCATCGCCGAGGAGCGCTTCTACTTCGTGCACTCCTACGGCGCCCGCGAGTGGTCGCTCGACGTGATGCCCCCGTTCCCGCGTCCCGCGGTCACCTGGGCCGATCACGGAGGCCCCTTCATCGCCGCGGTCGAGAACGGGCCGCTCTCGGCCACGCAGTTCCACCCCGAGAAGTCGGGGGCCGCCGGGCTCCGGCTGCTGGCCAATTGGCTGGGCACCCTCCGCACGAACTAGGATCGGCCGGTGGTCGGCGCCTCCAGGGGCCGGCACCGGCTCCGAGACTGAGGATGACGATGAGCGAGTTCACCAAGGCCCCGGGCCTGGTCCTCCTGCCCGCGATCGACGTGGCGGGCGGCAGGGCCGTGCGGCTTACGCAGGGCGAGGCCGGGACCGAGACCAACTACGGCGACCCGATCGACGCCGCGGGCGACTGGGCCGACCAGGGCGCGGAGTGGATCCACCTCGTCGACCTCGACGCCGCCTTCGGCCGCGGCGACAACCACGGCATCATGAAGAAGGTCATCCGGCAGGTGAAGGGCGTCAACGTCGAGCTCTCCGGCGGGATTCGCGACGACCGGAGCCTCGAGTCCGCGCTGAGCGCCGGCGCGAAGCGCATCAACCTCGGCACCGCGGCGCTCGAGAACCCCGAGTGGGCCGCGAGCGTCATCGCGCAGTACGGCGACCAGATCGCCGTCGGTCTCGACGTCCGGGGCACCACGCTCGCCGCGCGCGGCTGGACCAAGGAGGGCGGCGACCTCTGGCAGGTCCTCGACCGCCTGGAGGAGGCCGGCTGCACCCGCTACGTCGTCACCGACGTCACGAAGGACGGCACGCTCAAGGGCCCGAACCTCGAGCTCCTCGAGCAGGTCATGGCCCGCACCCACCGCCCCGTGATCGCCTCGGGCGGCATCTCGAACCTCGACGACATCGCCGCTCTGCGCGACCTCGTGCCCCAGGGGCTCGAGGGCGCGATCGTCGGCAAGGCGCTGTACGCGGGCGCGTTCACGCTCGCGGAGGCCCTGGATGTCGCATCCGAGTGAGCCCCGCCCGCTCCCGGCGCATCTGACCGACTCGGCCGGCACCCCCTGGGCGGGCCGGCACTTCGAGCCGAGCGCAGCGCCGAAGGACGACGGAAGCGCCCCGGAGGCGCTGGTCGCCGCGCTCGAGTCCTTCGCCCGCGGCACTCGCGGCCCGGAGGCCGTGGTCGACGCGATCCGCACGTCCCGCCTGCTCATCCCGCTGGTCGCCCGCCTCGGCGAGGAGGCGGAGGGGGTCGGGGGACTCCGGGCGGACAAGACGCAGGAGCTCGCGATCGTCACGGTCGCCGGACCCGACGGCCGCACGGTGCTCCCCGTCTTCAGCGGCGTCGAGAGCATGCGCCGATGGGACCCGGCCGCCCGTCCCGTCCCGGTCGACGGGCGCCGTGCGGCCCTGGCGGCCGTCGCGGAGGGCACCGAGGTGATGGTCCTCGACCCCGCGTCCGAGCGGGAGTTCGCGGTTCGGCGCCCGGCGCTCTGGGCGATCGCGGAGGGCGGCGACTGGCGGCCGGCCCCCGCCGATGCGGAGGTGCGCCGGGCTCTGCGCGCGGCTGCGGAGGGGGAGCGGGCGGTCGCCTCGCTCGAGGTGCGCGCGGGAGACCCGCAGCAGCGCCTGGCGGGGCCCGAGCTCGTGGTGGTCCTGAGCCTGCGCCCGGGGCTCGATCAGGACGCGCTCGGCGCCCTCGTCGCGCGCCTGGGGGAGCGGTGGGCGGACGACGAGACCGTCGCGCAGCGCGTCGACTCGATGACGCTGCAGCTCGCCGCCGCCCGCTGACTCCCGATCAGGTGACCGGGCCGGTCCACTTCTCGCCCGGGCCCTTGCCGATCGGGTCGGCGATCGGGGACGCCTCACGGAACGCGAGCTGGAGGGTGCGGAGGCCGTCGCGCAGGCTCCGGGCGTGCATGTCGCTGATGTCGGGCGCCCCGGCCGTGACCAGGCCCGCGAGCGCGTTGATGAGCTTGCGCGCCTCGTCGAGGTCGACCTGCGCTCCGGGCTCGTCGGCGAGCCCGCACTTGACGGCGGCCGCGCTCATCAGGTGCACGGCGGCGGTGGTGATGATCTCCACCGCCGGGACCTCCGCGATGTCGCGCGCGGCCTCCACGTCGGAGGCTCCGCCGTCCTCGCCGAATCGTCGCGTGTAGTCGTCGTCGTACTGGGCCATGGGTCCTTCGTTCGTCGTCCGTGGTGGAGGGGCGCGGCCGCCGCAGCAGAGGATCGAGGGGCGGCCGGATCCGCTCTGTCGGGCGGGCCGCCGGTCTGCTATGGTTGTCCGGGCTCCGAGGCATGTCCTCGGTTCGAAAGTGGAGATTCTCCCACCCGCGCTTGACCGCTTCACAAGGTTACCGGGTCAGAAGCACTCCGCCCCCGAGGGTCGTCAGACCACCGGAGGCAGGGCTGCGGCTCTCGAGGTCCGCCTCGGGAACCGCGTCACAGGGTGCGAGCGCCGTGCTGCAGGCACGACGTGGACGGGACGATCACCTCTCTCGGGTGCGCTGGAGAAGACTCCGGCAGCGCAGCTGCACTCACCGAGATCAGAGGAGAAACGCAATCAGCGATCCCCGTACCAACGACCGTATCCGCGTCCCCGAGGTCCGCCTCGTGGGTCCCGCAGGAGAACAGGTCGGCGTCGTCAAGATCGAGGTCGCCCTGCGACTCGCGCAGGACGCAGACCTGGACCTGGTCGAGGTCGCCCCCAACTCCAAGCCGCCCGTGGCCAAGATCATGGACTACGGGAAGTTCAAGTACGAGCAGGCTCAGAAGCTCAAGGAAGCCCGTCGCAACCAGGCGAACACGATCCTCAAGGAGGTCCGTTTCCGCCTGAAGATCGACAAGCACGACTACGAGACCAAGCGCAAGCGCGCCGAGGGCTTCCTCAAGGCCGGCGACAAGGTCAAGGCGATGATCCTCTTCCGCGGTCGCGAGCAGTCGCGCCCCGAGATGGGCGTCCGCCTGCTCCAGCGCTTCGCGGAGGACGTCGCCGAGTTCGGCCAGGTCGAGTCCACCCCGACCATCGACGGTCGCAACATGGTGATGGTCATCGGCCCGCTGAAGAACAAGTCCGAGGCGAAGGCCGAGGCCAATGCGGTCCGCGCCGCTCGTCGCGAGGCCAACACCCCCGAGGACACGGCCGAGGCCGAGTCCGTCTAGTACTTCGCCGCCCCGGCCTCGGGGCCGGTGGACGCCCCGCTCGCGGGGCACCGGTTTCGCCCCGCCGAGCGCGGAGTGACGTTCACAAGGAGAGAACATGCCCAAGATGAAGACCCACTCGGGTGCCAAGAAGCGCTTCAAGGTGACCGGCTCCGGCAAGGTCATGAAGCAGCAGGCCGGCATGCGGCACAACCTGGAGTCCAAGTCCAGCGTTCGCACGCGCCGCCTCAACCAGGACCAGGTCCTCGCCCCGCAGGACGCCAAGGTCGCCAAGAAGCTTCTCGGTCTGTAGCCCACCGCCGGCGCAGCCCGCTGCGCCGCGTGGTCGCTACTCAGCCGACACGGATCGATAGGAAGAAACAGCAATGGCAAGAGTGAAGAGGGCCGTCAACGCCCACAAGAAGCGTCGCGTCATCCTCGAGCGCGCCTCGGGCTACCGCGGCCAGCGGTCGCGCCTCTACCGCAAGGCGAAGGAGCAGGTCACCCACTCCCTCGTCTACTCGTACCGCGACCGCCGCGCCAAGAAGGGCGAGTTCCGTCGTCTCTGGATCCAGCGCATCAACGCCGCGTCCCGCGCGAACGGCCTGACCTACAACCGCTTCATCCAGGGCCTCGCCCTGGCCGGCGTCCAGGTCGACCGCCGCATCCTCGCGGACCTCGCGATCACCGAGCCGGCCACGTTCGCCTCGCTCGTCGCGACCGCGAAGAGCGCGCTGCCCGCCGACACCTCGGCGCCCAAGGCCGCAGCGTAGTCAGCACGGCTTCCCGGAGGGGGTCGCGACCGAGAGGTCGCGGCCCCCTCCGTCGTTCGCGGGCCCTCCCGCGCCGTGTCTGCGGGGGCGGCGATCACCGCGCCGATAGGCTCGCCGCATGCTCGACAACCCCCGCTCTCCCCGTGTCCGCTCCGTGGCGAAGCTCACCCGCCGCCCGGCCCGGCTCGAGACGGGGCTCTTCCTCCTCGAGGGCCCGCAGGCACTCTCCGAGGCGCTGCAGTACCGCCCGGAGCTGATCGTCGAGTCGTTCGCGACTCCGACCGCTCTGGAGCGGCACCCCGAGATCGTCGCCGCGGCCGCCGAGGCGGAGGTGGAGATCGAGTACGTGACCGAGGACGTCCTCGACGCGATGGCCGACACCGTCACTCCGCAGGGCTTCGTCGCGGTCTGCCGTCAGTTCCCCACGTCGCTCAAGGACGTCGTCGCCTCCGAGCCGCGCCTCGTGGCGGTGCTCGAGGAGGTCCGCGATCCGGGCAACCTCGGCACGATCATCCGTGCCGCCGACGCCGCCGGCGCTGACGCGGTCGTGCTGTCCGGCCGCTCGGTCGACCTCTACAACCCCAAGGTCGTGCGCTCCACGACCGGCTCGCTCTTCCACCTCCCGGTCGCGGTCGGCGCCGACCTCGCCGACGTGCTGGGCCGGCTCCGCGGCGTGGGCCTCCGCTCCGTCGCGGCCGACGTGAAGGGGGAGGACCTGCTCGACGTCCGCGCCCGCGGGGACCTCGCCCAGCCGACCGTCTGGGTCTTCGGCAACGAGGCGCGCGGCCTCGAGGAGGAGTCGCTCGCCCTCGTCGACGGCGTGGTCGCGGTGCCCATCTACGGGGCGGCGGAGTCGCTCAACCTCGCGACCGCGGCCTCCGTCTGCCTGTACGAGAGCGCCTTCGCGCTGCGTTCCTGAGAGGAACCGGGCCGAGGGTGCCGCGAACCTGGAGAACAGGGTGCGTTGTTACCCTTCGGTTAAGAATTCCCTCATGATTTGACCGGCCCATCCCCGTGTGCTTCTCTGACGGCATGGTCACAGCCCCGCAAGACGAGCGCGCCGCCGCTCCCGCCGGTGAACCCCTCGTCGTCCTCTCCGGGGTGCAGAAGCACTACGGCGACTTCCAGGCTCTGAAGGACATCGATCTGACGGTGCACCGGGGCGAGGTCGTCGTGGTCCTCGGTCCCTCCGGATCCGGCAAGTCGACGCTCTGCCGCACGGTCAACCGGCTCGAGACGATCTCGGGCGGCACCATCACCATCGACGGGCAGAAGCTCCCGGAGGAGGGCAAGGGCCTCGCCGCGCTCCGCGCCGACGTCGGGATGGTCTTCCAGTCGTTCAACCTCTTCGCGCACAAGACGATCCTCGAGAACGTCACCCTCGGCCCGATCAAGGTCCGCGGGCTCTCCCGCAAGGACGCGGAGGCGCAGGCTACGGCGCTGCTCGACCGGGTCGGCGTCGGCCACCAGGCCGCCAAGACCCCGGCCCAGCTCTCCGGCGGGCAGCAGCAGCGCGTCGCGATCGCGCGGGCGCTGGCGATGAAGCCCAAGGTGATGCTCTTCGACGAGCCGACCTCGGCGCTCGATCCCGAGATGATCAACGAGGTCCTGGACGTGATGGTCGGGCTCGCCAAGGACGGGATGACGATGATCGTCGTCACCCACGAGATGGGCTTCGCCCGGAAGGCCGCCGACCGCGTCGTGTTCATGGCCGACGGCGAGATCCTCGAGGACACCGACCCGGAGTCGTTCTTCACCGCGCCCCGCACCGACCGGGCCAAGGACTTCCTCTCCAAGCTCATCACGCACTAGAAGCGCGATCAGCAGCCACCAGGCAGGTCGGACCCGTGACCCGGGAGCCGACCCGACATCGCCCGCTCCGGCGGGCCGAACCCCAGGAAGGACGATCATGCGCACCAGGCTCATGTTCATGACCGCGGGACTCGCAGCAGCGACCCTCGCCCTCGCAGGCTGCTCCGGCGACTCCGGAACCGCCGGCGGCGGCGCCGGTGGAGGCTCCGAGGGAGGGACCTCCGCGTACGAGGTCGCCTCCGACGTCACTCTCGAGGGCAGCCCGACCTTCGACGCGATGACCGCGGACGGCAAGGTCGTCATCGGCGTCAAGGAGGACCAGCCCGGGCTGGGCTACCTCGACGCGGCGACCGGCGAGCGCTCCGGCTTCGACATCGAGATCGCGAAGTGGACCGCGGCCTCGCTCGGCTTCGCGGCCGACGCCATCGAGTTCAAGGCGATCCCGTCGGCCAACCGCGAGGCGTCGATCGTGAACGGCGACATCGACTACTACGTCGGCACCTACTCGATCACCGACAAGCGCAAGGAGCAGGTCGGCTTCGCCGGACCCTACTTCGAGACCGGCCAGCAGCTGCTCGTCGCGGCCGACAACGACACGATCACCGGACCGGACGACCTCACCGCCGACACCACCGTGTGCTCGGCCACCGGCTCCACCCCGATCCAGAACATCCGCACCAACTACCCCGAGGTGAAGACCGAGGAGTTCGACACGTACTCGCAGTGCGTGGACGCGCTCGCCGACGGCACCGTCGACGCCGTCACCACCGACGGCGCGATCCTGATCGGCTACGCCGCTCAGCGGCCCGACGAGCTCAAGGTCGTCGGAGAGCCCTTCAGCACCGAGCTGTACGGCATCGGCCTGCCCAAGGACGACGACGCCCTGCGCCACTTCGTCAACGGCATGCTGACCGACGGCGGCGAGACCTGGAGCGCCATCTACGACGAGACGCTCGGCCAGTCCGGCACCACCGTCACCCAGCCGGCGGTGAACGACTACTAGGAGGCGCCCCGGGCGGCCCGACCGCCGCCCGGGGGTCCCCTCTCCTCGACCACCACCACCGCTCCGACAGAAGGGCCAGCCGCATGGATGTCCTGTTGAACAACCTCGACGTCTACGTCCCGGCCTTCGGCAACACCCTGATCCTCTTCAGCGTCTCGCTCGTGTTCGCCCTGCTGATCGGCACGGTGGTCGGCGCGATGCGCGTCTCGCCCGTCCCGATCGCCCGCGCGGTCGGCACGGTGTACGTGAACACCATCCGGAACACCCCGCTCACGCTGGTGATGTTCTTCTTCGCCTTCGGCTACCCCAAGCTCGACCTGCCGCAGGTGGACTACACGAACCTGGCGATCTGCGCCCTCAGCCTCTACACCGCGACCTACGTCGCGGAGGTGCTGCGGTCGGGCATCAACACCGTGCCGATCGGCCAGGCCGAGGCGGCCCGCGCGATCGGCCTCGACTTCGGCCTCACGATGACGCAGGTCGTCCTGCCCCAGGCCTTCCGCTCCGTGATCCCGCCGCTCATGAGCGTCCTGATCGCGCTGCTGAAGAACACCACCGTCGCCGCCGGCTTCTCGGTCGCGGAGGCGGGCACCATCGTCCGCGTGCTCAACGAGCGCGGCGAGAACAGCCTCATCGTCGTCCTCTGGGTGGCCCTGGTCTTCGTGGTCCTGGTCACCCTGCTCTCGCTCGTCCAACGTCAGCTCGAGAAGAAGTGGAGGGTCGCCCGATGAGCTCCGTCCTCTTCGACAACCCCGGCCCCCGGGCCGTCGTGCGCAACCGCGTCATCGGCGTCGTCGTCGTCCTGCTGATCGCGGCGTTCCTCGGCTTCGTGGTCTGGCGCTTCGCGGAGTCCGGCCAGTTCGACGCCTCCAAGTGGCGCGCGTTCGGCTACCCGCTGGTCTGGCAGAGCATCGGCGGCGCCCTCGGCCGCACGCTCGCGGCCTTCGCCACGGCGGGCGTCGCCAGCCTCGTCCTCGGCCTCCTCCTGGCGATCGGCCGGCTCTCGGACCGGCGCTGGATCAACGTCCCCGTCACGCTCTTCATCGAGCTGTTCCGGGCGATCCCCGTCCTGATCCTGATGATGCTGATGTACTACGGCCTGCCGTTCGCGGGCCTCAAGCTCAGCCCCTACCTCGCCGTCGTCATCGCCCTGACCCTCTACAACGGCTCCGTCTTCTCCGAGATCTTCCGCGCCGGCATCGAAGCCCTCCCGCGAGGACAGAAGGAGGCGGGCTACGCGATCGGCCTGCGCAAGTCCGGCGTGATGCGGCTCATCCTGTTCCCCCAGGCGATCCGCTCGATGCTGCCCGTGATCATCGCCCAGCTCGTCGTCGCCCTCAAGGACACGGCGCTCGGCTCGATCATCACCTACAACGAGCTGCTGTACTACGCGCGCTACCTGGGCAACCAGTCGAGCCTCGACAGCCCGATCATCCCGGCGGCGATCGTCATCGGAGCGATCTACATCGGCATCTGCCTCCTCCTCTCGGGGCTGGCGAAGTGGATCGAGATCCGCACGAAGAGCGGCGGACGCGGCGGCCGCACCATCGGCGGCCACCCCGCAGCCCGCGCGCAGACGGACACGCAGCTGATCGCTGTGCAGGATTGAACTGTGAGGATCGCCCGAGGGCGATCCTCACCGCGGTCGGCTTCCTGACGGGGTCGGGTTCCGCAGAGCGTCCTGCGTCCGGCTAGGAGGAATCGCTCGCACGCGATTCGTCCGTTCGCCTCGAGGGTCCGGCGATCGCTCAGCGCATCGAGCGGTGGTGCTCCGCTCCGGCGTCGTCGACGCGGAGGCGGTGGTGATCGGGGAGTCGCGATCGGTCCGGGCGTCTTCCCGTCCGGCGGCGCCCAGCTTCCTGCCGGTCGAGCAGCCTCCGACCCCGGCGTAGCGAGAACCCGCCCCTGCTGGTCGAGCAGCGCCGGTGGCGGGGCTTCGAGGGCCGTCGGCGCAGATGGGGGCCTGGCCGCGGGCGAGCGCGACGAGCACCGCGCGCGGGCGGCGGGAGGGGGCGGAGGCCCTCGCCTACACTGGGGGATCGTGTCAGACAGCAACCCGATCACCGATGAGGCCGTCTCCGCGGCGGTCGCCGACGCCCTCGCCGCCATCGGCGCGGCGGGCGACTCCACCGCTCTGAAGTCCGCCCGAGCCGCCCACCTCGGCGAGGGGTCCGCCCTCGCCCGCCTCAACGCGCAGATGCGCTCCGTCCCGCCCGAGCACAAGGCGGCGTCCGGCAAGCTCGTCGGCGGTGCCCGCAAGCAGGTGGGCGACGCCTACGCCGCCCGCGAGGCCGAGCTCGTCGAGGCCGAGGACGCGGCCGCGCTCGAGGCCGAGCGCGTGGACGTCACCGCCGGCGCCAGCTTCGTGCGCCGCGGCGCCCGCCACCCCCTCTCGCTGCTCCAGGAGTCGATCGCCGACGTGTTCGTCGGGATGGGCTGGGAGATCGCGGAGGGGCCGGAGCTCGAGAACGAGTGGTTCAACTTCGACGCCCTGAACTTCGACGAGGACCACCCGGCCCGAGCCATGCAGGACACCTTCTTCGTCGACCCCGTCGACTCGCACCTGGTGCTGCGCACGCACACCTCGCCGGTGCAGATCCGCTCGATGCTCGAGCGCCCGCTGCCGCTCTACGTGATCGCTCCCGGACGGGTGTACCGCACCGACGAGCTCGATGCGACGCACACGCCCGTGTTCACGCAGTTCGAGGGTCTCGCCGTCGACCGCGGCCTGACCATGGCGCACCTGCGGGGCACCCTCGAGCACGTCGCGCGGATCCTCTTCGGCGACGACGCGCGCATCCGCCTGCGCCCGAACTACTTCCCCTTCACCGAGCCCAGCGCCGAGCTGGACGTCTGGCACCCGACCTTCGTCGGCGGTGCCCGCTGGATCGAGTGGGGCGGCTGCGGCATGGTCAATCCGAACGTGCTGCGCGCGGCCGGGATCGACCCGGAGGAGTACTCCGGGTTCGCCTTCGGCATGGGGATCGAGCGGACCCTGATGTTCCGCAACGACGTGAAGGACATGCGCGACATGGTCGAGGGCGACGTCCGCTTCAGCGAGCAGTACGGGATGGTGATCTGATGCGCATCCCGCTGAGCTGGCTGGGGGAGTACGTCGACCTCGAGCAGGACGTCACGACGGAGTCCGTGCACGCGGCCCTGGTGTCGGTCGGCCTGGAGGAGGAGGACGTCCACCGCTTCGAGGTGACCGGCCCCGTCGTCGTCGGCGAGGTGCTCGACCTCGCTCCCGAGCCGCAGAAGAACGGCAAGACCATCAACTGGTGCCACGTCCGCGTGGCCCCGGAGGGCAGGCGTGCCGCCGACGGCGGAGAGGACGTCCGCGGCATCGTCTGCGGAGCCCACAACTTCGCGGCCGGCGACAAGGTCGTCGTGTCACTGCCGGGCGCGGTCCTGCCCGGGCCGTTCCCGATCTCCGCGCGGAAGACCTACGGGCACGTGTCCGACGGGATGATCGCCTCGAGCCGCGAGCTCGGCCTCGGGGACGACCACGACGGCATCCTCCGCCTCGCCTCGCTCGGGCTCGACCCGGAGCCGGGCACGGACGCCGTCGCGCTCCTCGGTCTCGACGACGCCGCGGTCGAGGTCAACGTGACGCCCGACCGCGGCTACGCCTTCTCGATCCGCGGCATCGCCCGCGAGTACGCCCACGCCACCGGAGCCGCCTTCCGCGACCCCGCTCGGGCGCTCCCTCCGCACGAGCGCACGGAGACGGCCCCCGTCTTCCCCGTGTCCGTGGCCGACGAGGCGCCGATCCGCGGCCGTGTCGGCGCCTCCGTGTTCGTCACGCGCGTCGTTCGGGGCGTCGACGTCTCGCGACCGACGCCGCCGTGGATGCTCGCGCGACTGCGCCTGGCCGGCGTCCGCTCGATCTCGCTCGTCGTGGACATCACCAACTACGTGATGTTCGAGCTGGGCCAGCCGCTGCACGGCTACGACCTGGCGACCCTGCAGGGCGGCATCGTGGTGCGGCGCGCCGCGCCGGGGGAGACCCTCGAGACGCTCGACGGCCAGACCCGGCGCCTGCACGCGGAGGACCTCGTCATCGCCGACGACGGCGGGGCGATCGGCCTCGCCGGAGTGATGGGGGGCGCGCGCACCGAGATCTCGGACGCCACGTCCGACGTCCTGCTCGAGGCGGCGAACTTCGACCCGGTCTCGATCGCCCGGACGGCTCGCCGGCACAAGCTGCCGAGCGAGGCGTCGCGGCGCTTCGAGCGCGGCGTCGACCCCGAGGTGGCCTCGGTCGCCGCGGCCCGGGCGGTGCAGCTGCTGGTGGAGCTCGCCGGCGGCACGGCGGACGAGCTCGGCTCGGTCCTGGCCGACCCGCGCACGGCGGAGCCGGTCGAGCTGCCGGACGGCTACGTCGCAGGCCTCATCGGCGTGGAGTACACCCCGGAGGAGATCCGCGGCGCGCTCGTCGAGATCGGCGCCTCCGTCGAGGCCGGCGGAGCGGGCCTGCTGGTGACTCCGCCGAGCTGGCGCCCCGACCTCGTCGACCGCGCCTCGCTCGCGGAGGAGGTCGCCCGCATCACCGGGTACGACCGCATCCCGGCGATCCTGCCCGTGGCGCCTCCCGGCCGCGGGCTGACCCCGGGCCAGCGGCTGCGCCGCACCCTCGCCCAGGCGCTCGCCGCCGCGGGTCTGACCGAGGTGCTCTCGTACCCGTTCCTCTCGCGCTCGATCAACGACCGGCTCGGCTCGGTCGACGGGGAGCCGCAGGAGCAGATCACGCTCGCCAACCCGCTCGACGCGACCGCGGGCCAGCTGCGGATCTCTCTGCTGCCGGGTCTCGTGCAGGTCGCGGCCCGCAACCGCTCGCGCGGCCTGACGGATCTCGCGGTCTACGAGCTCGGCTCCGTCTTCCTCCCGGTTGCCGGCCGCCCGTTCGGCTCGGGGGCGCTCCCTGCGGGCGGGACGCGTCCGTCCGCGGAGGTCGAGGCCGAGCTGAACGCGGGCATTCCGCCGCAGCCGCGGCACCTCGCGGCGCTGCTCACGGGTGCCGCCGTCGTGCGCCAGCCCGGTGTCGCCGGGCGTGACGTCGACTGGCGCGACGCCCTCGACGTGGTCCGCGAGGTCGCCGCAGCGACCGGCACCGAGCTCGTGCTGCGCCAGGGGGCCCACGCCGCGCTGCACCCGGGCCGCACCGCCGAGGTCGTGCTCGACGGCGCGGTCATCGGGCACGCGGGGGAGCTGCTCCCGGCGCTCGCCGAGGAGCTCGACCTCCCGCGCCGCGTCGCCGTGGTCGAGCTCGACCTCGAGCCGCTGCTCGCGCGGGCCGGGAGGGTCGTCGTGGCCCGTCCGGTGGGCGCGCTGCCCGCCGCGACCCAGGACCTCTCGCTCGTCGTGCCGGTCGGCATCGCGGCAGCCGACGTGCGCGCCGCCGTCGCCGAGGGGGCGGGCGAGCTGCTCGAGGCGATCCGCCTGGTCGACGACTACCGCGGCACCGGGCTCGCCGAGGGGACGAAGTCGCTGACGTTCGCGCTGCGCTTCCGCGCGCCGGACCGCACGCTCACCGCGGCCGAGGCGACGGCCGCGAAGGAGAACGGCGTGGCCGTGGCGGCGGAGCGCTTCGGCGTCCGACTCCGCGAGTGAGGCCGGGGGTCCCGTCCGGCTCGGCCGGGCGGGGCCCCGCACCCGCACCGGCTAGGCTCTCGGGCATGACTTTCTCCGTGGCGGTGGCCGGTGCGAGCGGCTACGCGGGCGGCGAGCTGCTGCGACTGCTCGCCGACCACCCCGAGTTCGAGGTGCGCACGGTGACGGCGCACGCCAACGCGGGTCAGCCCCTCATCGCCGTGCACCCGCACCTCCGCTCGCTCCGCGACCTCGTCCTCGTCGACACGACGACCGGGAACCTCGCCGGGCACGACGTCGTCTTCCTCGCCCTCCCGCACGGGAAGTCGGGCGAGATCACCGCGACCCTGCCCGAGGACGTCCTCGTCGTCGACTGCGGCGCCGACCACCGCTTGACCGACCCGCAGGACTGGGCCGACTTCTACGGGGGCGACTTCGCCGGGGCCTGGCCCTACGGGCTCCCGGAGCTGCTGATCGGCGGCGGCGGACGCAAGCAGCGCGAGGCGCTCGCCGGAGTGCGGCGCATCGCCGTCCCCGGCTGCAACGTCACGGCGATCACGCTCGGCCTGGCCCCCGGCCTGCACGCCGGAGTGATCGAGTCGTCGGACCTCGTCGCGGTCCTCGCCGTCGGACCCTCGGGTGCGGGCAAGAGCCTGCGGATCGACCTCCTCGCCAGCGAGCTCCTCGGCTCCGCGCACGCCTACGGCCTCGGCGGAGCGCACCGCCACAATCCCGAGATCCGGCAGAACCTCCTGCTCGCCGGAACCGGACCCGTCTCGATCTCGTTCACCCCGGTCCTCGTGCCGATGTCCCGGGGCATCCTGGCGACCTCGACCGCGCGCCTCGCTCCCGGCGTCTCCGCGCAGGACGTGCGCGCCGCGTGGGAGACCGCCTACGGCGACGAGACCTTCGTCCAGCTGCTCCCGGAGGGCTCCTTCCCCCGGACGGCCGACGTGGTGGGGGCGAACACCGCTCTGATCGGACTCGCCGTGGACGAGCGGGCCCGCCGCGTCGTGGTCGTCTCGGCCATCGACAACCTGGTCAAGGGCACCGCGGGCGCGGCCGTCCAGTCCACCAACATCGCCCTGGGACTCCCGGAGTCCCTCGGCCTGAGCGTGAACGGAGTCGCGCCGTGAGCGTCACCGCAGCAGCAGGGTTCCGGGCGGCCGGAGTCGTCGCCGGGCTGAAGTCGACCGGAGCGCGCGACGTCGCGCTCGTGCAGAACCTCGGCCCGCTGCAGAGCGCCGCCGCGGTCTTCACGAGCAACCGCTGCAAGGCGAACCCCGTCCTCTGGAGCGAGCAGGTGATGCGCGACGGCGTCGTCTCGGCGATCGTCCTCAACTCCGGCGGCGCCAACTGCTACACGGGTGCTCAGGGCTTCCAGGTCACCCACCGCACCGCGGAGCTCGTGGGCGAGAGCCTCGAGGTGTCCGCCGGCGACGTGCTGGTGTGCTCCACCGGGCTGATCGGCGACCAGCTCGACCTCGCGAAGCTCACCGCCGGAGTGACCGGCGCCTCCGCCGAGCTCGCCGGGGGACCCGAGGCGGGCGAGGCGGCCGCCCGCGCGATCATGACCACCGACACGGTCCCGAAGCAGGCGGTGGTCCGTTCCGAGCAGGGCTGGAGCATCGGCGGCATGGCCAAGGGCGCCGGGATGCTCGCGCCGGGTCTGGCGACGATGCTGGTCGTGATCACGACCGACGCGGCCCTCGAGTCCGCCGCTCTCGACACCGCCCTGCGTGCCGCGACCCGCGTCACCTTCGACCGCCTCGACTCGGACGGCTGCATGTCGACGAACGACACCGTCGCACTGCTCGCGAGCGGCGCCAGCGGCGTCGAGGCCGACGCCGACGAGTTCACCGCGGCCCTGACCGCGGTCTGCCGCGACCTCACCCTGCAGCTGCAGGCGGATGCGGAGGGCGCCGCCCACGACGTCGCGATCCGCGTGCTGAACGCCGCGACCGAGGACGAGGCCGTGGTCGTCGCCCGCGCCGTCTCCCGCAGCAACCTGTTCAAGGCCGCGATCTTCGGCAAGGATCCCAACTGGGGCCGCGTCCTCGCCGCCGTGGGCACGACCGATGCGCAGTTCGACCCGTACGGCATCGACGTCGCGATGAACGGGGTGCAGGTCTGCCTCGCGGGCGAGCCGCACGAGAGCCGCGACCTCGTCGACCTCGCCCCTCGGGAGGTCGCCGTCGACATCGACCTGCACGCCGGCGACGCGACGGCCACGATCTGGACCAACGACCTCACGCACGACTACGTGCACGAGAACTCCGCGTACTCGAGCTGAGGCGGCCATGAGCGACGACACCACTCTCTCGGCCGAGAGCCGCGCCGAGCGCGACGCCGCGCCCGGGAAGGCCGCGACGCTCATCGAGTCGCTGCCCTGGCTGCAGAGCTTCCACGGGCGCACGATGGTGATCAAGTTCGGCGGCAACGCGATGGTGTCGGAGGAGCTGCAGCGCTCCTTCGCCCAGGACATGGTCTACCTGCGCTACGCCGGGATCCGCCCCGTGGTCGTCCACGGCGGCGGGCCGCAGATCTCGCGGATGCTCGACCGGCTCGGGATCGAGAGCGAGTTCCGGGGCGGCTACCGGGTCACGAGCCCCGAGGCGATGGAGGTGGTGCGGATGGTGCTCACCGGCAGCATCAGCCGCGACATCGTCCGCCGGATCAACGAGCACGGCCCCCTCGCCGCCGGCATCTCCGGTGAGGACGCGGGCCTCTTCGTCGGCCGCCGCCGCGGTGTCGTGATCGACGGCGAGGAGCACGACCTCGGACTCGTCGGAGACGTGATCGCTGTGGACCCCGCCGCCGTCCTCGCTCAGCTCGAGGCCGGCCGGATCCCGGTCGTGTCCTCGATCGCCCCCGATTCGGACGACCCCACGCAGTCGCTGAACGTCAACGCCGACGCCGCCGCCGCCGCGCTGGCCGTCGCGCTCGGCGCCGAGAAGCTCGTCGTCCTCACCGACGTGGCCGGCCTCTACTCCGACTGGCCCGACCGCGAGTCGCTCGTCTCGCACATCCGCTCGGACGACCTCGCGGCTCTGCTGCCCTCGCTCGAATCGGGCATGATCCCCAAGATGACCGCCTGCCTCGACGCCGTGCGCGGGGGAGTGCCCAAGGCCGCCATCATCGACGGCCGCATCCCGCACTCGATCCTGCTCGAGGTGTTCACCTCGGAGGGCATCGGCACCGAGGTCGTCGCCTCGCTCGACCCCCGCGACCGGGAGCGAATGTCGGGCCGCTGATCCTCAGCGGCCCCGGCTCCGAGCGCCCGTCCCGTCCGGGACGCGCGCACCGTCGGCCCTCGCGGCCGGACCGCTCCGATCGAAAGGCCACCATGTCCACCCCCACGACCGCGTCCCGCACCGGCTCGGCGCGCGACCGCTACTCCGCCGCGATGATGCAGACCTTCGCGCCGCCGCTCGCCGTGCTCGAGCGCGGTGAGGGCTGCCGGGTCTGGGACGTCGACGGGCGGGAGTACCTCGACTTCCTCGGCGGCATCGCCGTCAACTCGCTCGGCCATGCGCATCCCGTGTTCGTCGAGGCCGTGACGCGCCAGGCCGGTGCGCTCGCCCACGTCTCCAACTACTTCGCGACCGCCCCGCAGATCGAGCTGGCCGAGACCCTGCGCCGCCTCACCGGGGCCGGGGAGACGGGCCGCGTCTACTTCGCCAACTCGGGCACCGAGGCCAACGAGGCGGCCTTCAAGCTGGCGCGGCTGAACGCGGCCGGCGGCCGGCACCGCGTCCTGGCGCTGCAGAACGCGTTCCACGGGCGGACGATGGGCGCGCTCGCGCTGACCGGCAAGGCGGCCATGCGCGCGCCGTTCGAGCCGATGCCGGGAGGGGTCGAGCACCTCGAGGCGAGCATCGAGTCCCTCGAGGCGGCTCTCGACGAGTCCGTCGCCGCGCTGATCGTCGAGCCCATCCAGGGGGAGGCGGGCGTCATCCCCCTGCCGGGCGGCTACCTCGAGCGCGCGCGCGAGCTCACTCGCGAGCACGGCGCGCTGCTCATCGTCGACGAGATCCAGACCGGGGTCGGGCGGACCGGACGCTGGTTCGCCTACCAGGAGGCGGGGATCCTGCCCGACGCCGTCACCCTGGCCAAGGGGCTCGGCGGAGGCTTCCCCGTCGGAGCGCTGGTGACCTTCGGCGAGGCGTCCGACCTCCTGCAGAAGGGCCACCACGGCAGCACGTTCGGCGGCAATCCGCTCGCGACCGCCGTGGCCGGAGCCGTGCTCGCCGAGATCGAGCGCGCCGACCTTCTCGGCAACGCGCGGGAGCGCGGGGCGCAGATCGTCGACGCGCTGACCGCTCTCGACTCGCCCCTGATCGGAGGGGTCCGCGGCGCGGGCCTCCTCCTGGGCATCGCCCTGACCCGGCCGGTCGCCGCCGAGCTCGCCGCCGCCTGCCTCGACGCCGGCCTGATCGTGAACGCGGCGAACGACTCGAGCATCCGGCTCGCGCCTCCGCTCGTGGTGACCGCCGCCGACGTCGCCGAGTTCGCCGAGCGCTTCGGCCGCGCACTGCAGACCCTCTGACCCCGTACCTCCACCGAAAGCGACCAGCACCGTGACCCGCCACTTCCTCCGCGACGACGACATCACTCCCGCCGAGCAGGCCGAGATCCTCGACCTCGCCCTCGAGCTCAAGCGCGACCGCTTCTCCCGGAAGCCCCTCGCCGGTCCGCAGACCGTCGCCGTGATCTTCGACAAGTCCTCCACGCGCACCCGTGTCTCCTTCGCGGTCGGCATCGCCGATCTCGGCGGCAGCCCCCTGATCATCTCGACCGCGAGCAGCCAGCTCGGCGGCAAGGAGACCGCCTCCGACACGGCGCGGGTCCTGGAGCGCCAGGTCGCCGCCATCGTGTGGCGCACCTACGCGCAGTCGGGCCTGGAGGAGATGGCGCGCAGCACGCGCGTGCCGGTCGTCAACGCGCTCTCGGACGAGTTCCACCCGTGCCAGCTCCTCGCCGACCTGCTGACCATCCGCGAGCACCGCGGTCGCCTCGCCGGCCTCACGCTCACGTTCTTCGGCGACGGAGCGAGCAACATGGCGCACTCGTACCTCCTGGCGGGGGCCACGGCCGGCATGCACGTCCGCATCGTCTCCCCGGAGTCGTACTCGCCGGACGCGGCGGTCCTGGCCGGTGCGCAGCGCATCGCCGCGACCACCGGCGGATCGGCGATCACCACGACCGACCCCGACGAGGGCGCGGCCGGCTCCGACATCGTGATCACGGACACGTGGGTGTCGATGGGCAAGGAGGACGAGAAGGCGGCGCGCGTCGCGACCTTCGGCGCCTACCGGGTCGACGCGGCCACGATGACCGCCGCCGCTCCCGATGCGTTGTTCCTGCACTGCCTGCCCGCGGACCGCGGCTACGAGGTGACCGCCGACGTGATCGACGGCCCGCAGAGCGTGATCTGGGACGAGGCGGAGAACCGCCTGCACGCGCAGAAGGCCCTGCTCGTGTGGCTCCTGGAGCGCGCCGGCACCGCCGACGCCGCTCAGTAGACTCGACAGCCGAACCCGAGGAGAACCATGACGGAACGACCCTCCGCCCGCGCGGGCGAGGCCGGAGCCCTGTGGGGCGGCCGCTTCGCCGGCGGCCCCTCGCCCGAGCTCGCCGCGCTCTCGAGGTCGACCCACTTCGACTGGCAGCTCGCCCCCTACGACCTCGCCGGCTCGCGCGCCCACGCCCGGGCGCTCGCCGGAGCGGGCTACCTCGACGACGCCGAGCTCACCGCGATGCTCGCGGCGCTCGACCGGCTCGAGGCTGCCGTCGCCGACGGGAGCTTCGCCGCCGACGAGTCGGACGAGGACGTGCACGGCGCCCTCGAGCGCGGCCTGATGCTCGAAGCCGGTCCCGAGCTCGGCGGCAAGCTCCGCGCGGGGCGCTCGCGCAACGACCAGATCGCCACCTTCGTCCGGATGTACCTCCGCGACCACGCGGCGCTCGTCTCGGAGCTGGTGGTGCAGCTCATCGACGCCCTCGCCGCGCAGGCGTCGGCGCACCCGACGGCGATCATGCCCGGGCGCACCCACCTCCAGCACGCTCAGCCCGTGCTCCTCGCGCACCATCTGCTCGCCCACGGCTGGGCGCTGCTGCGCGATCTGGAGCGCCTGCGGGACTGGGCCGTCCGGGCGGACGTCTCGCCCTACGGCTCGGGCGCCCTCGCCGGCTCGACCCTCGGCCTCGACGCCGAGGCGGTCGCCCGCGATCTCGGCTTCGCGTCGAGCGTGCCGAACTCGATCGACGGGACGGCCAGCCGCGACCTCGTCGCCGAGTTCGCCTTCGTCAGCGCCATGATCGGGATCGACGTCTCGCGCATCGCGGAGGAGGTCATCCTCTGGAACACGCGGGAGTTCGCCTTCGTCACGCTCGACGACGGCTACTCGACCGGGTCCTCGATCATGCCGCAGAAGAAGAACCCCGACATCGCCGAGCTCGCCCGGGGGAAGTCCGGCCGCTTGATCGGCAACCTCACCGGGCTGCTCGCGACCCTCAAGGCGCTGCCGCTCGCCTACAACCGCGACCTGCAGGAGGACAAGGAGCCGGTCTTCGACTCGGTGACGACCCTCGAGGTGCTGCTGCCCGCGTTCAGCGGCATGATCGCGACCCTCACCTTCCACACCGACCGGATGGCGGAGCTCGCGCCCCAGGGCTTCTCCCTCGCGACCGACGTGGCCGAGTGGCTCGTGAAGAAGCACGTGCCCTTCCGGGACGCCCACGAGATCACCGGTGAGCTGGTCAAGCTGGCGGAGTCGCAGGGGAGGGGGCTCGAGGATCTCGACGCCGCCGCGCTCGCCTCGGTGTCGCCGCTGCTCACTCCCGACGTGCGGACCGTCCTCAGCATCGAGGGATCGGTGGCGAGCCGGGACGGTGTCGGCGGCACGGCTCCCGACCGCGTCGCGGAGCAGCTCGCCCGGCTGACCGAGCGCGTCCGGGTCGTGCGCGGATCCCTCCGAGGGGAACGCCCGTGACTCTTCGAGGAGCGCCGGGCGACGACGGCCGTCCGCCGCTGCGCCCCTGGCAGCAGCGGACTCTGGTGCTCGTCGCCGCAGTCGTCATCGTCGCGGTGATCGTGATCACCCTCGTGTCGGGCCAGAGCTTCTTCTGAGCGCCGACCTCCCCGACCTCGCGCGCTCGGCCCTCGAGGTGGCACCGGAGCTGCTCGGCCGCGTCCTCCTGCACCGCACGCCGGAGGGCGTGGTCGGCGTCCGGCTGACCGAGGTCGAGGCGTACCTCGGAACCGGTGAGGATCCGGGCTCGCATGCGCACCGCGGACCGACACCCCGGACGGCTCCCATGTTCGGTCCGCCCGGGTTTGTGTACGCGTACTTCACCTACGGGATGCACACCTGCGTGAACATCGTCTGCTCCCCGGCGGGCGCGGCGTCGGCGGTGCTGCTGCGCGCAGGCGAGGCCGTCTCGGGGGAGGATCTCGCGATGATCCGGCGCGGACCCGTTCGCAGCCGGGATCTGGCCCGCGGACCCGCACGGCTGGCGAAGGCCCTCGGAGTCCGTCTCACCGAGTCGGGCGACCCGCTCGAGGCGGCGTTCGAGCTGCTGCCGGGGGAGAGGCCGTCCTCCGTGGCGGCGGGCCCGCGCACCGGCGTCTCGGGCCCGGGCGGCGGGGACGACTTCCCGTGGCGCTTCAGCATCCCGGGCGACCCCACCGTCTCGCCCTACCGGAGAGCAGTGCTCCGGCGGCGGCCCGGAGCTCAGCCCGCGAGGTAGAGCCGGGCGAGCACGCCGAGAGCCGCCGACCAGGCGAGGCTCGCCAGCGTGCCGATGATGAACCGCTCGCGCGCCTCCGGGGAGGCGAGCTCGCTGAAGCGGCCGACGCCCTTGATCGCCACCACGACCGCGATCCCCTCGGGGAGACCGCTCATCAGTGCGCCGGCCGTCGCGATCCGCTCGAGGACCCCGATCGTCGTCCCGCCGCGGAGCACCTCGATCGGCTGGCCGATCGCCGAGGGCGCGCTCCCGGCGGCGGGGCGGGAGGATCCGGCGACCATGATGCCGCCGTGGCTGCCGCTGCGGGAGTCGGCCGTCGCGAGCCGGAGGGTGAGCAGCACGACCGGCCCGCCGCCCGCGACCGCCAGCGCGAAGGCCAGCACCGCCACCAGGACGGAGTGGATCGGGGGCGCGGACGGTCCGGCGACCGCCGTGAGCAGGAAGGCGGCGGCCGCCGCCACGAGGGGGATCCAGGCGAGCTGCGGACGGCGAAGGCGCACGGCGAGCACCGCACCGGCGAGTCCGGCGAGCAGCACGAGCACCACGCCCGTCCACGAGGCGGACTGCAGCGCGGAGGCGAGGAGCAGGGCGGGGGATCCGGGGGGTGCCGTCATCGGGGTGTCCTCTCGTCGGTGGGGTCGAGCGTACGGTCGACCACTGTCAGCAGGCGCGCGAGCGCGTCACGGGCGGGAGCGTCGACTCGAGCACTCGCCGCGCGGACCCGGAGGCTGACCGCCTGCGGGCTGACGGCGAGGCGCTCGGCCGCATCCTTCTGGGAGAGGCCGCTCTCGAGCAGGTCGACGATCTGCCAGCCGGCCTCGGAGCGCGCGTCGCGCAGCAGGAGGAGCGGATCGATCAGCGCCTGGACGTCCGCCGGTGCCGGCGCCGCCGTTCCCGGTGCGTCCGGATCGAGGGAGAAGCGCGTCGGCCGGCCCTTCGCCGCCTCGACCGCCCGGCGCGCCGCGAAGTACGCCTCCCCGGTCGCCGCTCTCGTGGTCGCGGGGAGTGGCCGGTCGACGGGGCCGATCCCGAGGCCGATGCTCCAGTGGCCGGTCCGGTGCAGCTCGAGCACGAGCGCGACGACGGCATCGGCCCGGTCGAGCACGCACTGGAACTCGTCGCCCGCCGTCCGCTCCGGGGGCAGGACGAACGACGCCCGACCGTCGTCGATCAGGCTCGCGATCGCCTGGTCCACGCGGTCGTGGTCGTGCCTGCTGTCGCGCTGATCCGCGGTGATGACGAACATCGGACCTCCTCGATCAAGTATCGGCACTTGATCGCCCGGGATCAAGCCTGTGCGCTTGACTGGCGGAGACCGGCTCCTTCCCGCCGCGGTAGCCTGGTCGGGTGATCGACCAGCACCTCCCCGGGTCCGCGACGAGCCCGCAGCTCGACCCCGCCTTCGACTCCGTGTGGGACGAGCTGGTCTGGCGAGGCTCGGTGCACGTGTCGACCGATGCGGGAGCGTTGCGCGAGCTGCTGTCGGGGGAGCCGATCACCTACTACTGCGGTTTCGACCCGACCGCGCCCAGCCTCCACCTCGGGAACCTGGTGCAGCTGATCGTCATGCGCCGGCTCCAGCTGGCCGGGCATCGGCCGCTCGGGCTCGTCGGCGGCTCGACCGGGCTGATCGGGGATCCGCGTCCGACGGCCGAGCGGACGCTGAACTCGCGCGAGACGGTGACGGCGTGGGTCGAGCGCCTCCAGGCGCAGGTGTCCCGGTTCGTTCCCGCGGGCGGCGACAACGGGCTGCGCCTGGTCAACAACCTCGACTGGACCGCTCCGCTGTCGGCGATCGACTTCCTGCGGGAGATCGGGAAGCACTTCCGCGTGGGGACGATGCTCAAGAAGGACGCGGTCAGCGCCCGCCTCAACTCCGACGCGGGGATCAGCTACACCGAGTTCAGCTACCAGATCCTGCAGGGTCTCGACTACCTGGAGCTCTACCGGCAGTACGGGTGCGTCCTGCAGACCGGCGGCAGCGACCAGTGGGGCAACCTGACGAGCGGGACCGACCTCATCCACCGCACGGAGGGCGTGTCGGTCCACGCGATCGGCACACCGCTGGTGATGAACTCCGACGGCACCAAGTTCGGCAAGAGCGAGGGCAACGCCGTCTGGCTCGACTCCGAGCTCACCAGCCCGTACGCGTTCTACCAGTTCTGGGTCAACACGGACGACCGTGACGTCGCCGACCGCCTGCGGATCTTCACCTTCCTGCCGCGCACGGAGATCGAGCGCCTGGAGAAGGCCGCCGCCGACGAGCCGTTCCGCCGGGAGGCGCAGCGCGCGCTCGCCTGGGAGGTCACGTCGCTGGTGCACGGAGCGGAGGCGACGCGCTCGGTGATCGACGCCTCGGCCGCGCTCTTCGGCAAGGGCTCGCTCGAGGGGATCGACCCGGTCATCCTCCGTGGCGCGCTCGAGGCGGTGCCCTCGATGGAGGCGACACCGGAGACGCCGGCGCTGCAGGCGTTCGTCGAGACCGGACTCGTCGCCAGCACGGGGGAGGCGCGACGGGCACTCGCTCAGGGAGGGCTCTCGGTGAACAACACCGCCCTCCCGTCCGAGACCGTCACGCTCGGCGAGCTCCCGTTGATCGATGGGATCGCCGTCCTCCGTCGCGGCAAGAAGAGCTTCGCCGGGGCCTTCGTCCGCTGACCGCGTGCCCGCTCTCCTCGAGCGGACGCGGATGATGACGGCGTCGGCGGTCTCATCAACTCGGTGTCCGGTAGCCGGTAGCCGGTAGCCGGTAGCCGGTAGCCGGTAGCCGGTAGCCGGTAGCCGGTAGCCGGTAGCCGGTAGCCGGTAGCCGGTAGCCGGTAGCCGGTGTCGGGTACCGAGTCGGACACTCAGCGACGCACGGCCCCTGAATCGCGACACGCCCGGGACGCAGGCGATTTGCCGCTCGGCCGAGGCCCGACGTAATGTAACTCCTCGTCACCCCAAAGGAGCGGCAAGCGGGAGTCAGGCGCAGAGCGTCGAGACCAGCTGGCCCACCTCAAGCGGGGACCATCCCCTCGCTCCCAGGCCTGTTAGAGATTCGTCTCTTGAAGACTGCGGGATCGCGAGGGTAAGATGCAAAGCCTCCACGGGACACTGTCCCGGCTTCGTTGCAAGGCCTCACGGCCGAGCCCGGTGCAGCGGTGCGGTCCTCGATCGTGCAGCGAACACCACGGAGAAGCCGGACTTGACACGGCCTGCGGATGTGCTAAGTTAGTCGAGTTGCCACGGAGGCGATCGGGACTTCGGTTCTGACAAGCCTAACCGGTCTCGGCAAGCAAGACAAATCGAGTGGCTCATGCCTTCGTACAGCAATCTTCGATCACTTTCGTTGTGAAGCACCGTTCTGGTGTGGAGGCGGGATGTGTCCGATTCTTGAGAACTCAACAGCGTGCACTATGTTCAATGCCAAT